>VXNO01000166.1 GCA_009840575.1 Chloroflexota bacterium | reverse complement strand
ACGACAAAGCAGCATATTTTTCGCATTGGGGAAATGTTTCAATATAAACTCTACCCATACGGTAAAGATGCGCCATATTGTGAGGGCAGTATGTTATTTCGCAGACATAGTTCCATCCTCGAATTTAAACTTTCTGGGGAGCCTAGGTTAAAGAATCTGTAGTGTAAATCCATCTCCAAGAAATCACTGTCCACGCCCTCGTCTCTAGCTACCGAGACGATGGCGACGTCAGTTATTTGTTGGACAACTCACTTTGACGGCCACAATCCAGCCAGTTTCAGCGCGCGCAGGAGCGCCCAGCCAGGCACTGTCTTGCCGTCCTTGCGCAGTTGAATGTGTACCAGCCAGATAACCGCATCAGTTACGAAGAAGTAGATGCGAAAGCCGCCGCTCTTGCCGCGACTCGATGAGCTATCCTGCATACGAGCCGTCCAAAGCGGCGCGTCTCCAACACCTGCAACGCGCTGCCATTGCTGCCGGGACGCTTCCAGATTCACAACGAAGTCTCTATAGTCTGATAGTAGTTGGTAACGATTCTTGCTTAGTTTCTTTAGTTGCCGCTCAAAATCAGCCAGGGCGCGGACTTGCCTAGCCATCCACCGTCTCCGCAAAGAGTTCGTCCGCCAGGTCAAGCGCTGGTCGACCGCCGCCGGCTGCGATTTCAGCAAAACCACGCAGAAAGCTCTCTTCTTGCGCCTTCTCATCAGAGTAGTCAGGAAAGACGCTGTTCCGCTGTTGCTCAGGATACAGGAAATAGATTGCGCGCACGAGTTCATCGAAGGGCATGCTCTGCACCCAGGCGACAATGCGTCTGATGCCTGATTCCAGATCGTCTGACAAACTGGACAGCCCGGCGCTGGCTTCATGCGGCAAGCGGTAAGATGCGCGCCCACGCTCGTCAGTAAACGTTTCTACCGCCAAGCCGTCAGACAGCCTCTCGACATCGCTGTAGATTTCCTGCGAGAAAGGTCCGTACATATAGGGTCGGAATTGATAGAAGTCCGATGGCAAGTATCCACCAAATTCTTCACCCGCCAAAAACATTGATTTCTGCAGCTGCACTCGATCCAGCCCAGTCTCGCCAGCAGCTGCGACGACGGCAATCAACACATTTTCTTTGCTCGTCATCTGCTCCCTCACATTGCGCCCTAGATGATTTCAAACAATCGTCCCAGTGAACTAAGCATAGTATAGTTGCTATTGTCAAGGCAATCAAGCAGTGGCTCATCAGTGGGAGTGGCTATTTACGTTGAAAAAGCGCAAAACAGCTTGAATGAGCTTCTGTCAGAAGCGCATAAAGGCAAGGCGGTCTTTATCGCCGCGGAGAATGGCTGGGTTGTAAAGCTCGTCCCGACCCCAGTGATGGCGAGGAAACCGCGCAAAGCTGGCAGCGCCCGCGGGCAGGTATGGATGTCCGACGATTTTGATGAACCGCTCGAAGACTTCGCCGACTATATGGAATGAACTGCCTGCTGGATACGCATGCCTTCCTCTGGTTTGTAAACGATCATTATTCGCTTGGCGCGGCTGCGCGAGACACCATTGAAGATGAGCGTTGCCTCGTCTATCTAAGCGCCGCCCGCCATCTCTGGTAGCTTCACCCAAGAATCGTGCCTTCTCGTCCGAAATCGCAAATTGTCAAAAGAGGCAGCGATGCTTTATTATGGAAGGGTAGGCAATCTTGAGCTGCCTTTATGAACATCCAACTCCACGAAATCACCGTCCGCGACCTCGTCGCTGGCGGCGCGCGGCTTGCGCCCTAGATGATTTCAAACAATCGTCCCAGCATGAAGAGTTGACCTAGCACGAGCAGCCCAAGGATCCATTTCTGGTAATTGAGCGCAGTCGACAGTTCGCCGATTTTGCCCTCAAGCCGCGCCAGTGTCGCGGATATATCGCTTTTCTTGACATATTCTTCGGAGCGCGTTTCAAGCTGTGTGAGCCGTGTCTCTGTGTTGACTGCCATGTTGTTTCTCGCAAGCTGGTATCTATGCTGGACATAGTATAGCTGATATTGACAAGGCAACCAAGAATCGACTCATCAGCCACCGAGGTGGGCTTCACCACTCCGCCAGCAACTTGACAAACTGCCAAGCGAAATCAATAATCGTCATCCTGCCGCTTGAGTCGCCGTAAAGGCTTGCCCTTATGAAAATCCAGCAGCTCGATGACCTCACAGTCCGCGACCTCGTCGCTGGCTACCGTGACGATAGCGATGGCGGCGTGGTCGGCTATGGCGGCAGGCTGGATATTCGCCCGCCCTTCCAGCGCGAGTTCATCTACGATGACAAAGAACGCAAAAATGCACACAGTTAGCGACCCGCAGTTCGGCGAGATTTTGGATTATGAGCGGCTGCGCGCCGGCATGATGGATGTGCTGGACAATGTCTACCCCACTTTCAATTTGATGGGCTCCATGCTGGCAGCCACGCGCCATTTTCAAAACGACCCCAGTTATATGACCGCCTGCGCCGCTAGCGGACTGGCTTACATGATGCTGGTCGCCGCGGAAGAATATGAACTGGCGGCAAAGCTGAAAGGCAAGATATTTACCTTGGCCTGGACGGAAGAGCACACCGGCACCGACCTGCTGAGCATCCGCACGCGCGCCACGCCCATCGCCGATGCGGGCGGCAAGCAGTACCACTTGCAGGGGCAGAAGTGGCTCATCAATAATTCCTGGCACGCCGATTATCACTCGGTGCTGGCAAAGGTCGACCCCTCTGCCAGTGGTCCACGCTCAATTTCACTCTTCGCCATGCCACACAGCAGCACCAAAAATTGGCAGCGGCTGGAAACGCATGTGCTGAAAAGCATGGTGCTGACGAAGTACGACATTGATGGTCCCGCCACGCTCATCGGGCTGGAGGGGCGCGGGCTGGAGATTTTGCAGCGGATGGCGCTGCCGTCCAAGTATCACTGCGCCTACATGGGCGTGAAGATGGTCGATGATTCGCTACCCGCCGCCATCGAGCACCTGTCGCAAAAGAGGATATTTCAGAACAACCCCATCCAGTTCAGCAATGTCTTTCGCCAGCTCTACAATTTGACGCAGCAAGCGGCGCTGATTAATTTCGCTTTCTTCCGCGCGCTGGCCTTCAGCGATAGCCCCTTCCTGCAATTTCACGGCATCATGCTCAAGTCCTGGCTGCTGCTCAAGTGCAACGAGATTTTGTCGCAGAACCTGCTGGTTACGGGCAGCAAAGGCTTTTTGAAGGCTTCCAATATCGGCGGCAACGCCATCGATTCCTTTGTATATCCTGTCTTTGACGGGCATTACACGCTCAATACCCTGCTGACCTACAAGCATACGCGGCGCTACCTGACCGCGCGCAGCCAAGGCGATATCGAGGCGCGCCTGCGGACATTGCGCGAAAACGCCTACCTGCCCCGCGAAGGCAAGCAAATCCTCAACAACAGCCGCGAGACCCGCCATCCGCCTTTCTTCGATTATGCCGATTACATTGAGCGCTGCCGCCTGCCCATCCCGCTGGATGCCCGCCGACTCGTGCAGACCAGCCACGACCTGCTGGACGCCATCACGCGCCGCGGCGAATCCAACGAACCCGAATACCGCTACAAAATCGGCATGTTGGTGCACAACCTGGAGGCGCTGCTGGCGGCTGTCGAGCTATGCAAAGCGACTGGCAATGATGACTACCTGAACGCCGCGCTGATGCAATACAATGACACTGGCAAGCTGCTCAACCGCATCATCAGCGAGGGCGCGTTTGCTAGCGACTTCATTGAGCCGCTGCGCCTGCTGCCCCTGCCCAAGCCAGCCGACCCGCGCCGATTCTTGCTGAAACTGCTGGATGTCAAAGGGCAGTTGCGCAAGGACTAACTGCGCCCAGCGTTTGCTTTATGGATGATATAGCCGCAGAAAATGCCATGAACGAACTCCACACGCTCATCTCCGACCTGGTCGCCATCGACTCGGTTAATCCCGACCTCGTGCCGGGCGGCGCGGGCGAAGCGCAGATTGCCGATTACATCGCCAACTGGGGGCGCGCCAGGCAGTTGGATGTCATCGTGCAGCCAACAGTGTCGGGACGCCCGAATGTCATCCTGCGCGCGCCGGGCAGTGGCGGCGGCAAATCGCTCATGCTCAATGCGCATACGGACACAGTCGGCGTGGCTGGCATGGACGCGCCATTTTCGTCCCAGATACGTGGTGGGCGACTCTATGGACGCGGCGCATACGACATGAAAAGCGGGCTGGCGGCTTGTATGCTGACGCTGCTGGCGGCGCAATCCATGCAGCTGCGCGGCGATGTGCTGCTGAGCGCTGTCGCTGACGAAGAATATGGCAGCATCGGCACCGAAGCGCTGCTGGCGGACTGGGCGCGCTGGCAAGCCGATGCCGTGCTCATCGCCGAGCCGACCGCGCTGGATATCGGCATCGCCCATCGCGGCTTTGTCTGGCTGGAGTTTGAAACGCAGGGCACCGCGGCGCATGGCTCCCTGCCCGAACAAGGCGTCGATGCCATCGCCAAAATGGGCAAGGTGCTGGTCGAGCTGGCGGCGCTGGATGAGAAAATGCGCGCCGAGCCGACTCACGAGCTGCTAGGCAGCGGCTCTCTGCATGCTTCGATGATCCAAGGCGGCGAAGAAATCTCCATGTATCCGGCGCTGTGCAAGCTGCTGGTCGAGCGGCGCACCATCCCCGGCGAAGACGCTGCCCGGGTGCTGGCGCAAGCGCAACACATCCTGGACGGCATTGCCGCAGCCGATAGCCAATTCCGCGCCAGTGTTCAGGCGATTTTCTCGCGGCCACCCTACGCAATTGACGCGGCGCACCCCCTGGCGCGGCAACTGCAAACTGTGGCGGCTGCGCGCTTGAAGCGGAAACCCGCGCTCATCGGCTGCCCCTGGTGGATGGATTCGGCGCTGTTTGCGGCGGCTGGTTTGCCGACGGTCGTGCTGGGTCCCGCTGGTGCCGGCGCGCATGCCCGCGAAGAATGGGTGGAGTTGGAATCGGTCGCGGCCTGCCAGGCAATCTATACGCAATTTGCAGCGGCATTCTGCGCGTAATTCACCATAGAGACGCAGAGAGCACGGAGATTCTGCGTCAGTAAGACCAAGTAAGTCCTGAGAATGGAAATTGTAAAGTTTGCTGCTAGTGGTCTACCCCCTCGGTCCCCCAAAGCATTGAGGGGAAGGTTTCAACGCGCATTCGCATAGACAGCGAAACCCATACAGAAGCACGATTCCGCCTGCCTTAGCTCCCCTCCCCGATGCTTCGGGGTAGGGGACGGGG
>VXNO01000089.1 GCA_009840575.1 Chloroflexota bacterium | reverse complement strand
CCCAAAATGAGGGCGGGGGCTTTAACCTCGCAGCGAATGGGATTCAAACGGGAGGCTGGCGGGACAAATCGCTGCAATTTATGCTCGAAACCGCGCATATCTTGCCTCCCCCTGACTTGTCGGAGGGACCGAGGGGGGTTCACTGCGCGACCTCAGCTAGCCCGCTGCGCTTCGACGCGGGCCCGTTCGAGCATATTCTGGATGGTGGCGGCATCCAGCATTTCGACATCGTCCTGGTATTTCAATATGACGCCCAGTGTATCTTGCACGGCTTCCAGCGAGAGTTCGCGTTGGTCGAGCGCGATCAAAGCGGCGGTCCAATCCAAGGTTTCGGCGATGCCCGGACGTTTGAAAAGTTCCAGCGAGCGCATATCCTGGATGAAGGCGGTGATTTGCCGTGCCAGCATCGGCGGCACATCAGGCGCTTTTCGCTCCACGATCCGCAGTTCTTTAGCAAATTGCGGATAGTCGATCCAAAAGTACAGGCAACGCCGCTTCAAGGCATCGTGGATCTCGCGGGTGCGGTTGGAGGTTACGACGACCACGGGCGGCTGCGCGGCTTTTAATGTGCCTAGCTCAGGGATGGTGATTTGAAAGTCGGAGAGCAGCTCCAGCAGGAAGGCTTCGAATTCCTCGTCGCTGCGGTCAAGCTCATCAATCAGCAAGACTGGCGCAGCCCCGTTTTGACTGCCTTCGATGGCTTGCAGCAGCGGGCGCTTGAGCAGGAAACGTGGCGAAAACAGCTCGCTTTCCATGTCCTCGCGTGATAAGCCCTCGCGCTCCATCAGCCGCAGGTGCAGGATCTGCCCGGCATAATTCCATTCATAGACGGCGGTGTTGATATCGAGACCTTCATAACACTGCAAGCGGATCAACTGTGTATCCAGCATTTCCGCCAGCACTTTGGCAATTTCCGTTTTGCCGACGCCGGCATCGCCCTCCAGGAAGAGCGGTTTGCCCGTCTTTAGCGCCAGGTAAATCGCCACCGACAAGCCGCGCTCGGCGATGTAATCGTGCTGGCTGAGCGCTTGCTGCAAGTCATCAACGGAGTTGTGCATGGGCTGCTTCCCGTCCCGCTGGGCATATTACGGCAATCATAGTGCAGGCGGCGGGGAATTGGCAGGGCAAAAGCGCGCGCAGCCGATTAAGCCTGCCTGGTATCAAAGGCAACAAACTTTATGGTTGGCACTCGACGGACGAGTCACCGCCTCGTCCCTACAGCGCCCTTTGTGCTACACAGATCGTTCTTCGCCTAGCCCTCGCGGATGCCAGCTTCTGCCATCAATTCGCGCAGGGCAGCCACCGCCATCGCCATGCCGTCCGCGCCGCTGAAGCCGCTGGAGTGCCTCGCTTCCAGCAAGTGCGGCTCCAGCGACAGCACACCGGCATAACCCCAATCACGCAGCCGCGCCAGCAAGAGCGCCACTTGCCCATCGCCTCCGCCAGCCACAGTGACTTGCGAGCGCCCCTGTCCATTCGCGCCCTCGGGCAGCTTGGCATCTTTGATATGGATGTAGCCGATGTAGGGGCGCAGCGCGTCCCACCACTGCTCGACATGCCGTGCAGCGCCGCATTGTACGAAGTTGGCGGGATCCCATATAAAACGGAAATGCGGCGAGTCAATGGCTTGCAGCAGCGCCAGGCAGCGCTCGGGCAAATCACCCACGACGCCTTTCTCGTTCTCCAGTAGCAGCTGCAAGCCCTGCTCAGCGGCGATACCGGTCAGCGCGCCCAGCCGATCGATGGACTGCTGCAACGCTGCGGTATCCTGCGCGCCAGCGGGATAAAAGCTGAAGATGCGGATCTTGCGCGTGCCCAGCGCCTGGGCAGTCGCGCCGATGGTCTTGAGCCGCTCGCTTTCTATGGCGATGTCGGCGTCTATCGGCGACTTGCCGATGGGGCTGCCCATGCAGGCGACTTCTACGCCATGCGCCTGGCAAAGCGAGCGGAGGCGCGTGATGTGCTGGTCGGTGAACAGGCTGCAATTGACATCCCAAGCCGCCCGCACATCGATATGGCGGATGTTCAAGTCGGCCAATATGCACAATTGCTCAGCAAAGTCGCTGGCGGTTTCGTCACCAAATGCGCTGATGATCATGTTCGGTTTGTCCTGGCTCGTTTTGGCGATATTTAACCACAAAGAACACAGAAGTAAACACAAGTAAGTGCTTGAACTTTATTCACCACAGAGGCGCAGAATATTTGAGGCGATTGGCCTGGGCAGAACTTCATTCAGTTTTATGTGTTGCCAGTGACTTGTGTTACTATCTGTCTTGCTAAACCAATCGATATTGTGTGAGGTGAGGTCATGCATGCAGCGCCATTGACCTTGGGGATAGAAGAAGAATATCAGCTGATCGACCCGAAAACGGGCGATCTGGCGGCGGCTGTCCAGCAGTTGCTGCACGATGAGGGCTTGCGTCAGATTGGCGAGCAGGTCAAGCCGGAGTTCATGCAATCGCAGATCGAGATCGGCAGCGCAATCTGCCGCAATGTGGGTGAAATCCGCGCGGAGTTGATCCGCCTGCGCAGCGCGGTGGACGCGGTGGCGATGCGGCACGGCTATGCCATCGTCGCCGCCAGCACCCACCCTTTCTCAAAATGGGAAGAGCAACTGGCCAACCAGGGCGAACGATACGACGATCTCAAGGATTATATGCAGGCGGTGGCCAACCAGATGCTGATCTTTGGCATGCATGTGCATGTCGGCTTTGGCACGACGCCGCCCCAGCTCGATTTGCTGGTCGATATCCAAAATCAACTGCGCTATTTTTTGCCGCATCTGCTGGCTTTGACGACCAGCTCGCCCTTCTGGCACGGCGATCCGACCGGTTTAAAGAGCTACCGCAGCATCATCTTTGAGGCGCTACCGCGCACGGGCATCCCGCCCATCTTCGCCTCGTTCAGCGAATACAGCCGCCTCATCGATACATTCGGGCAGGTGGGCACCTTGGGCAAGGGGCGAAAAGATGGCAAGGCGGATTACACGAAAATCTGGTGGGACAGCCGCCCGCACGAGGATTTTGGCACGTTGGAGGTGCGCGTCTGCGATATCTGCACGACGGTCGACGAAGCGGTTACCATCGTCGCGCTGGTGCAAGCCTTGGTCGCCAAATTGATCCAACTGCGCAACCAGAATCTCAGCTGGCGCATTTACCCTAACGAGCTAATCGCCGAGAACAAATGGCGCGCCGTGCGCTGGGGGCTGGATGGCAGCCTGGTCGACTATGGCAAGCGCCAAGCTGTGCCCATGCGCTCCTTGGCGCTGGAGCTGCTGGAGCTGATTGACGATGTCGTGGACGATCTCGGCTCCCGCGCAGAAGTCGAGTATGTGCACGAAATCCTGGAAAAAGGCACCAGCTCCGACCGGCAACTGGCAGCCTACCAGGCGGCATTGGCGGAAGGCGCGACCCATGCCGAAGCCTTGCGCGCCGTCGTCGACCACCTGCGCGCCGAGACGATGCGGGGAGTGGTCTAGGTGGGCATGACCTGCGAAAAATTTCTGCGCCCTTTGTGCCTGATAGTTTACGCGCTATACTAGGCTCTGTCCGAGCCAGCAAAAGCCAGAGCGAGCGCAACGATGCCCGATAATGGCGCTTTTGTCATCTGTCAGGATTTATACAAAATCTTCAAAGTCGCCGATATTGAAGTCATGGCGCTGCAAGGCTTGGACCTCACCGTCAAGCAAGGCGAGCTGGTCGGCGTCGTCGGCGCGAGTGGCAGCGGCAAGACCACCTTGATGAATGTGCTGGGCGGTTTGACGCGCCCCTCGGCGGGCACTGTGCTGGTCGATGGCGAAAATCTGCTCAAGCTCTCCACGCGCGAACTGACCAACTACCGCCAGGTCGAAGTCGGCTTTGTTTGGCAGCAGGGCAGCCGCAACCTCATCCCCTATTTATCGGCGCTGGACAATATCAAACTGCCGATGACTTTGGCGGGGCGAGCCGGTGGCGATATCGACAGGCGCGCCCGCGAGCTCATGGACAAGGTCGAGCTCAGCGACCGCTACGACCACAAACCCTTGCAGCTTTCGGGTGGCGAACAGCAGCGCGTTGCCATTGCTGTGGCGCTGGCAAACGAACCGAAATTGCTGCTGGCGGACGAGCCCACCGGCGAACTGGACTCGGCGACATCCGACCAGGTCTATGCGCTCTTCCAGCGGCTCAACCGCGAAGACGGCTTGACCATCTGCATCGTCAGCCACGACCCGCAAATCGCCCAGCACGTCGGGCGGGTGGTGGCAATCCGCGATGGCAAGCTGGCCAGCGAGACAGTCCGCCGCCGCGCTGATAGCCAGGAAACAGCCGATGCCAACGCCGAAGCAAACTGGGAAGACCGCTTCGAAGAGCTCATCGTCATGGATAGCAGCGGGCGCTTGCAGATCCCCAAGCAATTCCGCGAAGAGCTGGGCTTTGAAAACCGCGTCGAGATGGAAATGACGGCTGATGGCGGCATCCTCATCCGACCCGCCCAGAACCTGCAGCAGACCTCGTCGCAAGCCGAGATCCAGCTACAGCGTGAGATCCGCGCTGGCGAAAACGGGCGCGGGCGCAAGTGGCTGCGCAGGCGGCAACCATGAGCGATACAGCCATCGCCACCCAGGCGCTTGGGCGCGTCTACGCGAGTGATTCAGGCGCGGTGCATGCCCTGCAAGATGTGAGCTTCGAGGTCGAGCGCGGGCAATTCGTGCTGCTGCGCGGGCGCTCAGGTAGCGGCAAGACCACCTTGCTGAATTGCCTAGGCGGCTTGGATGACCCAACCAGCGGCAAGGTCTGGATTCACGACCAAGACCTGGCACAACTGGACGAGGCGGCGCGCACCCGTTGGCGGCGCGGCAGCATCGGCTTTGTCTTCCAACAGATGGGCTTGCTGCCCAGCTTCTCCGCCTATGAAAACCTCGATGTTATGGCGCGCTTGGCTGGGGTGCCGCGCAGCGACCGGCGCGAGCGCATCCTGGCTTGCCTGGAGCTGGTCGGCTTGCTGGATTATTACGACCATCGCCCCTATGAAATGTCGGGCGGGCAGCAGCAGCGCATCGCCATCGCCCGTGCCCTGGTCGCGCAGCCGCAGCTTATCCTGGCTGATGAACCGACCAGCGAGCTCGATAGCGAGACCACGCACGACATCCTGGCGGCGCTGGGTGATTTTGTGCGTCAAGCGGGCATCACAATTTTTCTCTCCAGCCACGACCCGATCGCCGATGACTATGCCGACCGCGTCATCAACCTGCGCGACGGTCGCATCCACCCCAGCGCCTAGCCGCCGAAGCAGAAATTTATCT
>VXNO01000097.1 GCA_009840575.1 Chloroflexota bacterium | reverse complement strand
CATCATTGAATACAATCGCGAGGTCGCATCACTTACCAAGTGACCACTACCAATAATTATACTAGAGTACATTTGTTCTATGCTTGACCTGGCTTGCAGAGGCTTCCATGCAACAACTATTTCGGCTAGCGCGCCTCCCTATCTATCTGTGGATTGTGGGTATCTACCCAATCCTTCATCTATATGTCGCCAATTTCGGCTTGGTGCAGGATAACCAAGTCGCCCATATTATCGCCGCCATGCTCATCGCCACAACCTTTGGCTACTGGCTCGCCAAGCGTTTCACGCGCGACCCGCACAAGGCTGCCTGCTTCCTCGCCATTGCCAGCCTCTACTTCTCCACCAATGGGCACCTTTACAGCCTGTTCGTCATGCCCAACTCGCTGTTGGTGTGGAACATCGCCAGCGCCATAGTCGTGATTGCCATCGCCTTTGCCTGTCTGCGGCTGATTCCGCGGCGCGCATACGCCCGCTTCACCCCGCCCTTTAACCTAATCGCGGCTGCGCTGCTGGCGATGCAGCTCGTGAGCCTGCTCTCCGCTCACCTTTCCGCGCGACAATTTGCCGACGCCAACCTGGTATACAGCCAAGCTTGGCAGGATCAGCCGGCGACAGAAAAAGCGCTGGACTCGCCAGAACTCCCCGATATCTACTACATCATCCCGGACGGCTATCCCAGCGATGCACAATTGCTCTCCGAGATCGGCTACGATAACAGCGCGTTCAGCGAGGCGCTGCAAGAACGCGGCTTCGTTATCGCGCCGCATGCCCAGAGCAATTATGGCACCACGTTGAACTCCCTGGCCGCCACGCTGAATATGCGCTATTACGCAAGCAATCCGACAGCATTAGCCGACCTTGACTATATGCAAATCGAAATCGCCAGCAACCTGGTTACCCGCCTGCTGCTTGAACAAGGCTATACCTATTTGCAGTTGATGTCCGGCTTCCTGCTTCCCAGCCCGCTAGCCGATGAAAATATCGAGTTCGGAGCCAACGGCGCTATCACCGTGAACCCGGACGAAGGTCAGCTCAGCCCACAGCGGGCGCTATGGGGGCACGAAAATGAGCCGCAGGCGCTTGACCTGCTCAAGGTTGATGATGAAAACCTGCAAATGCCCTTCGCGCCGTTCTATTTTGAGACGACGCTGCTGCGAATCGCGCAGCCGCTGCTTGAAGACCTGCGCGTTTCCAGCGGCAGTACGCCGCTCGGTCTGTACTCTCCCCGCCGCTTTTTGGGGACGCTTGAAGAACTTGAGCGAATCACCCGGCGCCCCGAAGCCACCTTCACCATCGCTCACCTGATGAAGCCGCACGGACCGCTGACCTTCGACGCAAATGGCAACAGCGTCGAGCCAACCTGGTTTCCTTCTGAGCAAGCCTACAAAGCTGAGCTCGATTTCGTGAACCAGATGTACTTAAAGACACTGGACGCAATCCTGACTGCTTCAGACGGGCAAGCGCTGATCATCTTCCAGTCCGACCACGGCACCTATCTGGGACGCACCAATGATACCAGCGAAGAATTCAGGGTATTTGACATTTATGCTGCCTATCACCTGCCAGGAGGCACCGACCTCAAATTGCCACAGCCCTATACAACGATCAATTCCTTCGCTATACTACTCAATGAAGTCTTCGGCATAGGTCTGGACTTGCAGGATAATCGCTTGTTGGCGATTCCACAGCGCTATGACGCGCTATTTGAACAAGTGGATGTAACGGAAGAATTCCTGCATGAATAAAGTATTTTCTGAAATGCGGGGTCAGATTATCTTAGGCAGCGGATGAACTGCCTATCGGATAGCTCATGAAGCAATTGTCACAGCTGGCTAGATCCCCCTTTTATTTGTGGATTGTGGGCGTTTACCCCATCCTGCATCTCTATGTTACAAATTTCGGCTTGGTAGACAGTCAACAAGTCGTCCCTACCATCGCCGCCATGCTCATCGCCACAACCGCCGCCTTCCTGGCAGCCAACCACTTCACACGCGACCGGCACAAAAATGCCTTCTTCCTCGCCATTGCCAGCCTCTACTTCTCCACCAGCGGGCACCTCTACAGCCTGTTTGTGATGCCCAGCTCGCTGTTGGTGTGGAACATCGTCAGCGCTATAGTCGTGATTGCCATCGCCTTTGCCTGTCTGCGGCTGATACCGCGGCGCGCATACGCCCGCTTCACCTCGACCTTCAACCTGGTCGCGGTGGCGCTGCTGATGATGCAGCTCTTCAGCCTGCTCTCTGTTCACCTGGACGCGCAAGGTTATGCCGATGTCAACTCGGTGTATAACCAGGCATGGCAGGAAAAGCCGGCTGTAGAAAAAGTCATGGACTCGCCCGAACGCCCCGATATCTACTATATCATCCCGGACGCCTACCCCAGCGATGCGCGGCTGCTCTCCGAGATCGACTACGACAACAGCGATTTCACCCAGGCGCTGCAAGAGCGCGGATTTGTAATCGCGCCGCATGCCCGGAGCAATTATACCTTTACCGTCTTGTCTTTGCCGTCCATCCTCAACATGCGGTACTTTGAAGACAATCCATCGCAATTCAGCAACCTGGATTATCTGCAATTATCAACAGCGAACAACGAAGTCGCGCACCGCCTGCAGCAGCTTGGCTACACCCATGTCCAGTTGCTTTCTGGCTTTTTGTACATCAGCCCAAACGCGGATATCGTTCGCGACTATAGTCCGGCTGGGACTGTTGACCTATCCGCAGCGGACAGCAGCTTGCCTGCTCAAGACCTTGCTGAACATGATCAGGAAAAGGGCGCTGCCCCAAAGAATTTGCATATCCGGCAGCAGTTTGCGCCGCTGTATCTGTACACAACCGCCCTGCGCATCGTGCGCAGCCAACTGGAAGATCTCTTCCCGCAAGCGAGCACGACGCCCTATAAACGCAAGACCGCCGAGCGCTTCCTCGCCACAATCGACAGCATCGACAGGATCGTGGCCATGCCCGAAGCGACTTTCACCATCATGCACTTGCTGGAACCCTACAGCTATGTGACTTTCAACGAAAACGGCGACATCATCACCAATAACACCTCGCCCACCCAAGACGAATATCTGGCAGAATTGCCTTTTGTCAACTCGCAGTTCTTGCGGCTGATTGATAAAATACTAGAAGGGTCGCAGAATCCGCCCGTCATCATCTTCCAAGCCGACCATGGCTGTCACTGCTTGCGGAGTTTTAGTGGCAGAGCTGACGATAATACGATCCTTTACGATGCCTATGCCAGCTACTACCTGCCGAGATCTGAAGAGTTTACTCTTCCATCATCATTTACACTGGTCAATTCATTCCCCTTGGTGCTCAACCATGTTTTCGGAATAGACTTGGAACTGCAAGAAAACCGCATCTTTCATGTCGAGGAAGGGTATGTGCTGTTTGGGCAGCGGGAAATAACAGCAGAAGCCCTGCGAAGAAACTGATTGGCGATGAACAGCGAGGCAAATTGACATGCGTGAAATAACAAAGATAGTCAAGTTTGCCGGCGGGCTCTGGCTGGCTCGCGCCTTATTCGCCTACCTTGACCCCGGCTCCGGCAGTTTGATTGTGCAACTGCTGCTCGCCATCATCGTGGGGCTGCTGGCGACGCTGCGTCTATGGAAGGCGCGGCTGCTGGCGCTCTTTGGCATCCGTTCGGGGCAGGAAGAAGCAGATGACGACGACCCGGCCGAGCCGAGACTCAATGAGCAGGCATGACATCGTTTGAGCCAATCGGCGCGTCCTTTCGCGACCCCAGCGGCACGGTATTCGCTGCCGATGGGGTCATTTACCGCCAGGTCAATCGCAGCTATCAAAAGCAGTATGACCAGCTCATGCAAGGTGGCTTGTACGCCGACCTGCTTGGGCGCGGGCTGCTGATTTCGCATGAAGAGGTTGGCCACGAACTGTTGAAGGATCCCGGCGTATACAAAGTCTTGCAACCGCGGCAACTGCGATTGGTAAGCTACCCTTATGAATGGTCTTTCAGTCAATTGCAGGACGCGGCGCTGCTGACGCTGGATGTGCAGAGGCGTTGCCTGGCGCATGATATGATTCTCAAAGACGCCAGCGCCTATAATGTGCAGTTTCTGGCTGGCAAAGCGCTGTTTATCGATTCGCTGTCTTTTGAACGCTACCAGCCGGGGCAAGCCTGGCATGCCTACGAGCAATTCTGTCAGCACTTCCTGGCTCCGCTGGCGTTGATGAGTTACCGGGATGTTCGCCTCAGCCAGTTGCTGCGCGTGCATCTGGATGGCATCCCACTCGATCTGGCGGTGGCGCTGCTGCCGAGGCGCTCCTGGCTCAACTTTGGGCTCGGCTTGCATCTGCGCCTGCACGCCCGCGCGCAAAGGCGATATCGGGGGGCAGAAGCTCCGGCAGCCAATGCCCGGCGCAAGCGGCTCAGCAAAAAGGACTTGCTGAATATCGCCAAAGACCTGCGCTCGACCATTGCGGGGCTGCGCTGGGATTATCAACAGACGGGCTGGGCGGGTTATTATGCTGGCGACAGCTATCAGGAGGGCGGCTTCACCAGCAAGCGCCAGCTTGTCAGCGACTTCATCGACCGGGCAAATCCAAGCTGCCTTTGGGACTTGGGCGCAAACACTGGGGTCTTCAGCCGCATCGCCAGTCAGCGCGGCATCTATACAGTCTCGCTGGACAGCGACCCTGGCGCTGTTGAAGCCAACTACCGTCAAGCCAGGCAGGACAAAGACGCCTTTATCCAGCCGCTGCTGATCGACCTCAGCAACCCCTCCGCGGCGATCGGCTGGGCAAACAGCGAACGAGACGGGCTGAGACAGCGCTGCCAAGCCGACTGCCTCCTGGCGCTGGCGCTGGTGCATCACCTCGCCATCAGCAACAACCTGCCGCTTGGCAAGATCGCCAGCTATTTCGCGTCTATGGCAGAGTGGCTGATTATTGAGTTCGTGCCCAAGGCGGACAAAAAGGTGCAGCAGTTGCTAGCGGCGCGCGAAGATATTTTTACCGAATACTCACAGAGCGGGTTTGAACGAGCCTTTGCGGAGGCCTACGAGATCGTCCAGTCGGCAGCCGTTGAGGATTCGGCACGCAGACTCTATCTGCTGCGCCGCCGCTGATTTTGAAGTCAATTTGTATCAATTTGCTGGTGTGCTTGGCTGTATTGTTGTGGTGGAGACAAGGGGACTCGAACCCCTGACCTCCTCGGTGCAAACGAGGCGCTCTCCCAAACTGAGCTATGTCCCCTCTAGCCCCGGCTGCCTATCTCGCTCGCGATGTCCTTCTTCGCAGCATCGCCCTGTGGGGCTGGCAAGACTTGAACTTGCGGCCTCGCGCTTATCAGGCGCGCGCT
>VXNO01000030.1:35469-40140 GCA_009840575.1 Chloroflexota bacterium | reverse complement strand
GGGGTTTGGGGTGGGGGTAAACGAGCATTCAAAGTCTCGTTATTTACTTGGTTCTACTCAGACGATGAAGCCCATGTGGAATCGCGATTCCGCTTGCCTTGCCCTTCCTCAGCGCCTGGTCAGTTCTGACGCAGCTCATAGGTATTGTCGGTTGAAACTTGGCTCGGCATCGGCTAAACTTGGTTCATGCTGGTTGGTCTTGCCGCTGCGCAAGCCGCCCCGAAACTTTTGTTGCTGCTATAATTGGAAATAATGGGCAGGCTGTAAGTCGCGTTGGCTGGCTGATGTATGGAGGGATAGACCGTGCCAAACAAAATGGAACGCTTCACACAGCGAGCGCGGCGCGTATTGAGCCTGGCGCAGGAAGAGGCGGAGCGGCTGCGGCATCATCAGATCGGCACTGAGCATCTGCTCTTGGGCTTAATGCGCGAAGAAGGCGGGGTGGCTGGACGGGTATTGCGCGACCTGGGTTTGGACCTGCGGCGCGTCGAAGAGCTGGTCTCGCGCCTGTCGACATCAGAATATCGCGGCGGCGTTGCCCAGTTGGATTTGTCGCCTGGCACGAAAAAAGTGCTGGAGCTGGCTGTCGACGAAGCGCGGCGCATGGGGCATCATTATATTGGCACGGAACACTTGCTGTTGGGGCTGGTGCGCCAGCAAGAGGGCATCGCCCTGGATGTCTTGCGACGCTTGGGCGTCAACCCCGAAGAAATCCGCCGCCAGACCAGCAAGGTCTTGCAAGAAAGCCCCGTGCAATCGGCACAGCGCAGCCAACAGCGCTCACAAGGCAAGTCATCACGCAAAAATGGCACGCCTTTGGTTGACCAGCTCTCCACCGATTTGACCAGCCTGGCTGAGTCGGGCAAGCTCGACCCGGTTGTCGGGCGCGAAATGGAAATTGAGCGCGTCATCCAGGTACTCAGCCGGCGGCGCAAAAACAACCCGGCGCTGATTGGCGAGCCGGGCGTGGGCAAGACAGCTATCGTCGAGGGCTTGGCGCAGCGCATTGTCGAAGGCGAAACGCCAAAACCCCTGCTGCGCAAGCGTGTCTTGCAACTCGATGTCGGCTCGCTGGTGGCGGGTACAATGTATCGTGGACAATTTGAAGAGCGGCTGAAGCGCGTCATTGAAGAGCTGAAGAAATCGGATACGATATTGTTCATTGACGAAGTGCACATGCTGGTGGGCGCGGGGGCAGCTGGCAGCAGCGTTGACGCCGCCAATATCCTGAAGCCGGCTTTGGCGCGTGGCGAGCTACAGTGCATCGGCGCGACGACGCTGGAAGAATATCGCAAGCATGTCGAAAGCGATGCCGCGCTCGAAAGGCGCTTCCAGCAGATCCAGGTGGCGGAGCCGACCATCGAAGAAACCATTGAGATTTTGCAGGGCATCAAGTCGCCCTATCAAGATCATCACAATGTGGAAATCACCGATGACGCCATCGAAACCGCCGCCAACCTCTCCGCCCGCTATATCCCCGATCGCTACCTGCCCGACAAAGCCATCGACCTCATAGACGAAGCAGCCGCCCGCCTGCGCATGTACAAGAGCCCGGACGCGGCTTCGGTACGGCGGGTGCTGGACGAGCTGGCTGGCATGGATGACGAGATTGAGCTGGCTGAAATGGCTGGCGAGCACGGCGAGGCGGATAACTTGCGGCGGCGTCAGCAGTCGCTTTCGGCGACCTTGGACGATATCAGAGTCAACTGGAATGGCGAGACCGGGCAACCGCGCCTGCTTGCCGACGATATATCCGAAGTAGCGGCGATGTGGACGGGCATCCCCGTTACGCGCATCGCCAACGAAGAGAGTGAACGGCTGCTGGAGATGGAAGAACAGCTGCACGAGCGCATCGTGGGGCAGCACGAAGCCATCGTCAAAATCAGCCGCGCCGTCCGCCGCGCCCGCGCCGGCTTAAAAGACCCGCGCCGGCCCATCGGCTCCTTCATGTTCCTCGGACCCACCGGCGTCGGCAAAACTGAACTGACCAAAGCCCTGGCTGAGTTCCTTTTTGGCAGCGAAGACGCGCTAATCCAACTGGACATGAGCGAGTTCATGGAGCGGCACTCGGTCGCCAGGCTGGTGGGCGCGCCGCCCGGCTATGTCGGTTATGATGATGCCGGGCAACTGACCGAAGCCGTCCGCCGCCGTCCCTACAGCATCATCGTCTTTGATGAAGTGGAAAAAGCGCACCCCGAAGTCTTCAACATGCTGCTGCAGATGATGGAAGAAGGCACCTTGACCGATGCGCGAGGGCACCGCGTCGACTTTCGCAATGCCATGCTGGTAATGACCAGCAATGTCGGCGCAGACTTGATCAAGCCTGGCTCCGGCTTGGGCTTCACCACTAGCCGCGATATCAACAGCGAAGACGACGAAGCCTACGAAGACATGAGCCGCAATGTAACCGACCAGTTGCAGCGCCTCTTCCGCCCCGAATTCCTCAACCGGGTTGATGCCACCATCATCTTCCGTTCACTCAGCCGCGACGAAATCAAGCAGATCGTTGACCTGGAGCTGAACAAAGTGCGCGAGCGGCTGCTGGAGCACGCCATCACGCTGGAAGCCGACGACTCCGCGCTGGGCTGGCTGGGCGACCATGGCTACAATCCCGAATTTGGCGCTCGTCCGCTGCGGCGGCTGATCCAAAACGAGATCGAAGACCGCCTTTCGGACGGCATCCTCACTGGCGAGTTTGGCTTGGCGAGCATCGTGCGCATTGAAGTTGACGAAGATGGCGGGCTGGCGCTGTGCAATGTCGAAGAAGCAGAGTTCCATGACTCGCTGGAGGTGGCTGTCTAAGCCGCTCCAACCCACCAGACAAGTCGCTGACACGTGATTGCCCTCCGCAGATTGCAAATGCCGATATTGTTGGCGCTGTGCCTCGCGCCGCTGCTGCTCTTCGCCGCGCTGGGCTGGTTTACCAGACCATATACAGACGATTTCTGCCATATCACCGACTTCGCGCAACGGGATATGTGGCAGCTCATCCTGAGACAGCGCAATGCCGACAACAACGGCAGCTATTTAACGCTTGTTACAGCCGTAGTGCTGGGACCTTTTGGCTTGGCGGTCGCGCAAATCTTCCCGGCGCTGCTGCTCGCCCTTCACTTTGTCAGTACAACCGCGCTCTTAAATTCATCCTTAGCTCTGCTGGGAGTTGGCAGGCGCAGATGGGTAATTTCTGTGGGAGTGTCGGCTTTGCTGGTTGGCGCTGTCTGCGCGAGCGTACTAACGCGGCAGGTTTATTACTGGTACATCGCCAGCATGAAATACAGCCTGCCCCTGGTCTTGCTGCAACTGTACTTGCTGCTGGTATTGCATTGCGTCAGCACGGCATCACCACCAAGACGCCGCCTATTCGCGCTTGTCGGTGGAGTCTGGTGTTTCTTCATCGCGGGCTACGCCGAGACATTTTCAATTGTCATGCTGCTGGGGCTGGGCGTGATAATTGGCTTGGCTTGGCGCGCCGGCGAGCTGTGGCGCGAGCGCTGCCTGCCGATATTGAGCGCCGGTTGGCTGGCAACAGCCGCCAGCGCAGCCGTGATGGTAACTGCGCCAGCGATCGTCACCCGTTTCAATTCCACCGCCGACCGTCCCAGCGTCGCCCAGCGCAGCCTGCAAGAGTATCTGGCGCAAGTGGCTGATACCTGGTTCAGCCATTTGACTGTGCCCGCGGCGCTAGCGGCTTTCACGCTGATGCTGGCTGTCGGCATTTTGCTCGGCTTGTGGCTGCCAGCGATGAAAATCCGTTACGACGCCAGTGTAGCGCGCCGCGAGCAATTGGCGCTGCTGCCGGCTCTGCTCTGCCAATTGCTACTGATCCCGCTACTGTGGTCGCACACTTCGGATAATGCGATTTTCTTGGGGCGGTTCAGCCTGGGCTATTCTATCGTCGTCGCCATCAACGCCCTGCTAATCGTCGGCTTCGGGGGCTTGCTCTTCGCATGGCGGCGATATGGCGAGCGCTCGTGGCTGCCAGCCTGGTTTTTGCCTTGCACATTGTTGGTAGCGATGTTGCTGTGCAGCGCGCTGACCCACGGACGCGCAATGCACTGGCGCGCCTATGACTACCTCTGGCTGAGCTTTCACAGCTTGGGGCTCGTCCTCTGCTGGGCGATGGCAGCGCGAATGGGCAATCGGCAAGCCCGGGTGGTTCTCGCGGCGCTGGGCGGCAGCCTGCTGGTGGCATTGCTGGGGACGGCGCTGGTCGCGTTTGCCACGATCCTGCCAAAACCGCAAGACGCGTGGCGCGTGTATACTTTCCTGGCGCATTTGAATGCTTGGCTGGGCTTGGCTTATGGGCTATGTATTGGACAGGCGACCCGCAGCCTGTTCGGTCAAAAGGTCTGGTTCAAGCTGGCGGCTTTGCTGGCGGCGCTGTGGCTGGGCGGCGCGATCATCGTCGAAAACCTGCAACTGCTGCCACAGTATCAAGCCTATGCGCGGCAGTATGATGAATGGGATGAGATGATCGTGGCGGGACAGCAAGCGGGTCAGCGCGACTTTACATTTACACTGCCAGAATACGACCTGCCGCATGAGCTGCGTGTCTGGCGCTCCTTGCAGCACCGCTGCCGTCTGGCTTATTATGATATCGATACGCCGACCGTGCTCAACAAGCATTCAGATAGAGAATAGTGATGCTTCCGAGAACACAGAATGATACCC
>VXNO01000030.1:9978-35459 GCA_009840575.1 Chloroflexota bacterium | reverse complement strand
AATCTAAGCCTCCGCCCACCCGGCCCAACCAGCATTACCATAGACCAAAGTGATCCCACCGACAACACAGCAAGAAACCCCCCCCCCCCGCTAGACACATTTGGGCAAAACGAACAGCATACGCGCTGCTCTTGGCGCTGTGCCTGCTGCCTGTCCTCAGCTTCGCGTGGCTAGGGCAATATGCCAGAACGACGCGTGATGAATTCCGATTCACCCCGATCTATGCCGACATGACTGCCTGGGAAGGCTTTGTATGGGGGTTGAACCACGACTACACCTCCGCCTATGCTCGCGTGGCGGTAAGAGCGCTGTTGGCGCCACTTGGCTACAGCGCGCCGGAGGTGTTTCCAGCCATGATCTTGGTAGCTCAGTTCGTCAGCATATCATGGCTGCTTTACCATGCGCTGAATGCCCTTGGGCTGGTGTCGAACAGACGGCTGACAGCGGTGGCGGTTGGGGGGCTGCTGCTGAGCGCGGTATGCGCCAGACTGCCGACACCGCAAGTGCTGTACTCTTATGAACATGCGCTAAAATACAGCTTGGCCATTGTTCCAGCTGTCTTGTATATGCTGCTCTTGCTGTATGTCGCTCGCCAGCCAACAGTCCAGGATCGACGACAATGGCTTTGGGCGTTGCTTGGTTGGGCGCTATGCTTCGTGGCCGCGGGCTATTCCGAAACATTTTTTCTTGTCATGCTGCTGGGCTTGGGACTGCTGTTTTGCATGGCGCTAGCGGCGGGTGGCGAGTGGCGACGGCGGACTTTGCCGATTTTGGCAAGCGGGATTTCAGCCACCGTGGCTGGGGTCGCGCTGATCATGGCTTCTCAGGGCTTTCAAGACAGAGCAGCTGGACGTTGGCTGCGCCCCAGCGTATCCGTGCGCAGCGCCGATGAAATCCTCGCGCAAATCCTGGAAGCGTGGCTTGATCGTATTAGCGACCCGGCATGGCTCGCCGGCATCGCGTTGATGCTGGCGGTTGGCATGCTGGTGGGCATGAACCTTCCAAAGACGAACCGCAACCGGCGGGAGCAAAGCCAAGAACCGTCGCGTCTGCCACTGTTCCTCGCATTGGCCAGTCAGCTGCTGTTGGTGGCGCTGATTTGGCCGCACCAAAGCGACCTGCCGGTCATCTTCGGTCGCTTCAGCGCGAGCTACTTCTATGTCATTGCTATAAACTCCTTGCTTATTCTTGGCGCTGCTCTGCTGCTGTGGCAACAGTGGCGCGGCGCAATTGGTCCCTTGACAGCGGCAAAGGCGGCGGCATACGCGGGACTGGCGGGAATTTTGCTATGCTTCGCGCCGACGCAGTTGCGCGACATACACTGGAGGGCTTATTGGTATCTGTGGTTGAGCGCGCACAGTCTCTTGATCTTGACGGGCTGGCATTTGTCGCGCTGGCTGCGCCCCAACCATGCGCGGGCTTTCGCCGTTGGCTTGGGCGGTCTGTACGTTGTCATCCTGGCGGGACCAGCCGTCGTGGCAGCCCCGACGAACATTTGGTCTGTGGGCGATATCGCGCGCCCTTATACTTTCCTGGCACACCTCGTTGCCTGGTTTGGCTTGGCTTGGGGAGTGGCTCTGGGCTGGGCCTTTCACTCCATGATGATCTCGCGCAAGTGGCTGGCGGCGGGCGCGCTGCTAGTGGTTGTTGGGCTAAGCGCGCCGGTGGTTGTAGACAACTGGCGGATGCTGCCTCTTTGGCAGCAGCATGCAGCCGAATTTGACGAGCGCTTGGCTATCATCCTCGACGGGCAAGCCAAGGGGCAGCGCCATTATGTTTTCGCGCCCTTCAGCTTCGACTGGGCAGAATATCTGGGCGTTGTATCCATGCATAACGATGAGTTTCTTCTGGAGGACTACGGTATTGACAGCATCACGCTGGCAGAAACCTAGGCGCGCTCGCCCCAGAAAAAACGACTGCGGAAATCAAAAGGGGCTGCCAACTCGACAGCCCCAGCTTTGTTGATTGCGATATCTGGCGCACAGCCAGCTTACATCATGCCGCCCATGCCGCCCATGCCGTCCATGCCGCCGCCACCGGGCATCGGCGGGGGCGTTTCTTCTGGCACATCGGTGATGAGCGCTTCGGTGGTGAGGATCATCGCGGCGATAGAAGCGGAGTTTTCGATCGCGCCGCGGGTTACCTTGGCGGGGTCGGGGATGCCGGCTTCGATCATATCGCCATAGTCACCGGTCATGACATTAAAGCCAACGCGGTGGTTTTCGCTGTCGGCTTGGGCGCGGCGCACATTCTGGATGATGACAGCGCCATCTTCGCCAGCGTTGGCGGCGATCTTGCGCATGGGCATTTCCAACGCGCGGCGCATGATGGTTACGCCGGTGTTTTCATCGCTGACGATCAGGCTGACATCGTCCAGCGAGGCGACCGCGTTAATCAAAGCGACGCCGCCACCGGGCACGATGCCTTCTTCCACAGCGGCGCGGGTGGCGCTCAGCGCATCTTCCACGCGGTGCTTCTTCTCTTTCAGCTCGGTTTCTGTGGCTGCGCCAACACGGATGACGGCTACGCCACCACTGAGCTTGGCGAGGCGCTCTTGCAGCTTTTCGCGGTCATAATCGCTGGTGCTGTTGTCGATCTCACGGCGGATTTCTTCGATACGCCCGGCAATAGCGCTTTCTTCACCCGCGCCATCGACGACTACAGTGTCGTCTTTGGTGCTGACGACCTTTGCCGCGCGCCCCAGGTCCTGCACGCTGACGCTATCCAGCTTGCGGCCCGTTTCTTCGCTGATGACGGTGCCGCCCGTCAGCACAGCGATGTCGCGCAGCATGGCTTTGCGGCGATCGCCAAAGCCCGGTGCCTTGACAGCCAGCACATTGATCGCGCCACGCAGCTTGTTGACCACCATGGTCGCCAGCGCCTCGCCATCGACATCTTCAGCGATGATGACCAGCTCGCGTTTGCCGATCTGGTGCAGCTTCTCCAGGATGGGGATGATATCCTGCGCCGCGCTGACTTTCTTGTCGTGGATCAGGATGTAGGGCTCTTCGATGTTGGCTTCCATGGCCTCGGGGTCGCTGACGAAATAGGGACTGATGTAGCCACGGTCGAATTGCATGCCCTCGACATACTCGGTTTCGAAGTCCAAGCCACGGCTTTCTTCGACCGTGACGACGCCGTCCTTGCCGACCTTGTCCATGACTTCGGCGATGAGGTTGCCGATTTCTGTATCCTGCGCGGAAACGCTGGCGACATTGGCGATCTCGTCTTTGGTCTCGATGGGCGTCGATTGCTTCAGGATATCCTGGGCGACGATATCGGCAGCGTGCAGGATGCCCCGTTTCAGCAGCATGGGGTTCGCGCCCGCCGCGACATTCTTCAAACCCTCGCTGACGATTGCCTGCGCCAGCACGGTCGCCGTGGTCGTGCCATCGCCGGCGATGTCGTTGGTCTTGGTGGCGGCTTCTTTTAATAGCTGGGCACCCATATTTTCATAGGGGTCTTCCAGTTCGATCTCTTTGGCGACAGTAACGCCATCGTGGGTGACGGTCGGCGCGCCAAACTTCTTGTCCAGCGCCACATTGCGCCCTTTGGGTCCCAGCGTCGTGCTGACAGCATTGGCGACCTTGTCGACGCCAGCTTGCAGTTTGCGGCGGGCGTCTTCCCTAAATACGAGTTGCTTTGCCATAGCTTCCTCCTGAGTTGGCTGATTGTGACTGGTTATAACAGGCTAGGCATCAACGATGCCGAGGATGTCGGATTCTTTCATGATGAGCAATTTGACGCCATCGAGCTTGACTTCGGTGCCGGCGTACTTGGCGAAGAGCACGCGATCGCCTTCTTGCACATCCATGGGGATGCGCTTTTCGCCTTCGTCGTCATATTTGCCGGGACCGGCCGCGCGCACCAAGCCCTGCTGCGGCTTTTCTTTTGCCGTCTCGGGCAAGACAAATGCGCCGCCAGCAAATGTTTCTTCCGATTCAACTGGCTCCACGAGCACGCGGTCGCCGAGCGGGCGGATGGATACAGGCATTGTTCGCTCCTTTTGCTATTGAGGACTCAGTCATTAGCACTCTATAGGCAAGAGTGCCAAGATTTCGCTGTAATCTTAGCATGAAGGGCGGTAGCAGTCAACAGTCCTGGCAGGCAGCGGGGGTCTTTGCCAGAAATTATATGCTTTTCTTATGCTACGTGGCTGGCAGGGGCGCTGCGCTAATCCGCAACTTGTATGGTCAGCGTCGCTTGGGCGCGGTTGCCCGCCTGGTCATAGGCAAGCGCGCTATAAATCACTTCGCCGCTCGCTTCGGGGGTGAGATCCCAGCTATAGCGCCAGTCGCGGTCACCGCCCAAGAATTCGTCGCCATGATAAAATTCAACCCGGTCGATCGCCAGGTTATCGCGGGCATCCGCCAGCAACGTAACCGTCTCGCCGACACGGGCGAGCCCGCTGCTTGCCAGGTTAATCGCCGGCGGCGTATTGTCGAATGTTACTAAGATGCTATCGCTCTCTTGCGAGCCATCGGCGAAATCGACCACCAGCCGCAAGCGATGGATGCCACTGAGCAAGGCGGTCTGCCATGTCGCCCTCAGCTCGCCATCCGCATCAATGCGCTGGCCTTCGCTGATGGGCAGCCAGCTTTCGGGGTTGGCTCCCGCGCCATAGTCCAGCCGCCAGCCCAGCGCGCCAGGGCGGACAATCTTGGCTTGGATGTCGACGTTTGCGCCCACATAGGCGAAATCAGCGGGACTCAACAAGCGTGCCGCTCGGGCGGGAGCATTGTCGGCGCTGCTGGAAGTGGTCGGTGGCAGTGGCTTGCCATTCGCCTGCCACCACTCCAGGATGTCGGCGGGCGGTAAGAAATAGGCTTGAGTCACGCGGCGGTTATCGGGCGTATTCAAGCCAGCCAGCAGACCAGTGGCGCTGTCGATTTCGACCTGTTGCCAACGGTCGTCGGGCAGCAGTTGGCTGTTGGCAGGCACAATCTCGCGGCGCAACGGGCAACGGTCGGTGGTGGTGGGCAACATGCCCGAGATCTCACAGACCAGGTATTCTTCAATATCGACGGGTGGCAGCCAATCCCGCGCCGGCAAGCTGCGCTGCTGATGCGCCCATTCCAGCAGACCCGCGCTGCCCGCCAAGCCCGCGGGGGCGCGGCTATGCGCGACCAGCACCAGGTCAGGCGTATAATGCAGCGCCCAGTGGTCGCGGCTGTCGGCGCTACTGGCATCAATACGGGCGATGCTTCGTTGAGACTCCGCGCTGCGCCCACGAGCCAAATCATCGGACAAGATGTCATTAACCAGGTAAGCCAGGCTTGGCTGGATAATCACGCTGCGGCTGGCGGCAGCATCATATTGCCACAAGAGCTGCCCCCGGGCGTCTTCTATGCGCAGCACCGCCAGCGGATCACGCTCACGAGTGGTTGCCGCTGCGGTTGGCGCGCCACGCATCTCGCCCAGCGCGGCGATGACGGTGTAGGCATAGGCGGCGTCCAGCGCCGACACAGCGCCACCACCTTCCAGCAGCCGTAAATCGGATGCTTGGGCGTCCAAGCCAGACAAACCCAGCGCCCCCGCCAGCTGCAAGATATTATTTAAGCCCGTCTCACTGGCGACTTGCACAGCCGGCGGCAACAGCCCACCTGCCAAAGCCTCGCGCAGGCTCAGCGGACCGCGCTCTAGCCCATCGGTATTGGCTGGCATATAAGAAGTCCCGTCCGCGCCGGCGGGATAGGCTCGCGAAATGTCATATAGCATCGTGGCGGGCGTAGCGATGCGGCGCGCAAAGGCGTCAATGTATACAAAGGGCTGCAAAAGACCAGCCGGCTGTCGATCCGCCGCTGCCGCATCCCCCACCAGGCTGAGGATTTCGCCGCTGCGCGCATCCATGATGACTGATGTTGCGGATGAATCCCCCGCTCGCCGCTGCAATTCCAGGTCCAGGGTTGTCGTGATGGTCAAGCCGCCGCCATCGACCAGGTAGCCGCCCGCCAAACCCTGGCGCTCCAGGATGTATTGTGCCTGCGCGCGCGCCAATGTCAGGAAGTCGGCGTTCAAGCCGGCGCGGACTGTAGCCGGCTCACGCAGAGCCAGGCTCTCCAGTTCGGCGCTAGCAGCCAGCGCATTTCCGATATGCCCGGCACTTTGCAAGGCATGCAGCAATTCCGCAGCCCGCGCGCGGACTTGTGGCAAATCCACATCAGGGCTGAGCGAGGGCTGGGCAGCCATAGCAAGCAAAAGAGCTGACTCAGCTAGCGAAAGCTGCGCGGCTGACTTGCCCAGAAATTGTTGGGCAGCCGCGTCAATGCCCAAAACCCCGCCGAAACTTTGGCTATTTAGATGCCATTCCAGCAATTGTCGGTCATCCAACATTCGTTTGCTCTCGGCGATGAAGACGATTTCTAACAGAGTCGCGTCCAAGGCGCTGGACTGTGCTTGTGGCAGCAAGCTAGCGCGTACCAGTTGCGCCGCGCGGCTGTCATCGCGCTGGAGTGGCAAACCCAAGATGTAGGCTGAGAGTTGTTCCAAGGTCACCAGCGCATCGAAGTCAGCTTGCCCGGCTGTGGTTTCGCGCGCAGCGACCCCTTGGCTGAGGGCGATTAAATGCGCGGGCAGCTCGTCAAGCGCCAGCCAGTCGCCAATGCCACCAGCCGCGTCTTCAACAGGTTGCGCCAGCGCCGCGCCGTTGCGGTCGGTGAAATGCGTGGCTCGCGCCGAATCGCCCAGCATTGTTTGCTGTGGGGCGGGCATGGTGCTCAGCGCGCTGATGTACAGCCAGGCTGACAAAGCCAGCACAGCCAGCGCTGGCGTGGCCAGCAGCGCCAATGGCAAGACGACAAAGAAGAAAGTTTGCAGCGCGGAACGGCGAGCGCCCTGCTTGAGACGCCGTTTGCGATGATTGCGGCGGCGGATGATATGGGCAAGCGCGGGCATGCGCCGGGCTTATTCGGGTTCGTCCGCGTCCTGCGTCGGCTCGGATTCGCGGCGAATGATGACGCGCTTGGCGAAGTCTTCGGCTTGGTCGGCGGCATCATCCGCAGCGGCAGCCGAGTCGTCATCGGTCGGCAAGGCATCGCGCCGCATCCACAGCGCCATCAGCAGCGCCAGAGCCAGCAAGATGATCGCCCATGCAGCATCGCCGCGCTGGGCTTCGAGCGGCAGGACAGCGTTTAACCCCGCCGCCACCGCGCCAACCAGCGCCATGACCGCGAGCAGGCTTTTGGCTTCCTGTGATAATTTCATGCGGCTTCCCAATTTTTCCCAAGCCTTCGGTAACAGAAGCGAGTATAGCACAGGCTGCTCGGCGCGCCTATGCTGGCAGGAATTATTCACCACAGAAGAAACGAGCATACACAGAGGGGTAATGCAGGGGCAAGGTGGTGACTGCCTTGAATCAGCTTGCGTTTACCGCCGCTATCGAGAGGGTGCCACTCTCATCCGCCACGGCGATACATCGGTCATTTGGTGACCAAGCCAAGCCCGCAATCGGCGCTTTGAAGACCGCATCCGCCAGCAAAGCGGGTTTATTTTTCCTGATTTTCCAAATCGCCAGCAAGCCCTCATTGCCACCCGATGCCAAGAGCGCACCCCGGCGCTGAAAACTCAGATGCTTGATGAAGCGCTGATGCCCTTCCAGCATCATAGGGCGAGTATTTGCGGGCCCCTTGCCAGAACAATCCCATATCACCACCTGAGTCCCGCCGCCTGTCGCCAGGTAGCGGCTATTGAAGCTCCAGGCAAGTTCCAGCACTTTCGTTTCGTAGCCCCACATCTGCAAGTCTTTCCCGCTAGCGGTGATCCAGAAATGCACCGTCGAGTCCTGGTCGCCCGTGGCAATGTATTTGCCATTGGGGCTCCATTCCAAAGTGAGAGTCGAACCCTGCCATTCGAAACGGCGCAGCGGTTGCGCCTCAAGGGGTTCATACAGCCAGACACCGTTGTAGGCGGAGATGGCGAATTGTTTGCCATCATAGCGCCACTTGATGTCCGTAATTGTGCTGTTCGCATCGGGGTATTCGCGGATTAATTCCCCGCTGCTATTCCACAGTCGCAGTTTGCGCCCGGCGGCTGTCACCAGCCAATCACCCGCCGGGCTGAAAGCGACGCGCTCTACCCAACTCGCCCCGCCGGTCATTTCTGCTAGCTGCGCGCCGGACTCGGCATCCCAGAGCCGCGCCTTGCCGTCTTGCCCGACGCTAGCGAGGCGACGGCTGTCCTTGCGCCAGGAGATTGCCATCGTATCAAAGCTATGGCCCGGCAGCTTGTGCTGGACTGCGCCATCCGCGCTTTTATACAACGTGATGGGACCGGACACCCCCGCCACTGCCAGGCTATTGTTATCCGGCGACCAAGCCAGCCCAATCGGATGATCGTCTATGTTGCTGCGCCAGATTGCCTTGAGCGGCGGCTGAGCTGCTTTGGACTTGCGCCTGCGCTGCCTCACCCTGCGAGACATGCCCGGAAGCCGTTTTCCAGCGCGGCACGATCCAGGTTGCGCCCGATGAAGATCATCTTGTTTTGACGCGGTTCATTCCCCCAGGCGCGGTCGGGGCGGCCATCAAAGAGCATGTGCACCCCCTGGAATACGAAGCGCTCATCCCAGCCGCGCACGCTCAACACGCCTTTCATGCGGAAGATGTCCTGCCCCTGTTCGCGCAGGAGCTTGCTAAGCCAGCCATTGAGCTTCTCTAGCTGGAGATCGCCGGGCAGGGTGATGCCAACCGAAGTTACTTCTTCGTCGTGCTCATGGTCGGGCTTGTACTCGCGTTCCTCGATCGGGGCAAGCGCAGCCTCCGCACTGCACAAGCGCGCGTCGAATTCATCAGGGTGGTGCTCGGTGAAGAGCATGTAATAGCCTGGCGCTTGGATCGTGAAATTGAATGCGGTCTCACCGCTTTCCTCCAGCACGAGCTGATTGTGCTGCCCTTTGCCGAGGCGCATCATTTCGCCCGCCGCCAGCGCCTGCTCATCTTCAGAGAAAGTCAGCACCGCGTCCATCAGGGTGGCTTCCTGCGCCGCCAAGCCCGCATTCGCCAAGGGCAATAGCGCGGCTCCCATGGCTGGGTCGGGGCCTTCCCCCATCACCCATTGGTAAGTCCCGCCGCTCAGTTGGTAGATGCCCGACCATTCAAAGGGGTATTCTGGCTCCATGAACTTCGGGTCGATTTCCAGCGCCCGGTCGAGGTTGAAGCCGCCCACATTCAGGATATTGTCCATCTCGACCAGCGCATCGCGGCTGCGGTAGATTTTCGCCATGCTGTTCATACTTTTGATGCGGGCTTCGAGCCGGTCGAGGTCGGCCGGGGCGACCAGGTCAATTTTGTTGAGCAGGATGACATCAGCAAAGGCAAGCTGTTCTTTGGCTTCGTCGCTGTCGTCGATATGCTCCCAGATATGCTTGGCATCGACCAAGGTTACGATCGCGTCCAAGTGGAGCTTCTGCTGCATGTCATCATCGACATAAAAGGTCTGCGCCACGGGGCCAGGATCCGCCATGCCGGTGGTCTCGACCATGATGTAGTCGAACTTGTCGCGGCGTTTCATCAGATGGCCGAGGATGCGGATCAAATCCCCCCGCACAGTGCAGCAGATGCAGCCGTTGTTCATCTCGAAGATCTCTTCTTCCGCGCCAATGACCAGATCGTTGTCGATGCCGACCTCGCCAAATTCATTCTCAATCACCGCGATTTTTTTGCCGTGATTTTCGGTCAGGATGCGATTGAGCAGCGTAGTTTTGCCCGAGCCCAAAAAGCCGGTCAGCACAGTAACGGGAACTCGTGTGTCAACAGCATTCATCATGTTTCTGCCTCCTTATGATTGAAGTGTGGTTATTGCTCCGAGATGCGATAGCCGCGTGGCTAATCCCCCGCTGCGAAAGCGCTATCCAGCGCAAACAAGGGGCGGTAGGCATCATGCCCGGCACCATAAGTGCGATCCATCAAGTCAGCGTACTCAGCGGCATGGGCTGGATTGCTGCGCCAGCGCACACCGAGGTATTCGGCTGCTTTGACGATGCCCAGCACACCATGTTTGATTTCTTCAAAGGTGTAGTCTGGTCCTATCGGGACATACAGCCAGCGGGCGAGGTTCGCCGCCGTTGCCCGGTGGTCAGGCGCGCCGCCGTCATCACGCAGCGCGGCATAATGCAAAGGCTGCATCTGTGGCAGCCAGCGCACGGGCGTATTTTCCTGCTCAACATAGGCGTAGAATGTGGCGACATCGCTCTCCAGCGGAATCTGTACCGCGACCGCCGTCGCCAGCGCCAGGCTGTTGGTCTCCAGCGTTGTCAGCCCGGCGGCATCCCGCAAGCCGCGCCGCGCCTCCGCCAGGTTCGCGCTTTGCTGCTCTGCCAGCTCCGGCAGACGCTTGCACTGCGCCAATGCCTGCGCCGCGTCCGGGCAGTCAGTCGCTTGCCGCAATGCCCTTACCTCGGCATAGAGCGACTCATCGCTGAACACCAGCAGCGCGCCAGAACGATTATCCGCATCGGGCAGGCGCAAGCCGAATAGCGTCACCGCCGGGCGGTCAGCCACGCCGGGCATAGGCAGGGTATCCGCGCAGTCGAGCCATGTCGCGCCCTGCGCCCCCCACAAACCGCGCAGCACTTGCGTCCAGGTGAAGCGCGCGCAGGACGTCGCCAGCTGCAAATGCGCGTCAAAGTCCAAAAAGCGTGGCAGCGCCTTATGATGTTTGACCGACTCAGCCAGGTCATAGCTGGCATTCGCCGGCATAGCGACCCACTCGCCAGGTTGAATCCCCGCCGCCTGGTGCAGCAAACGGCGCGCGCGGTAGGCATCCCTCACTAGCACGACCATTGCGCCACCCAGTCGCTCCGACCAGACCGCTTCGGCGCACTCAAGCGTCATATCGGCGCGGAGCTTTGTGTCGGGGGGCAGGGCCAGCAAATCATCCAGTGGCGGATGAGCGGCATAATCCGCGCCACGCACCGGCAAACCGCCCAGCGCCCCCACCGGGCAAAAACCGCCCAGCCACAATGTTGCCCAGTCGACTGACATATTCCCCATGTTCTTTCTCCTGCCAAATAGCCGTTTTGCTGAGCATAAACACCCAGCTTTAGATTTCTTATTGATACTAAATCTCATTACACCACTATTGATACCAAGTATCATTTATCGTGGCAATGGGCAATTTGAAATGAGCTCAGTTTGAGATGACTAGCGCAGGGTCAAGGCTATGTAGTATGAGAAATTGATCTGCCAGAAATGGGTGGATACCCAAAATGATCACGCGCATCGGTGTTACAATCGGCGCGTAACCTTCTCAATTGGCACGAGGAGCGCGCCAGGTGGATATCATCTTCGGCAAGCTGATCAGCGACTCACTCAAGCTAGAGACGCATCGCGCCTTGTGCAGCGGCATCCAGCATCAGCACGAAATCCGTCCGCTCGACCCCGGCCCAGATGACCCAGTGGCGATTCACCTGACCACCGCCAATGACCTGCCCATAGACAGCGTCTGGTTGCGCTACAGCATCGATGGCAGCGACCCGCGCGCTGGAAACACCCCGACCGTCGACTTCGCGCTGGTGGAAACAGCATGGGACACAGTCGCCTGGGGCTACCTCTCGCGTTGGCGGGCGAGCATCCCGCCGCAAGCCGATGGCACATTGGTTCGCTATTGCATTAGCGGACGCCAGCGCAATGGGGAACTGTTTCACGCCGATTATCCATCTCCAGAAGAACGGACCCGCCACGCCACCATGCTGCATTTTGGCAATATCCCCGCCAGTACGCCTTTCACGCCGAGCCCTCAGAACGAGCCGCCGCTCTTTTGTTACCATATCGATCGGCTGCGCGCGCCCAACTGGGTCAAAGACGCCGTCATCTACCATATCTTCCTCGATCGCTTTCATCCCGGCGCTGGCAAGGACTGGCGACAGACCGAAGACCTGCAAGGCGTCTGCGGCGGTACACTCTGGGGCGTGCGCGACAAGCTGGATTACATCGCCGACTTGGGCGCGACGTGCCTGTGGCTGAGCCCCTGCTGGGTCAGCCCATCGCACCATGGCTACGACATCGCCGATTATCAGCGCATTGAAGCGCGCCTGGGCGGCGAAGCGGCGCTGGATGCCGTCATGGAAGGCGCGAAAAAACGCGGCATGCGCGTCCTGCTCGACCTGGCTGCCAACCATGTCTCTAACGAGCACCCCATTTTTCTCGACGCCTTCCATAGCGAAAACAGCCCTTATCGCGCCTGGTTCACCTTCGGCGAGCGCTTCCCGCATGGCTACAAAGGCTTCTTCAATGTCAAGACCATGCCTGAGATCAACCTGGAGCATGGCGATGCCTGCGAATGGATGATAGAGAATGGCGAATTCAACCTGCGTCGTTTTGGCGTGGATGGCTATCGGCTGGATGTCGCGGCGGGTCCGGGGCAAAATTTCTGGTCGCAATTTCGCCCACGCATGCGCGCTATCAATCCCGAGTGCGTCCTGCTAGGCGAGATTATCGATACACCCGCAACCCTGCGCAGCTATACAGGGCGGCTGGATGGCTGCCTGGATTTCTCGCTGACCGAGGCGCTGCGCAATACCTATGGCTGGGGAAGCTGGGACGAAGAGAAGCTGCGCGCCTTCATCACCAGCCATGACCGCTATTTTGCGGACGACTTCCTGCGCCCCAGCTTCATCGATAACCACGATATGGATCGCTTCTCGCTGATTGTCAATAATGACAGCGGCGCGATGAAACGGGTGGCAACCGCCCAGTTAAGCCTGCCCAACCCGCCCATCATCCTCTATGGTACTGAAGTCGGCTTGCGCCAGCGGCAGAGCGCGCGCGGACGCACCCTGGATGTCATCCGCGAACCGATGCCTTGGGGCGAGCGCCAAGATAGGGACTTGTTGGCATTTTATAAAGCCGCTATCCAAGCGCGCAAAGGAGACAAGGCATGATAATCGGCGTCACAAGCGTAATCGTTACTGACCAAAGCAAGGCAAAGGCATTTTATACCGATGCCTTGGGCTTCCAGGTAAAATACGATTTCCCGGTCGACGCTGCTGGCAACCGCTGGCTGACTGTGGTTTCGCCGGAGCGTCCGGATGGCGTCGAGCTGCTGCTGTCGGACAACAGCAACCCGATTTCGCAAGCTTTTCAGCAGGGGATGCGCGAACAGAACATCGCGGCGATTAACTTCAATACCAGCGATATTGCCGCCGAGCATGAGCGTCTGGCTGCGGCGGGCGTCGTCTTCACCATGCCGCCGACCGATATTGGCGCTGTTATCATGGCGGTCTTCGACGATACCTGCGGCAACCTGATCAACCTGGTGCAAGAAAAAGGCTGAGCCCGTTCACTCCCCGTGCTGCCGCAGTAGCCGCAGCGCGCTTTCCGCCATCACGCCGACGCCGACCGGCAGGCAGCCTTCGTGGATATCGAAGATCGGGCTGTGGTGCGGGCGGTTGACATGGTCTAGCTTTGCGCCCAGGCGGATCATCGCGCCCGGCGCTTGCTGCGTCATAAAGGCGAAATCCTCGCCAGCCATGATGGGCGCGCCCTGCTCGGACATCTCCGCGCCCAGCATCTCCGCCCCCACCTCACGGATCAGCGCCGCCACCGCCGGGTCGTTGTAGAGAGCGGGATAGCCGGTCGAGATATGCAAGTGGTAGTCACCGCCGAAGTGGCGCGTCAATGCAAAAGCCTGCTCGACTAGGCGGTGGATGTCTTCGCGCGCGTCTTGCTCAAAGGTGCGGATGGTGCCGGTGATTTTGACTTCGTTGGGGATGACATTAGGCGCGATGCCGGCATGGATGCTGCCCAGGCTGACGACAGAGCGCTCGGTGGGGTTGCGGCGGCGCGAACGAATCGCTTGCAAAGCGTTGATGACCTGCGCAGCCAGCCAGATGGGGTCGAGGCCGTTGTGTGGGGCAGCGCCATGCGTGCCTTCGCCGATGATGGTCGCCTCGAAGGCATCGGGCGCAGCCAGCGAAAAACCATCACAGACCGAGATGCTGCCGACGGTGTCGCCGCTGCTCACATGGCAGGCGATGACGGCATCCAGTCCCGCCAGCGCCTTTTCTTCAACCATCAGGCTGCCGCCGCTGTGGCCATCGCTCTCCCGCCACTTTTCTTCGCTGGGCTGGAAGAGCAAGCGCACTTCGCCCACGGGACGATCCGGCAAGTCATTGAGCAAGCGCGCCACGCCCAGCAGCATGGCGGTGTGCGCATCATGCCCGCAGGCGTGCATCAAGCCGGGCGTCTGCGATTTATACGGCACATCATTGGCTTCCTGGATGGGCAAGGCGTCCATATCAGCGCGGATGCCGATGGCGGGGCTGCCTTCGCCGATGCGCGCCACCACGCCCGTCTCCGCCACGCCGACTTCGATTTCGATGCCCATAGCGCGCAAAGTCTCGGCAACCAGGCGCGAGGTGCGCTGCTCCTCAAAGCCTAGTTCGGGGTGCATGTGGATTTCGCGGCGCCAAGCGACCAACTGGTCATTCATGGCTTGAGCCTGCTCAAGAATTGTCATGGCGGGGCATCCTTTGATTTCCTATGTCAGTTCGTTTGCTAAGCGGTATTGTACCCGCAAAGGTGGGAGTAGAGCCAAGCGCGGCGACAAAGCTTAATTCACCACAGAGACACCGAGGACACAGAGATTTGGTGTAGGGGCGCTAGGATTCGCCTTCCGGGCAGCCACGATTGCTGCGCGGACCAGCGCGGTCGGGGCAGGCATCATCGGCGCTGTCCAAGCCGTCATCATCAAAATCCTGGCAGCCACGGGCGCTGTAGGGGGCATGTTCACGCGGGCAGGCATCCTGGGCATCGCGGAAGCCATCGCGGTCGGCATCATCGGGATAAGGACAGCCCCCCGCATCGACAAAGCCGCCATCATCCGGGCAGTTATCATCCTGGTCAGGCAGGCCATCAAAATCCCGGTCGTTGGTGATCGCGCGCGTCGGGCTGGGCGGGGCGATTGTCGGCGCGGGGATGGCGGTGGGCGGCACAATCTGCAGCGGCGTGCTGACAGCGGGCAGGCGCAGCGGCGTATAGGTCGGGAGTAGCGAGGGCGAAGTGGCGCTGGCGGTGGGGAAGAAATTTGCGCCCAAAGGCGTGAAGCTGGCGGCAGGCGGCGCAGTCAAGGTCGCTTGCAATTTCAGGCTTTCGGCTGGCACGGGCGCGCTGCCAATGATGTAGAGCGCGAAGCAATAAAAAGGCACGGTTGCGGCGACGATGAGCAGCATCAACAGGCGCAGCCGTTCGTTGCGGTTGCTCGCGCCTTGCAGGACATCCAAGGTGTTCATGCGCGCCCAGTTGCCAATTCGCGTATTTGATATAGCTCGCCATCAAGAAAACCGCGGCGGCGATAGTATTCGCGCGTACCCACAGCGCTGATGACAGCCAGCCGAGCATAGCCATGCGCGGATGCCAGGTTTGCCGCTTCTTCCAGCAGGCGCGTGCCCAAGCCGGCATGTTGGGCGCGACCATTCGCCGCCTCGCCTATGCCCAGCGCCAGCCCGTAAACATGCACCTCGCGGATCATCGCGCAGCCGCGCAGCTCGTCCAGCAGCGGCTCTCTCCCCGTATCCGGCAGTGACAAGCGCAAAAATGCGGCGATATCGCGTGACTCGGTGATGAATTGCAGGAAGATTTCTTCGCCGATGCTGGACTGGTAGCGTTGGCAATCCAGGCGCAGGTCGGCAGCTTGCACTCGGCGGCGGCCGATTTCACGGGCGCGGATATCGCGGCTGGCTTTCCCGCGCTTTGCCAGTTCAGCTTCGACCAATTGGCGGAAGTTAGTAATCTTGTTGCCATCCACGATATCTGTACCGGGGATATCGCGCACGACTCGTGTCAAGCGGCAGTACTCAGGTGTATGCTCGAAGCAGGCGACCAGCAATTCCAACAATTCCGACTGGCTATAGGGACGCCACTTGCCGGCGCGATAGGGCTGCATCAGCTCGGCGCTCTCAATCAGCGAGCAAGGGTAGATTTTCAGTTCGTCGGGGCGGAAGTCGGCATCATCAAAGAGGCGGCTGAAATCGTCTCGGTCAGCGCTGGGCGATGAGCCATACAGGTTGGGCATCCAGTGCGCGTGGATTTTGAAGCCTGCCAGGCGCAGCAGCTTGACGGCGCGGCGCGTGGCAGCCACATCATGCCCGCGTTTGTTCATAGACAGCACCTGGTCATTCAGGCTTTGGAAGCCAATCTGCACTTTAGTACAGCCCAGCCGGCGCGCACGGAGGACTTCGGCAGTGCTAATGTAGTCGGGGCGCGTCTCGATCACCAAGCCCACCGCCCGACAAGCCGCGCTTTCGTTTTGTTGTTGGGCGGCTGCCAGTTCATTCCAGGTGGCGTATTCATCCGCCAGGCTGCGCTGCCGGTTGCCCGCGGCGATCGCCTGCGCCAAGCCCCGCGAGCGCTGCATCTCTTCGGCGTAAAGGCTGGATACCACCTGGTTGTAAGATTCGCTCAGCGCCTCGCCATGCAGGGTCATTTCGCTGATAGGCCCGCCAGTGAACTGCGAGCGGCTGCGCAGGGCGGCGATTACTGCTGCGCGCCGGTCGATGCCAGCGCCGAAGTCCTGCAAAGCATCGAAGATCCGTTTGACAAACCAGATTTGGTAGGTCTCGGGATAGAAGGACCAGGTGCCGCCGAGGATGATGATTTCGATTTTGTCGGTGGGATGCCCCAGGTTGTGGTAGGTCTGCAAGCGCATATAGGTTTGCAGGTAGGGGTCGAAGGCATTTTTTTCGGCACGTTGGGCACCAGGCTCATCCGCCAGGTAGCTCTTGGGCATGCGCACATCATTGGGGCAGAATATGCAGGTGCCGGGGCAAGGAAAAGGCTTGGTCAGCACGGTCAGCGGCGTAACGCCCGACAAGCTGCGCACAGGTTTGCGGCGCAATTTATAGAGTTGGGATTCATCATATTCGGGCAGGCCGGCTTGCCCGGCGAAGGCGCGCCAGGCATCCAGCAGGTTCGCCAGACTGTAGAAGCCGGCACCATCGGGTTTGGGGTGGCGACGCATAAGCTGCTGATGCTCGCGCGGGGTCAGGCGACGGGGCTGGCTGAGGATATGGCGCAGCAATGGCAAGAGCTGCTCGCGGTGCGCCTCGACATCAAAGTCGTATTTGCTGGTGGCTTGCATCTGCGCTCTCGGCTGCCTTTCCCTTGCCCTATTGATTTAACCACAAAGGCGGCGCAGGTTCAAAGGCAGACCGATTGTTGCACAGGGCAATCGCATCAAATCTTTTTTGCCACAGAGGCGCAGAAGTAAGACCAAGTAAGGCGTGTGGATGGAATCTGTAGGGGCGGGCTCGCCCAGAATCATCACAGAAACCAGCGGGCGACCCAAGGGTCACCCCTACATTCACTGCTAAATTTTCGCATTATTTTTTTGATTCGACTGAGGACAAAGAGATTTAGTGTAGTTTCAACCCCCTCGGCGTACTCCTTAAACTCGGTGTACTCGGTGGTTAAACATTTGAAGCGGTTGCCTGGGCTGCCAATGCAATAGGTTGACAGGCTCACACAGCTATTCCATACTCGGCGCGCCAGCCAGCGGCGGAGAAGTGGCTCATGCTCAGCGAACAGCAAATCGCCTTCTACCATGAAAACGGCTATCTGACTGTTGAAAATGTCTTAAGCGCGGATGAACTGGCGGCGCTGCGGCAAGTAACCGATGAATTTGTGCAACGTTCGCGGGCGCTGCGGGCGCATGATGACATCTTCGATCTCGAGCCCGACCATAGCGCCGAGAAGCCACGTCTGCGCCGCATCAAAAATCCCGTATTGCACCACGAAGTCTATGACCAGGCGCTGCGCCACCCCGGCATCCTGGCGATCATCGAGCAGCTCATCGGGCCGGGCTTGCGCAGCAATGGCAACAAGCTGAATATGAAAGAGCCCGACCATGGCAGCGCGGTAGAATGGCATCAGGATTGGGCGTTTTATCCGCACAGTAATGACGACCTGCTGGCGGTGGGCGTGGCGATTGACGACATGACCGAAGACAATGGCTGCATGTTGATGGTGCCGGGTTCGCATCGCGGGCAACTGCACAGCCACCATGAAAACGGCGTCTTTGTCGGCGCGGTGAGCGAGCCGGGCTTTCAGCCGCGCCAGGTGGCGAAGTGCTTGGTCAAAGCCGGCGGCATCAGCATCCATCACGCGCGCACTCTGCACGCCTCGACGCCTAATCATTCGTCAAAGCCGCGGCGTCTGCTGCTCTTCCAGTATTGCGCGTTGGATTCCTGGCCCCTCGAGGGCTTCGCGAGCTACGCAGCCTATTGTGATTCCATCCTGCGTGGCAAGCCGACTATCCACCCACGCTTAACCGCCGTGCCTGTCATCATCCCGCTGCCCAAACCAGACAACGCTGGCTCCATATTTGAGATCCAGGAGGCGCTGCACAATAAGGAGATGGCAAAGCAGTGAGCATTGTTTCGAGCAACTTCCGCCGCTGGTGGCAAAGACCGCGCAATATCCGCGAGCGGTCGGGGCATCGCCAGGTTACATTTTTGGAGCTGTTTTATGATCTTGTTTATGTGGTTCTGATCGCGCAATTGACCCACGCCCTCGCCCATCACATCGACCTGCAACATATCCTCAATTTCGCATTTCTCTTCGTCATCACCTGGTGGGCTTGGGTAAATGGCACAGCGTATCACGACCTGCACGGCAACAATGACATCCGCACCCGTGTTTTCACCTTCCTGCAGATGGCTTTCGTCGCGGCCATGGCGGTGTTTGCGCATGACGCCTTGGGAGAGACCTCGGCAGGCTTTGCCATCGCCTACGCCGGCTTTCAGCTCATCTTGACCTTTCTCTGGTGGCGGACTGGCGTTCATGATCCAGAGCATCGTCCCTTATCAGGTCCTTACTCGCTGGCATTTCTCATCACGACGCTGTGTTTTTTTGGGTCCGCTTTTGTGGAGCCGCCCGACAGATTTAACATCTGGATTGCCGCCACTTTGCTATCCGTTGTATTGCCGCTGGTTCTTTTTCGCATTCGGCGTCATTCTCCCGTTGTTCAAGCGCAGATTGAATCGAGCGCCTTAGCCAGCCCGTCCATGGTGGAGCGCTTTGGCCTCTTCACAATCATCGTGCTGGGCGAGGTTATCGTCGGCGTGGTGCAAGGCGTGGCTGGCTACCATGAATTGGATTGGCAGGTGGTCGGCATCAGCGCCTTGGGCATGATGATCGGCTTCGGCACCTGGTGGCTGTATTTTGACTTTGTATCGCACCGCATCCCTGGCCCGGGCTCAATGCGCGTCTATGTTTGGTCTTATGCGCATTTGCCGGTAACCGCCGGCATCGCCATGATCGGGGCGGCAATCGTGAATGTCATCGAGCACGCGCAGGAGCGGCTGCCGATGGAAGTTCGCTGGCTCTTGGTCGGCGCGATAGGCATGGTGCTGGCTGGCATCACGGTGATGATTTGGACGCTCCCGCCACGAGCCAATGCCGCGCAATCCTATCGGCTGGGGCAAATGGTGATTTTCCTGGCGGCTATCGTCATCCTCGCGCTGGGATTCTCGACGCTGGAGACGATCCCCCTGCTGGCTGCCATATCCATATTGATGCTCTTGCCGGTCGCATTCGGTCTTATTCACTGGCTAAAGCACACCGATAACCCCGCGTAAGCGCACGCGGTGGTGAAAAACATTTGCTGTGATTGCTCTGGCATCAACGCTTGTAGACTGCCAGGATGGTCGGCACAGCTTGCAAGGATGGCAGCATATAGTCCGCAGCCGGGATCGCCAGCATGGTTGATCTGCCGCCGTCCAGGTTGAATGCCGTTACGATATCCAGGTCGGCTGCTGCCAGGTAGGCGCTCAGCTGCGCCAGCGAGGGACCCAAAAATGGCGCGACGATAATGAGGATGCGCCCTTGGCTGTCCTGCGCGATGACGCTGCGCCGATTGCGCTCCCCGCCGCGCGGATTGGCATAGGCTTGCTCGCCATTTTCGACCAGAAGCGGATAACCCTGCACAGCTTGTTCGCTCGGTGGGCGCTGCCTGCCAGCATGATTGGCGACCACAGCCGCCTCGCCCTCCCCAACCAGGAAGCTGCCGCCACGTTGGCGAAAGGCTTGTCCATACGCACGACCATCGCTGACAACCAGCCCCAGCGCCCGCCGCGCCGAGTCGAAGTAATTGGCGTTGACGATGAGGCTGGCTTCTGGCTCTTGCGCCTGCCAGGCCGCCAGGCTCTGCGCAGCGCCAGGCCGATAGATAGCGCGGAATCGGTATTGCTCAGGGTCAATCCGCGCGATGACCAACTGGGCGCTGGCATCATTGTGCGGCTGCATCGTGCGGACTTGCAAGCCCGGCGCGACCGTCTGCCAGGGCGCAACGTCCGCCGCCAATGGCAAATCGACCAAGCCGCAGCCCGCCAAGCAAGTCAGCAGCGCAGCCAGCAATAGGCAACGGGCAGCTAGGGGCATAATTCCCGGTTTGGGTTTTTTCAGCGCATCCCGCGCTTTCACATTCCGCGGCTTGCTGAACAAAATCCGCGCGCGCGCCTTGTCGGAGGGGGACTGAAGGGGACGCCCAGCGCCGCTCAAGCCAGCAAGTGGGCGATGCCGCGGATGCGCTCGACCGCTTCTCGCAGCTTGTTCATGTCATCGGCGAAGGAGAAGCGGATGTGCGCATCGCGCGTTAGGCCAAATGCGCTGCCAGGCACGCCCACCACCACCGCTTCTTCCAGGATAATATTCGCCACTTCTTCGCTGGATTTGCTGGTCTCGTCAACTTTCGGGAAGGCATAAAACGCGCCTTCAATTGGCGGGCTGGACATATTGGGGATGCTGTTAAAGGCATCGACCATATAGTCGCGCCGTTCTTGGTAGGCGCGGCGCATGACTTCGACGCAGTCTTGAGGACCTGTCAAGGCGGCGACGGCGGCATGTTGGGTGAAGGTCGCGGCGGAGGTGGCGGTCTGCGAATTGAACATGCCCGCCACATTAATCAGCGCGCTTGGACCCGCCAGCCAGCCCAGGCGCCAGCCCGTCATGGCATAGGCTTTGGACATGCCATTGATGACCATCACGCGCTCGGAGATCTCCGGGATGGAAGCCAGCGACACGGCGGGACGACCGTCAAAATTGAGCTTTTCATAAATCTCATCGGAGATGATGTACAAATCATGCTCCAGCGCCAGGCTGGCGATGGCTTCCAGCTCCTGCGAGGACAGCATGTGTCCGGTCGGGTTGCAGGGCGAGTTGACGATGATGGCTTTGCTGCGCGGACTGATGCGCTCGCGCAGTTGCTCGATGTGCAGTTGGTAGCCATCGGCGCTGCTGGTCTCGATAGGCACGGGCGCGCCGCCGACCATGGTTACGATTGGTGGATAACTGACCCAGTAGGGCGCGGGGAAGAGCACTTCGTCGCCGGGGTCGAGCATGGCTTTCAGCGCCAGGAAGAGCGCCAGCTTGCCGCCGGGCGTTACGATAATGCCGCTGTTGGGGTCGACGCGCGCCTGGTTTTCGCGCTGCATTTTATCGGCGATGGCTTCCAGCAGCGGGCGGATGCCCTTGGAAGGCGCGGCATAGCGGGTTTCGCCATCGCGCATGGCTTTGATTGCCGCCTCGACGATATGCGCCGGCGTATCAAAGTCCGGCTCGCCCCCTGCCAAGCCGATGACCGCGTGCCCCTCCGCCGCCAGTTGCTTGGCTTTGTCGTTCATGGCGATGGTCGGCGATTTGCCGATGCGCTTTGCCAATTGGGTGGGTGATGGCATGGCTCGTCCTTGTCTCTATGCGCTTTTGTTTCAGCCGCCCAGTGTAGCCGTTTTTGGCTGGCAGCACAGGGTCGGTCGCGCGGATAGCAAACCGCAGCAGCGGACAAGCCTCATATGCTTATATGTCGATCGACTGCTCGTAACTGTTGACGGCGATGCGATAGCTGCCGGTTTCAAATGCGCCATCCAGTTGGATCGTAGCCTGGTAGGGGCGCAGGATCATCGGGCAGACCATGTCGACAGGCAGCTCGCGGTAGACTTCGACCTGGACTGCGCTGCCTTCGCGGGATTGCGCCACCTGCACAGGCAGGTCGCAGCCATCGGGATGTTCGCCGGCTACATCCAGCGTGATCTGCGCGGGATCGCTTTCCGCCACATGGACATCAACGCGGAAGATGTTGGTCATGACTTTTTCGGTTTCGCGCACTTCGTCCCCCTCGTTGGCTTGGGTAGGTATATTCGCGCCGGCTGTCTGCTGGCTGAGCGGCGATTGCGCGCCCCGCAGCCCTAAGAAACCCAGCGCCAGCAACAGCAGCGCCAACAGAATATCCACTCGGTACACAGCCGCCTCCGTATGAGCCGCCGCTATAGTATCTTGTACGCAAAGCCATGCCCAGCGGTTTCACGCCAGCGCGAGCCACTCGCCATCCGCCAGCCGCCAAAGCGCCGGCGCTTCATGCGCTTCGTCCCACTGGGATGGGTGTGGCAGCAGCGCCAGGAAATGATTCTCGCCAGCGAAAGGCTGCTGGAGTCTACCCAGCCGGGCAATATCGCTATGCTCGCTCCGCGCCAGCGCCAGGAGCTTGTTACGCGCCGCGCCGCCCTTCAGCCGATTGACCGCCTGCAGCGCGCTGGCTAAATCGCGCGTGAAATCAATCGCGGCCAACCAGACCGTCTCCGCCACGAAGTCGATTGTATGCGCTTGTCGGCGGCTGATTTCGGCGCTGTCCATGCGACAGACGCGGATCTCGCCAGGCGGGGCAGACGCGCCGAAAACCGCTTGCCAATCCTGTGAATAAGCATGGAAGACGCGCGCGTTTTCATCGCCGCAGCTCGCCAGAAGCTGCGCCGCCAGCGCCTTGACAAAGACCCGTTCCCGCGCCCGAGCCAGCGCCGCCGCCGATGTGCCCATGGCCAGCGCGCGCAGGGCATTATGATAGCTGGTATCCAGGACGCGCTTGATGTCCACTTCAAGCTCCCCTGCAATGATTTGGGGTATATGGCAGCCCGTCGCATAGTTACAGTATAGTAGGTGTGAAAACTTTTTCAATTTAGGACGATCCGCGTCGATGAACAACCAGCGCTTGCAGCTCATCCCGTCGCGGCAATTTGCCAAGCAGCCTTTGAAGACCTTCCCGGGCGGCTATGTGTGCCTGGTGCGCGATGTGGCTTATGGCAATCGCTATCGGCTGCTGCGGCTGCGCGACCCTAGGGATCTAAAGCGACACTTGCTGGATTATGGCAACTTTGAGATGGAGCTGGCTTATGTATGGCAAGCCAGCCGAGTCGAAGAAGCGGAAGATTCCCTGCGCGGTAGATTAGCGTCGGGCACGGCTAGAGACGAGTGGTTTGACCTGGACATCGGGCAACTGGCGCAGCTTTCCCGCGACATTGTCCGCAGCCAGCAAACCCAGCCCGCCAAACCGCGCAGGAAAACAACCGCAGCCAGGTCAAATGTAATCAGCCCCTACCAGCGCGAAATAAATCACAGCCCTGCAGCGGCTACGCAGGCGCGCCCCAACCGCATGCGTTCGCTGGCGACCGGGTTCATCGTCTTGCTGATCCTGGCTTTGCTGGTGATGCCGCGCTTTAAGGGCATTCCCTTGTATGGGTACGGCGACTCAACCGCAAAGTCGGCTGTTCCGCGAGCTAGGTCATCGGATGCCCTAGTAGCCCCGAAGCCACGCATTTCCTGGACTGGCAAGCGTATTGTAGTGCGTTGGGACAAGGTTGAGGGAGCGACCAGTTATCAATACCGCTATCAAGTCAATGGTTTCCCGTATACTTCCTACAAAAGCACCCGGGCATTAAGGGTGACTCTGGCAGGTATTTCGCCGGGCGATCATGTCCGATTCCAGGTTCATTCATTAAGCGGCAAGTCCCGATCTGAATCCGCGCATACGTTTATTCGCGTCTCGCCGACATAGGCGACGGCATATAAATTGCTGACCTCTGCCGCAAGCTAAAAGTCCAGCGTCAAGCTAATCGGACAGTGGTCGCTGCCCATGACATCGGGGTGAATCTCGGCAGCGACGACTCGCTCCAGCAGGTCGGACGAGATAAAGAAATAATCGATCCGCCAGCCGACATTTTTGGCGCGCGCGCCACTGCGCAGCGACCACCAGGTATACGCGCCTTCTTTATCGGGATTGCGATGGCGGTAGATGTCGATGTAGCCCTGCGCCAGCACGTTGTCGATCCAGTCGCGCTCTTCACGCAGGAAGCCCGAATGCTTCGCGTTGGGTTTGGGGTGCGTCAGGTCGATTTCATTATGCGCGGTGTTGATGTCGCCGCAAAAGACCACTGACTTGCCCGCCGCCCGCAGGTCCTTGGCATAGTCAAGAAAGGCTTCTTTGTATTCCATCTTGTAGCGCAGCCGTTCCGCGCTGGCTTTGCCATTGGGCAGGTAGGTCGATATCAATGTGAAATCGCCAAAATCGGCGCTGAGGGTGCGTCCCTCGCTGTCAAACTTCTCTATGCCCAAGCCGACCTGCACAGCGCGCGGCTGTGATTTGCTAAAGAGGCCCACGCCGCTATAGCCCTTGCGTTCGGCGCTCGCCCACCAACTCTGATAACCTTCAGGCTGACGCAATCTCGCGGCTAGTTGTTCGGGATGCGCCTTGGTCTCTTGCACAGTCAGCACATCGGGCGATTCCGCGCCCAGCCAGTCGAGAAAGCCCTTGCGCTGCGCCGCGCGGATGCCATTGACATTCCAGGAAATTAGCTTCATCGCACCCTCCTTGTGCTGCGCGCCATTATAGTTTGCCTTTGGGAACCCGTGTAGCCCGCCGGCGGGATAATCGCAGGGCAATCACACCAAAATGAAGCGCTGCAAAAGAACGACGTCCCGAACTCTTTACCATCGAGTACACTGAGTATATTGAGTACGCCGAGAGAAAAGCAATGGTTTTGCGCGATAGAACCACTCGTAATCGTCGAATATAGAGATATTCTGTCAAACTACTCGCCATGAATAACCACTATCCTCGCGCCTGCCTTACTTCCTGGCTAGCCGGGGCGGGGGTGATAGGGATTGAAACGGACGAGTTGCCGCCTCGCCCCTACAAAAAATCTCTGTGCCTCTGTGGCAAAAAAGATTTGATGCGATTGCCCGGTCCGCCCCAGGGACATGCTTGACAGAAACTTCAAAACCGCAGTACGATGAAATTAGAACATCTAGCGAAAGATGGTGGTACGTGAAAAACCGTATTTTGGTCTTAATCGCTTTCTTGACGATTGCCCTTCCATTCGCCTTGCCCTATCTGGCGAGCGCCCAAGAGATCAGGAATTTCTATTATGAGGGCTTCGACGGCTCGGTAGGATTTATCGGATATGACATATTCAGTTGGGATTCCGCAGCAGCGCCTGGCGCGGATATTTATTTTCAAATGCGTGGTGCCGGGGTCTCCGACGTGTGGGTGGGCTTGGAGATAAGCACTGTCTACTATAAGTATGGTAGGACCTTTGTAGGCGTTTTTCCCTTGGCAAGCGCACTCGAGACGACGCTAGAGTACCGCGTGAGAGAGGGGAAGTCATCATGGAGCTACGTCATTTCGCTGTCCTTTGACTAATCGGCTTAAGGCATCTGCCGCAAATT
>VXNO01000030.1:0-9878 GCA_009840575.1 Chloroflexota bacterium | reverse complement strand
AATCGGCTTAAGGCATCTGCCGCAAATTGGTTGGCAAATGCATCTAATAAAAGGAGAATCTCAATGAATAATCGCTCAGTCATATCCATCGCCAGCCTAGCGCTGCTGCTGACGCTGCTGCTGGCGCTGGCACCTGTCCAAGCAGCCCATAACTGTCCAAATCCAAGAGGAACCTGCTACGATCAAGATACGCGCGTCAATAACTTGAAATTCGACCGCTTCACCGGGAATGACTTCTGGATAATCAGTTGGGATACTGTCCCGGGCGAGCATGAAATAAGTATGCAATATATCGGCCGCCCTACGGATGTCTGGAACACTTTGTGGATACGGGACATCAAGCGCGGCGGCGGTAAAACGGAGGCGACTGTTTGGGGCCATCGTCCGCGTCCAGGAACAACCATCCGCTTCCGATTGCGGATGAGTTCAAGGAAGGGCTTGATAATACCGCATGTCTTCAAGCATACCTTCTAAACTGACCCGGTTGCGCCATAATAGCGGCTTGGCTAGAATTTCAGTTAGCCGCGACAAAAACAGGAGATTCGCATGTCCAAAGCAAGTTCAATCCTAGTCACCGCGCTGGTTTTGCTGCTGCCTTTCGCAGCCGCGCAGGCGCAGGACGGCCCTACCATCGCCATGCTGCGCTTCGGCGACCTGGCGACCTACGATGTCACCGAGGGCGCTATCCTCGATGTGCTGGAATCCTACGGCTACATCAGCGCCGAGGAGAACGCTATCCTGCACAGCCGGCAAGACCTGGAAGGCGAGAATATCCATATCGTTTTTGGCAGCGCCAACTTCAACTTGCCCACCGCCAGCCTGATGCTGGAGAACGCGCTGGATTACGAGCCGGACGCGCTGGTCACGCTCACGACTACGGTGACGCAGATGGCAGTAAACGCCACCAGCGATATGGATGAGCCGCCGGCGGTGCTCTTCACGTCCGTCTACAACCCCTACGAAGCGGGCATCGCGCAGTCGCCCTGCATCAAGCCAGCGCATGTGACTGGCGCGGTTTCCACGACGCCCTACCAGGACATCTTGTTCATGCTGCTGGAGCATTATCCCGATATTGACACCATCGGCACCCTCTACGATTCTTCAGAGTCGGCTGGACGGGCTGGCGCGGAAGAGATCAAGCAAATCGGCGAGGCGCTGGGCTTCACCGTGCTGGACGCGGCTGTGGCTGGCGTCGATGAAGTGCTGCTGGCGGCTGAAGGGCTGATTAACCGCAGCTCGGACGCTTTTGCCTTTGTCATGCCCATCGACCTGCGCATGGACGCGACCGGCTTGCCCCTCGTCATCAACCTGGGCAATGAGTACGGCATCCCCGTTTTCCACCCGGCGCTGTTCTCGATTGAATCTGGCGCGACTGTCAGCTTCGGCTTTTACAATTATTATGCCCAGGGCGAGAACCTGGGGCGGATGCTGGCGGCGCATCTGAATGGCGATATCGACATCGCGCAGACAGCCATCATCGAACAGAGCAGCGAAGCCATCGGCGTGAACCTGGATATGGCGGCAGACCAGGGCATCGAGATTTCACAAGATCTCCTCCAACAAGCCGACGCGGTAGTTGAGGGTGGCGAAACGACGCTCTCCGAGCAGGTCCAGCACGAGATGCGGTCGGGGGATGTCCGCGCCATGGAAGACCGGCAGCCGGGCGATGCGGGATTTCTCTCTTTCCTGGCGAGCCAATCCTGCACGCCAGAGCGCATCGCCGCGGAACAGGCTGAACTGGACGGGTAGGACCGAGAACTCGCGCATCAACTTAGGGGCGGCCTGGCGAGTCGCGCTTTTTGTTTACCTTGCTATTTTACTGGCGCCGCTCTTGCGGTGTTGACCTGCACGACCAGCTCTTCCAACTGCGGGATGACCTGTCCCGCCGCCTGCTGAACCGCGCGTATGATTGCCTGGCTCGTGGCTAAACTTGCATCGGTGCCGGCCCGAACAGTCGCGACGCCGTACATCCGATGCCCGACCCAACGCAGCCGCAGTCGTTCAACCGCCTCCACACCTTCCAGCGACAGCACATGCGCCTCGACATGCTCGACCAAGTGCGGGTCGACCGCGTCCATCATGCGCAGCCAGATCGCGCGCACGGCATTCCAGGTGATGACCACGATAGCCAGCGCGATGACCACGCCAACTACTGGATCGAGGATGGGCGCGCCTATCAACGTCCCCAGCACGGCAATCAGCACCGCCAGCGAAGTGAGCCCATCGATGCGCGCATGCTGTCCATCGGCGATCATGGCATCCGAGCCGATGCGCCGCCCGACGCGGATCTGCATCTCCGCCACCAGCTCGTTGCCCACAAAACCCACCAGCGAAGCCAGCGCGATCCATTCCAAATTCTCCAGTGGCAGCGGATTGAGCAGCCGCTGAACAGATTCAACCAGGATGAAAGCGGCGCTGAAGCCGATGGAAATGACGATGAAGACGCCGGCGATATCTTCCAACCGCCCAAAACCATAGGTGAAGCGCTTGTTGGCCGCCCGCCGCGCAAAGTAGAAGGCGAATAGCAGCGGGATGGAATTGAGCGCATCGCCCAGGTTATGCACTGTATCCGCGAGCAAAGCCACGCTGCCGCTGGCGGCATAGATGAAGACTTGCAAAACCGTGGTCGCGCCCAATGCCAGCAGCGCCAGCCAGACGGTGCGGATAGCCAGTTGGTTATCCAGGAAAGCTGAGTCGCTTGCCAGGTCGCCGTGGCTGTGATCGTGCGTGAAACCGGGCAGGTGCAGCGCCTGGGCGATTCTAGCTAGGGGACCGTCAGCATGATGGTGGTGATGGTGTGAATGATTCTTAGAATGCGTCATAGCTTGCGCCTAGTGGATTCGTTACCCGGCTAGTATACCCCACAAAGACGCAGCGGATATAAAAAGCAGCGGCGCAGGCTTTGGCAGGTGCCAGCCTATCAGCAGCCCTCAGCGGGACGAAGCGGCGTCGATGTCAAACAGATCGGAAATATGGGCGTAGCTATGCCCGACCAAGCCACCGATGGGGCGGTATTCGTCGAAATGGATATGATTGTCTTCGGTGTAGACGCCTTCCTGAAAGTGCATATACACGCCTGTGCCGATGACGATATGCCCGCCGCCACTGGTTAAGCCGATGGTGATGAGTTCATGCAGTTTGCACTCAAAGGCGATGGGGCTCTCCGCCACGCGCGGTGGACGCACAATTTTTGATGGCAGCGCCGTCACCCCCGCCAGCTCGAATTCATCAACTCCAGGCGCGACATTCGCCGCTGTGGTGTCCATTGCCTGCACAGTGTCGTCATTAACAAAATTAATGACGAATTCGCCAGTGGTAGCGATATTTCGATAGGTGTCTTTCTCCTTGAAGTCGGGCGGTTGGTAGCTGGGGCAGAATACCACCGTCGGCGGCTTGGCGCAGACGGCGGTAAACATGCTGTAGGGCGCTAGGTTGCGCGCGCCTTGCCTATCGACTGTGCTGACCCAGCCAATCGGGCGCGGCACGATGCTGCCCGTCATGACATTGAAGAGCGCTTGTGTGCCCAGGCTGGCCGGGTCGATTTCGATATGCTGCACCATGCTGCTCCTGCCCCGCGCGGAGGCCTTTGCTATTTAGCTACTGCGGTCGTTCATGCGCAGGTCGGGCGGCAAAGCCTGCGCAGGGGCGCGCTCGGGGGCTGTGCCATCAATCAGCGCCGCGAAGTATTCATAGGTCGCATCGCCGACAGCGCCACAGACATCCGCGCTAGCCGAAATCGAGGGCCAGAAATGAACGCCCGCCCAGACGCGGCTCTTGCCGCAGACATCGGAGAACTCGCTCCAGGTGGCGATGGTTACTTGCAGGTCTTGGGCGGGGGTGATGCCCGGCTCAATACGCGATGAACCAGCGGGAAAATCAATGACCCAGTTCAATTCGTCCGTGCCAGTGTAACGCCGCATCGCCTGCGCCTGCGCCTCACAGACACAAGCCGAGCCTGAGGGGTACTCCGGATGATCGGCTTCCTGCAAGTAACTCTGCCATTGGCTGGCGGGCAACTCAATCGTGCCTTTGCCAGGACCACCCCAAGCTGTCACCAGCTCATCGCCATACAAGTGCTTTATCGCGCTGAAGGGGCGGACAGCATCCCAACGCCGCTTCTCTTGCCAGGTTGGGATGGTGGCATCGTGAATCGCCAGCATGACCAGGAAATCGGCGATGATATTCTCAGAGATGGATAGCCCCAGGTTACGCGAGACGACCTGGAAAGACGCGCCGAAGGCTCGTACCTTGTTATCGAAGATCTCCGCCAGCATCTTCTGCTCGTCGGTGAGGTTGGCGGAGACCGCCAGCACTTCATCAGCCTGCGCCTTGTAGGCCTCTGCGTTGGCGGGGTCGCTATCGGCTGGCGCGGGCACGCGGATCTCGCGCGGGTCAAAGTCGGCGAAAGGCTCAACATTCGCCATCTGTGGCGTTACGAATTGCTGTGCGCTATAGATGCCGATGCCCTTGCGTATCCTGTCGGGCTGCCAGCGGGCAGGGTCGCGCAATTCGGTCGGCGTATTGACTGGCGCGTAACCGGTGGTATCGGCATAATCGCCGAGCTGGTTGTAGCCATCGTGCAGACGCCCTGCCACTGCGCCCAGCCCAGCCAGATTGCCGATGCCCTGCGGTGTATTCGCGTCCATGCTGGCGTCGTCCGGATCCAGCCCTGCCGAGGTCAGCATCTCGCGCCAAACGGGCAGGGCGCTGGGGATTGTGCTAGCTAAGGCATGGTAGGCGGCGTGCAACGAGGCGATATTCATATTGCGCTGCGTCCGAGCGGATTCTGGCTGGCGCTCCAGGCGCGTGTATGCGCCCACAGCGCTGGGGTGATAGGGCACCAGCGCGTCCATCATCGCCAGGATTGTGATAGAATTGACGCGGTTGACCAGCGTTACATCGCCCAGCGCCGGCGAAACCTCGGTGACCAGCACAGGCACGAGGCGCGGGATGAGCGCTTCCCGCAGCGGATCGCCCGTATCCAGGTCAAAGGGTGGAGCTTGCGCCCCCGCCACCAGCCCGCCCAAGGCAATTACAAGCGCTGAAACAACGAAGGTCAATCTGCGGATAAACGACATCACACGCTCCTTTTCACAAAATTCACTCTATAAGAGTAGTAGATACATTTGAGTTGGCAAGTCAACTGCCAGTCTGAATCATCAACCCAAAGGGAGATAGAGAATGAGAACTGCCACTGTGATGATCCTGATATTGCTGCTGCTGCCACAGGCGGCGGTTCATGCCGAAGACAACCCCAGCATCGCCATCCTGCGCTTTGGCTCGCTGCGTACTTTTGATGTTACCGAAGGCGCTATCCTTGATGTGCTGGAATCTTATGGATTCATCAGCGCGGAAGAGAATGCCCACTTGCACAGTCGGCAGGATTTGCAAGGTGAAAAGATCAATGTCCTGTGGGGCAGCGCCGACTTCGACCTGCCGACCGCCAATCTGGTGCTGAGAACCGCGCTGGACGCAGAGCCGGATGTGCTGGTTACCATCACCACCACTATGACCCAACTGGCTTTGAATGCCACCGCCGATATGGACGACCCGCCCGTGCTGCTCTTTACCTCGGTCTACAACCCCTATGAAGCGGGCATCTTGCAATCAGCTTGCGTCAAGCCAGATCATGTCGGCGGCTCGCTATCATCCACCCCTTACGAAGAGGTCATTTCGCTGCTGATGGCAGAGAATCCCGATATTGAGGTAATCGGCACGATCTTCAATGCGTCCGAGGCGGCTGGCGCGGTGGGCGCGGAAGAAATTGCGCGCATCGGCGAGCAGTACGGCTTGACTGTGCTGGGGGTAGCTGTAACCGATATCGACGAAATGGCGCTTGCCGCCGAAGGCTTAGCCGACAAGGGCATAGACGCCTTTGTAATGCCCATCGACCTGCGCACGGGCGCGGCTGGCTTGCCGATTGTGGTCAACCTGAGCAACGAATATGGCATCCCCGTCTTCCACCCCATCCTCTTCTCGATCTACTATGGCGCGACCGTCAGTTCCGGCTTCTACCACTATTACGCGCAGGGCGAGAATGTCGGCATCCTGCTGGCGGCGCATCTGAATGGCGATATCGACATCGCGCAGACCGCCATCAACGAACAGACGGGCAGCGCCATCGGCATCAATCTCGATATGGCAGGCCGCCAGGATATCGAGATTTCGCAGGAGCTCATCGACCAAGCCGACGCTGTGATTGTCGCAGGCGAAGTGACGATATCCGACCGTGTCGCCACCGAGCTGCGCGTGGAGGGCGAGGTCATGCCACTGGCGGAGCGACAGGCAGGCGACCAGGCCTTCCTGGCGAACCTGCATTGCAGCCCCGAGCGCATCGCCGAAGAGCAAGCTGCGCTGGATGCTGCGGAGGCCTAGGCTGTTCCTCCACCCCAAAATGAGGGAGGGGATTTAACGCTAGAAACTCCCCTTCCCCGATGATTCGGGAATGTGCAGGGTGCGGAGTAGGCAGGTGAATCACCGCCCCGCCGCATCCATGGCCGCCACCGCCGCGATTGCCACGATATCCTCGACATCATCGCCGGCTTGCAGCACATGCACGGGCGCGCCCATGCCCAGCAGGATGGGACCAATCGCTTCGGCATTTGTCAGGCGCGAGAGCAGCTTGTAGGAGCTGTTTGCCGCGTCCAGGTTGGGGAAGACCAGCACGTTGGCATCGCGCACGCGGCTGAAGGGATAGCGCTGCTCGATGATATCGCTTACGACGGCCGTATCCGCCTGCATCTCGCCATCAACCTGGATATCCGCCCGTTTGTCGCGCACCATCTGCACCGCCCGGCGCACCTTGTTGCTGTGCGGGTGCGGCGTCGCCCCGAAATTGGAGAAGGACAGCATAGCCACGCGCGGCGCAAAGCCCAAGGTCGCGGCGAAGTCGTTGGCCAGGATGGCAATCTCGGCGAGAGTCTCGGTATCGGGGTCGATATTAACGGTCGCATCCGTGAAGAGGTAGCTGCGGTCTTCGATGACCATCAGGTAGACGCCGGCTGCCCGCGTCGCCCCAGCCCGCGTGCCGAAGACTTGCAGCGCCGGGCGGATGACATCGGGGTATTCGTAGGTCAAGCCGCTGACCATAGCGTCGGCATCACCAGATTTGACCATCAGGCAGGCGTAATAATTGCGCTGGCGGACGAGCGAGCGCGCCTTGCCCAGCGTTACACCCTTGCGCCGCCGCAAGCCATAGAGCAGGTCGCGGTAGGCGTATTGATTGTCGGCGGCATGATGGTCGAAGCAAATCGGCGCGTAACTCAAACCCAGGTTTTCGATGGTCGCCTGGATGCGCTGGGGACGCCCCAGCAGGATAGGTTCAGCGATGCCTTCGTCACGGACTTGCATGGCGGCGCGGATGATCTTGGCTGATTCGCCTTCGGGGAAGACGATGCGCTTGAGCCGACCCGCCCGCGCCCGATTGATGATATTCTGCCGCACCTGCCGCCCGCTGCCTTGCCGGCTGATGAGCTCTTCACGGTATTCATCCAGGTCGATTTGCCGCCGCGCCACGCCAGATTGCATGGCTGCCTCCGCCACAGCCGGCGCCACCCACAGCAGCACGCGCGGGTCCAGCGGTTTGGGGATCAAATAATCGCGCCCGAACTTGATGCTCTCTTGCCCATAAGCCAGCAAGACGCTATCCGGCACATCTTCATGCGCCAGCGCCGCCAATGCCCGCGCCGCCGCCATCTTCATGGCTTCGTTGATGCCAGTGGCGTAGACATCCAGCGCGCCGCGAAAGATGAAGGGGAAGCCCAGCACATTGTTGACCTGGTTGACATAATCGCTGCGCCCGGTGCCGATAATCGCGTCGGGGCGGACTCCCAGCGCCAGCTCGGGCATGATCTCCGGCGTGGGGTTGGCCAGTACGAAGAGCATCGGGTCGGGTGCCATGCCCAGGATCATGTCCTGCGTAACCGCGCCAGCAATCGACAAGCCCACCAGCACATCCGCGCCTTGCAGGGCATCGTGCAAAGTGCGCGCATTGGTGGGGATGGCGAACTCGGACTTTTGTATGTTCATGCCGTCTTCGCGCTGATGGTGGATGACCCCGCGCGAATCCGCCATCAGCAGGTTTTCCGCAGCCACGCCCAGCGCCTTAAAAAATTTGCCGGTGGCGATGGCGCTGGCACCCGCGCCGTTGATGACGACTTTGACTTCATTGATGCGCTTGCCGGTAACTTCCAGCGCGTTCAGCAAGGCCGCGCCGGAGATGATGGCGGTGCCATGCTGGTCATCGTGAAAGACAGGGATATCCAGCTCGGCGATGAGTCGCTGCTCGATTTCAAAACATTCGGGCGCTTTGATATCTTCCAGGTTGATGCCGCCGAAAGTGGGCGCGAGTGCCTTGCAGACCGCAATTACTTCGTCGGCGGTGTCGGCATTGATTTCGATATCAAAGACATCGACATCGGCGAACTTCTTGAAAAGCACGCCCTTGCCTTCCATGACCGGCTTGGATGCCAGCGGACCGCGATCGCCCAAACCCAGGATGGCGCTGCCGTTGGATATCACGGCGACCAGGTTGGCGCGGGCAGTCAACTCATAAGCGGTCAGTGGGTCGCTGTCGATCTCCAGCACAGCTTCGGCGACGCCGGGCGAGTAGGCGAGAGAAAGATGCAGTTGGCTATCCAGCGGCTTGGTAGGCGCGATTTGAATCTTGCCCGGGCGGCCGCGGCGATGATAGTCCAGGGCTTCCTGGCGCGTGAAAGATGTCATCCGGTAGTTTCCCCCTGTTTCCGCGGCAAGTTCGCCCCGCATACATCGGGAGCATCTGATTGTAACTATACACGAAACGCGAGAGAAACGAGGGAATCGCCGTAATTAGCCAGGGCAATCGCATCAAAATGAAGGCTTGCAAAAGGACACCCCTAAACTTTTACCACCGAGGGGCGCGTAGACACAGCCCGTCTACGCAAAAAGATTTGATGCGATCGTCCTGCGTAATTAGCAAGCGCCATCCGGCGTCACATAATCGGCGCTGACCCAACCCCGCCGGCCATGGAAATCGACCTTGAACCAGCCGGCGGTCCGCTCCAGGGCGGTCAGCCGCACAAAAGCCGGCAATGCATCCATGATGTTGCCCGCGGGCGCATCGCGGAAGTTGAGGTCGTATTGCAGCGTCACCATGCAGTTTTGCAGGCTCCATGTTGGGATAGTCGAGCTGGGAGTAACTGGCGCGGCGACAGCTCCCCCGGGGAATAGCGGCTTGTGCAGCAGAACGACTGTGCCAGCGCGGTTGATTAGCGCGCAGGTCATGCCCCCGCGCAGATACCAGGGCAATGGCTCGGCGAAGCGCGGCATATTTTCCGCAGCCAATATGACCAGCGAGCCGCGATTGCGGAAGCAAATTTCCAGATCGGGCGGGATATAGGCCCAGACATCCACCGCATCGACGATGCCAGCGTTGATGACTTCTGAAATGCCAACCCCGCGATGATCAACCTGCCGGCATTGCGTAACCGGATGATAGCCGCGGACGATGACGCTGGGTGGCAGCAGACTGCAAGTGGAGAAAATCGGCGTCGGTGTGGGTGTTGGCGTTGGCGTGCGCGTCGGCCGCTTGGTCTTGCGCGGCTCGGGCGCGCGGGAGCGTTCGAAAACGGCAGGCGGGTCAGTCGGCGTTGGACTGAGCGTACCCGTGGGTGTCGGCGTTGGCATGGCGGTCGGCGTGAGTGTGCCCGTGGACGTACTGGTCGGCGTAGGCGTTTGCGTCGGCGTGGGTGTAGCGGTTGGCGTGGATGTGGACGTCGGCGTAGGTGTTATCGTGGGCGTAGCGGTTGGCGTGAGCGTACCCGTAGGCGTGGGCGTACCCGTAGGCGTGGGCGTAGCCGTCGGTGTGGGCGTGGACGTCGGCGTGGGCGTAGCCGTCG
>VXNO01000028.1:36503-40688 GCA_009840575.1 Chloroflexota bacterium | reverse complement strand
GCCAGCGACTCCGTAGCATTAAAGCCCCTCCCCGACGCATCAAGGAGGGGAGCCAAGGCAGGCGGAATCGTGATTCTGTACGGGTTTCGATGTCTATGCGAATGCGCGGCGAAGCCTTCCCCCCATTGATATGGGGGGCCGAGGGGGGTAGACCACTAGCGGCAAACCTTACAATTTCTATTCGCATAACTTACCGGCGCTTATTTTTGTATTGTTGCGCTTAGGCATCATTGTATGATTTACTTGCCGCTACTTCTATGTCTGCGCTCGTGAAATTGCTCGCTTATAGAGATTGATATATTGACCAGCGCTATTCTCCCAGCTGAAGTCGCTTTGCATCGCCCGCTTTTGCATGCGCTGCCAGGCGGAGCGGCGATTATGGAAAGTGTCCAGCGCCCAGCTTAGTGTGCCTTCCACCGCCTGTGCTTCTTGCCACTGAAAGACGAAGCCTGTGCCGCTTTCGGCATCGCCATCGTCATAATTGCTGACCGTATCCGCCAAGCCGCCCGTCTCGCGCACCAGCGGCAGCGCGCCATAAGTCATCGCCATCATCTGCCCCATGCCACAAGGCTCAAAGTGACTGGGCATCAGAAAGATATCACAGCCGGCATATATCTGCTGCGCCAGGCTGCCATTGAAGAACAAGAAAGCGCGCGCTTGGTCGGCGAAGTCTTGCTCCAGTTGCCAAAAAGCCTGCTCCAGCTCTGGCTCGCCCGTACCCAGGACGACCACTTGCATCTCACGACTTGTCAGCAAGCTGCGCAGCGCCGGCAGCGCCATATCAAAGCCTTTTTGCGCCGCCAGCCGACTGACGATGCCGACCAGCGGGATACCGTCCTGGACGAGCAGCCGCGCAAAAGACTGCAAATGGCGCTTATTGGCAGGGCGTTGGCTGCGAAAGTTGTCGCTGTTGAAGTTCGCCGCCAGCGCCGGGTCAGTAGCTGGGTCCCAGCTAGCGCAATCCAAGCCATTTAAGATGCCGCGCAGGTCGTCCGATCGTCTTTGTATCAAGGGCGCAAGCGCGTAGCCAGCGTAGGGATATTTGATTTCTTCCGCATAGCGGGGGCTTACTGTGGCGATCATGTCGCTGTAGGCGATGCCGATGCCCAGCAGGTTGTCGGTCAGCCCCAGCTCCTGCAAGTCGGGGTGATGACGACCGTGGATGCCCGCCTGCCACAAGAATCCGCCCGCCGCTTGACCCTGATAAGCGATATTGTGAATGCTCAGCACTGTGGCCGGGGATTGGTCGGCCGCCCCATGCGAAGCTAGCATGAAAGGCAGCAAACTGCTGTGCCAGTCATTGACATGCAGCGCATCGGGACGCCAATGCAGCTGCTCGGACAGGTGCTGCAGCGCCGCCATCAGCGCTTGGTTGAAGAAGATGAAGCGCTGCATATCCCAGTCCCAAGCGCTGTAGACCTGCCCCTCAAGTCCAAAATAGGGTGGCGCTTGCAGAAAGTAGACAGGCAACCCGGCATGGTCGCAGATGTAAAGTTGAATGGCAGTTGTGCCTAGACGATGCGGCAGGCTAAATTCAGCTAGCGGCTGGATGCCATAAGCCTGGTGATCGATGAAGCCATAGCCCGGCAGGATGATGCGCGCATCCACACCCAAAGCCCGCAGCGCCAGTGGCAGCGAGCCTACAACATCCGCCAAGCCGCCAACCTTGGCGAAGGGCGAGGCTTCAGCGCTGGCCAGCAGGACTCTCATAGCGGGGCTTCGGTCCGGGATTCCATTAGCTGCGCCATTGTAACTGAAGATCGCCTCGATATGTAGGTGCGAGCCTTCCAACTTATAAGTAGCGGCGCAGGATTAGGGCGATTGCATCAAATGTTTAACCACCGAGCGCGCCGAGTTTAAGGAGTACACCGAGAGGAAAATAAAGGTTTACGCTGTGGATCCACGCGAAATCGTTGACTGTAACGGCAACCTGACAAGCTGTTCGCTAGATAAATCCAGAATCTGCGCGCGTGCTTTGCTTCCCCCTGGCTTGTCGGGAGTGACTTCGGCGGATTGAAACGGGCGAGTCACCGCCTGTCCCCTACACCGACCCTCTGTGCGCTCCCTGTCTCTGTAGCAAAACTATTTTGATGCGATTGCCCTGGCACAGGACTAGCAGCCTGTTGTCGCGGTATTCGCGCCGTGCTATACTGTTCTATTGATGATGCGCAGCACGGAACAAGTTTGTGATCCAGCCCCAGCGTGATCCCAGACCGGCGAAGCTATTCCCTCAATTCGTCTTCCTGTGTTTGACCTTCCTGGCGGCTGTCATCGGCACCTTTGTGGGCTTGCGCCTGTTCGGCGAGGAGGGCGAAGGCAGCGCCGTCCCTGCTGTCATCACGGTGGAGGTTATCGTCACCACGACGCCCCTGCCAGCCAAGCTCGCAACGGCAGCGCCCGCAGCCGACTCGCGGCAGCAAGTGTCAGTGCCCGCCGACATCGCGGCTGAGGCAGCGCCGGGCAGCCGAGCCACCTTGGATGCGCAGCAGCTTGGCGCGCGCGATGCGGTTTTGAGCACGCCGACTGTTGTCATCGCCGGTGGACCTGTGCGCAACCAGCGCAATTGCCTCATCCACACCCTGCGCAGCGGCGATTCGCCTTACTCCATCTCCTTTGATTATTTCGTCGAGCTCGACTTGCTGATGGAAGTCAACCAACTGACGGAGCAATCAGCCCGCGCTTTGAAAGTAGGCGATCAGCTCATCGTGCCCCTGCCCGGCTGCATCGTGGACGGCGTGGCGGTCGCGGGCAGCATCGAACCCGTCGTGATCGTCGCCACACAAGCCCCATCGCCCACGCCCACACCGGTGCCGGCACGGCTGGCGATAGCGGCTGTCGAGGGGCTGGGGGATATCACGGCGGAGGGCATCCGCTTGCGCAATGTGGGCGAACAGCTCAACATCAGCGAGTGGCAACTGAGCGACAGCGACGGCAACATTTTTCGCTTTGGGCAGAAGCTGCTCTTCGCGGACGCGGAAGTAGCTGTCTACACGCGCAGCGGCGTCAGCACTGGCAGCGCTTGGTTCTGGGGGCGCGACTCAAGCGTCTGGGAGCCAGGCGAAACTTTGACCATCAGCGACTCGCTAGGGCGTGCCTTGCAAACCCTGCAAATCCCCGCGGCGGAGGAAAATGAGTAAGCTGTCCCGGTGGGAGCGCATCGCTGATCAAGGCGCGAGGCAGCTAATCGGCGATGGCGATGTTTCGCACTTGCCCGGCGCGGGAAAACGCCTGTCGCTGGATGAGAAAAATGTGCCAAGTGAGTTTCGCCTTGCTTACAAGATCATGGCGGACAATGAAGTCCTGCCGGATTGGATTGCGGCGGGCAAGGCGCTGGAAGAGCGGGAAAGAACATTGCGGGATCGTCTGCACAGGCGCGCTCGCCACTATCGCCAAGACATCGCATCAGCGCAATCACGCAAAGATGCCCGCCACCAAGCAGCAGTCGAAACTAACTGGCGACGATTTGTCGCGGAGTTCCGAGCTGACATCAAGGGCTATAACCGCGAGGCGCTGGTGTATAATCTGAAGCTGCCGTCCAGCCTGCCCAAACGCGAGCAACTGCGCGCCGACAAACTGCTAGAGCGCGCCCTGAAAGAAGCGGCTGGCTAAGCGGTTTCCTGCTGTTCGCTGTCTTCGGGCTTGCCCTTCGCGCCTTCTTGCAATCCCTTGCGGAAGTTTGCCACAGCGGAGCCAAGCTCGCCACCGATGCGCGATACGCGCCCGACACCAAAGAGCAGCACCACAATAACCAGAATGATGATCAGTTCAGTTGGTCCCAAACTACCCATAATCGCACCCTATCTCTGTTTCTTGGCACTAGGGGGAGTATAACACGGAAAAGCAGCTTTGGTCTAGCCTCTTGAATTAGCCGATGGGCGCACGGGAACTTTGGGATCAATCAATAATCGTTTCAACCAAACCCTCGCGGGCGAGGATTATGCCTTCGAGCCGCGCTATACGCTGGTTGCTTTCATCGACTTTGTCTTCGACCCGGCGGATGTCTTCGCGGATTTCTGCGTTTTCCGCTTTGAGTTCCCTGCGCAGCGCTTCGTTCTCCGCCTTGCGTTCCTGGTTCGCCTTGGCTATCTCTGCTCTGAGTTCCTGGTTCGAGTTGGCAATCTCCACTTTGCGTTCCTGGTTCGAGTTTGAAATCTCGCCTTTGAGTTCCTTACGCAAATCGTCATA
>VXNO01000028.1:0-36403 GCA_009840575.1 Chloroflexota bacterium | reverse complement strand
GTTCCTGGTTCGAGTTTGAAATCTCGCCTTTGAGTTCCTTACGCAAATCGTCATAGCGGCTCTCCAGCACATGCTGCATGCGCCACACAGCCCCCAAGATCGCTAGAATTGTGAAGACAAGATCCAAAGAAATGTTCGTGTCGAAAGTCATCTCACCCACCATGTTGTCCACAACGTCGCCAAGTCAAGTCTAGCGCAGAGCATCGATATTTCCAAACCGAATTGCAGACCAGCTATATGCTACAATGCTGGCAAATGCTGGATACTAGCCCGCTCCCAGAGGCACGCCAATGATGCCCGACAGCGCCAAGCGCAAGACGATCAACCCGCGTTTTGCCGAACAGCGCGCGGACGAAGCCGTGCTAGTTGAAACGCGCCGGCATTTCTGGGTGTTTCTACGCTCGGCTTGGCTGCCCATGCTGCTGCTGGCGGCGCTGCTGCTGGCAGCAACACAAGTTCAGGCGGCGGCGCTGAAGCTGGGTTTGCTGGGGCTGGCGCTGCTCTTGCCTGGCGCTGTGCTGGTTTACTTGATTATGGAATGGCGCAATGACTCGGTCATCGTGACTGACCAGCGCATCATCCGCATCAACCGCAAGCTACTCACCATGCAGCGGCATATCGCGCAAATCGGCATGGAGAGCGTGCATGAGATCAATATCGAGATTCCCGCTGGCGATATCTTCGCACGGCTGCTGCGCTATGGCACCGTGATTGTCAAGACAGCCGGCGCGCAGGGCAATATGAAATTGGAGCTGATGCCCACGCCCGAGCGCTTGCAGAGGCTCGTGCTGGAAACGCGCAAAGGCTACGCCGAGCAGCAGGCGCAGCGGCACGGACAGATGGTGCGAGCGGAGATGCAGCGCTGGCTATCGGGCGATGTTACTGAAGACGACTTGCGCGCGCAAATGGCGAGCAACCAGCCGCTCCAGCCCCTTCGCGGCAGCAACGGCTACCTGAGCGCCCGCATCGAGATGAGCAACGGCGACATTGTATATCGCAAGCACATCAGCGTCTGGTTCCGCCACACGACTATCCCACTGGCGATTATGTTAATCTCGCTGGCGGGGCTGGTTCTGACCTTTGCGGTGGTCGCGCCAGACATGCGCATCGTAACCTTCCCCATCGCCATGCTCGCGCTGTTGGTCAGCGGTTTAGCTTATTATTGGCTGGATTGGGATTGGCGCAACGACATTTATATCCTGTCGGACGATACCATCACACTGGTGCACAAACGCCCTTTCTTCTTGCAGAATTTGCGCGATCAAATCCTGATTGAGCGCATCGACAATGTCGAATCCAGCATGAGTGGCTTCATCTCGGCGCTCTTGCAGGTCGGGGATGTGCGCATGTCGCTGGTGGGCGCGGACGAGCCCAAGCTCTTCACCCGTGTGCACAAGCCGGCGCAGATCCAGCAGGAGATTTCCCGCCGCCAACACAACAAGGCGCGCCGCCGCGCTCACTATGATGCCATGCAGCAGCGGCAGATCCTCGGCGAATACCTGACAGTCGCGAATGGCGCTGCCCATGCTGCCAACCCCGCAGCCGCAGCCCAGCGAGAATTGCCTTCCAGCTCCGCCAGCAACAGCGACTGCAATCGTCCGCCGCGCCTGCCACGCAAGTTGACGACCGGGCAGTCCGCTGCCAATACGGATAGCAGCTTGACCAAGCTCGACAAACCGCGCCCGCCGCGTTTCCGCAGTTGAGGGAGACTCAATACAGAAAGCGGCGAACGCTCAGAAATCCAGCCGCATGTGCCAAAGCTCGCGCCGCGCTTTGAATTGCTGTTGCCGCAGCAGCTCGCTGACGACATCGTCATCGCGCGGGTGTTCGACCAGGATCGTCGCGCGGTCGTAACGAGAAACCAGGTTGCTAATTAGCGCCTCGGCATAAGCGCGGTGGTCTTTCGCTGGCGAGCTGAAAAGGCGCGCCTGCACCCTCCCAAAGCCAATAGCGGCATTCTCCAGCCAGCAAGACGCCAGGATATCGCGTTCGTCGGCGCTACGGATGATCAGCTTTTCGAGGCTGTTCATGGACAGCCACTTGCGCGCTTGCTGCCAGGGCGAAGGGCAGAAATCGGCTTTGCGCAGGGGCTTGAGCCAACCCAGCCCGCCGCGGCTGTTGGGACGCGCAGCTTCTGCCAGCGCAAACTCAGCCGCCCCTTCCTTGCGCCGCAAGCGCGTGATGTGGAAGTCATGCGGGGTGGGCGCGGACGCTCGCATGCGGCTGCTGCGCCGCCAATGTGTCCAGGCGCGCTCATAGCGGAAGCCAGTCGCCTCGTACAAGCGCAGCGCGGCTTCATTGGCGCAGTCGGCTTGTAGGATGACAGTCGCCGCTCCGCGCGCTCGCAAGGTATCAAGGCTGCTCGCCACTAGCTTCTGGGCAATGCCGCGCCGCTGATGGCGAGGGTGCACCGCCACATTCGCCAAGAGCCAGGTTTCGCCTAATTCACGCGGGAAGTTGGCAGGATAAATCGACACATTGCCGACCAGCTCGCCCGCGACCAGGTAGACATAGCCAAGGCTGATGCCTTCTGCTAGCGAGTTGAGGCGCGTCAAGAGCCGCAGCGCCGCGCCCATGTGACTCAAGTAGCGCATCTCGCGGATGGCTGAGCGGCCCGCGCTGTCCATGCTATCGGCAAAAGCCAATTCGATGAGGTCGGCCAAGGGGCGCAAATCGCTTTGCAGGTTGACGGGGCGCAAGCCATCCGTGATCGTCGGAGCGGCCGAGAACGCGCCGAGGCTGAGTCTTGTCACATTATTTCATCCAAGCGTCGGCTTAGGCAAAGCCTAATCGCTGCCGAATGCGCTGTCAAGCTGGCTGCTGCTGGCGAACAGATGATTCTGGGCGAGTCACCGCCTCGCCCCTACACAACTCCTCTGGGCTTCTGCGCCTCTGTGGCAAAACTATTTTGATGCGATTGCCCTGCTTGCCTACACTATCTTGCCCTATGCGCTATTATATTATTGATTACAACTGGCTAGGCTGGATGCGCAGCCGCGCAAGGGAGCGTACATGGGCTACAGAAAATTGGGCGGTCGGCGAAATCGCGGAGCAGCCTGGCAGTGGGGCATATTGGGCTTCCTCCCCGGCTTGGTCTGCGGCTTGACCATCCTGCTGGCTGTCATCGCCGAAGGCACGATCCCCGCCTACTTCCTGCCCACGCCGCAGCCGCAGGTCGTGCAGCAGATCGTGCATGTCGTCTTGACCGCCACGCCAGAGCCCAGCCCGCCACCGCTAGAGCCGACCCCGCAAGTGCTCATCATCACCGCGACGCCCTTGCCTGCCGCGCAAATCCAGCCGACCAATGCGCCCATATCGGTGCAAGTGCAGCCAACCGCCCTTCCCACAAGCATCCCCACAAGCAGCCCGCAGCCGGCGATTCCGACTGTCAACCCCGTGCCCGAGGCGCTGCTGCGGCTGCGCAGCGATACTGCCACCATCCCCGGCGGCAGCTTCATCATGGGCACGAATCCTGCCGAAGTCGCCGCGGCTGTGCGCGAATGCCAGAATAACGGCGGCACCTGCCTGGCGCAGTATGCCCAAGACTCGTACCCGGAACACGAAGTGCGCGTCGAGCCTTTCCTGATGGAAATCACCGAAGTCAGCTTTACGCAATATGTCGCTTTCCTCAACCTGCTGGGACCGAACTCGCACGAAACAGCTTGTCCGGGCTTTTGGTGCATCCAGACGCGCAATGACAGCGAAAGCGCGCCCATCGTCTTTAATGGCAGCAGCTACAGCATCAACACCGGCTTGGCGCAGCATCCGGTTTATGGCGTGAATTGGCATGGCGCGCGAGCCTATTGTGAGGCTGCGGGCAGACGCCTGCCTACTGAAGCCGAATGGGAGCGGGCAGCCCGCGTAGAGGACAGCCGCATCTATCCCTGGGGCAACATCTGGGATAATGCGCTGGCAAACACAAAATGGTCGCGCGAGACGCCCAGCCACTTCCCCGTCGCCAGCCCGGAATATGAATTTGGGCGGAGTCTCTATGGCTTGTATCACCTAGCGGGCAATGTCGCCGAATGGGTGAGCGACTACTACAGCGAAACCTACTATCAACAGCAGGCGCAGCTAGGCTTGTCGGTAGACCCGACTGGTCCCATCAACGGCTTGGAAAAGGTGCTGCGCGGCGGGTCAATCAATAGTGTGCCTTTCTTCAGCCGCGCTGTGCACAGACAATCCGCTGGCGAATCCGAGTTCCGTCTTTGGGTAGGTTTTCGCTGCGCGGAAGACGCGCCTAACCCCGAGGCGACCGGCAGCTCCGATCTAAATCCAGCGGCGCTGGGCGTGGATGTGCCAGCTGCGCCAGCGATCGATAACGCGCCGGGCAATGCGCAGCCGACCCTGCCACCGCCGCCCCAACCCGCCAACAGCACCGGCTAGCGAGGTATCTCGTCTCACCACAGCGGCAAAGAGTCTTTGTGCTGATAATCTGAGGCGGATTTCGCTCATTCAGCGCTGGCTGGGCCAAGCGGCTGGGGGGTTGCCTGTTGCCGTTCGTAGCGACGCCGCGCCAGGTCCCGCAGGTCAGCCACGCGATCCGATTCGTCCAGGATTTCGATGCCCAGCAGCGTCTCGACCGCATCTTCCAGCGTTATCAAGCCAGCCGTGCCGCCATACTCATCGATGACCAGGAAGATATGGTCCTGCTTGCTGATGAATTCGTCCAGCACTTGCGCCACAGAGTTGGTCTCAGGCACGACTTGCAGCTGCCGGGCGATGTCTTGCAAAAGCACAGCATGTTCGGCGGCGGCGGCGCGCTTGTAAATCTCATGCCGCAGCACATAGCCGTGGATGTCATCGGCGGATTCGCCATAGACTGGAATGCGCGAAAATGGCAAGACAGGGTGCTCGCGCATGATGTCGCCGATGGTCGCATCTATGCGGAAGCTCAGCATGACGGTGCGCGGCGTCATGATCGTCTCCACCTGCACTTCCGCCAGTTGCAGCAAGTTGGCGACGATGCGGTTTTCTCGCTCGCGGATGCCGCCTTCTTCAGCGCTGATGCGCGCCATGACTTGTAACTCGGAGCGGGTGACTGTCGGCGCGTCTTCATCAGGGCGCATGGCGCGGGTTACGAATTCAAAGGCAAAGACGGCGGGCTTAAACAGGATCAGCAGCGCGCGCAGTGACCAGGCGGTGAAGGGAGTCAGTGGCTTGGCATAAACCGCGCCCAGGGTCTTGGGGATGATCTCCGAGAATACCAGGATCAGCAGAGTCAACAGCGCGGAAATGATGCCGAAGTACTCGCTGCCGAAGATGGCGGTGGCTTCCGCGCCAGCGCCAGCCGCGCCGACCGTGTGCGCGATCGTGTTCAAGGTCAATATGGCTGAGATGGGATGTTCGACATTCTGGCGCAGCCCTTGCATGATTTCGCCCGCCCGGCTGCCCTGCTCCACCAGCAGTTCAATGTGCGAAACCGGCGTCGACAGCATGGCGGCTTCCCATATTGAGCATAGGAAGGATATGCCCAGCGCGATGACGATATAGAAAATCAGCGCGCTCCATTCGCCAGCGCCGCCAGTCGCGCTGCCCGCCGCCAATATGGGGATGCCGCTATGAATCAAGCTATCCATGCAAGCCGGAATATACTTTATGCGACTATATCAGCAGAGGCGAGTCGGCACAAGCGCGCTTACAGGGCGATTGCATCAAATTATTCACCACCGAGTACACCGAGTGTATTGAGTACACCGAGAGGAAAATCCGCCTGCATTTATTGAACTGCCATGTCGATGTGGAAAATAGTATTGCCCGAAGCGACATAGACAATGTTCTGCTCGGAGTATGCGACCACTGCCGAGATCAGCTCCAGCTTGCTTTGGTCGAAGGCTTGATAGCTATCGATGAATGTACCGGCGACGGTCGTTTCGTAGATGGTGCGCGCGCCGCGGCTGATTAAGAAGAAGCCAGGCGCGAAGGCGCTATCATTCAGCGCGAAGCCCTCGGTGCGCACGACATGCGGCTCGCTGCCTTCGTTGAAGCCACTGAAGACAAAAGGCGCTTCGCGGCCCGAGATGTAACTTTTCATCACGCCATCGGCATACAGCACATAGACCACGCCATCCGCGCTGATAGTGAAGTCGACGACATTGCGCAAGTTGGGCCGGGCGGTGCCAGAGAAGTATTCACGCGGCGCGCTGACATAGCTGCTGCCCGATGGGTCATAGCGCCAGATCTGCCCGCTTTCGCTATCCAGGATGTAGATGTTGCGATTCCATATTGTCAGCGAGATGGGGTTCTGCCAGTCCTCCGCGTTGATCATACGCTGGGCATCGCAATTCAGGATAATCTGTGGCTCGCAGCGTAGCAGGGTGCCATTGGCATCCAGCATAGCCAGCTGGCCCGAATAGCTGTCGAAGGCGATATCCACAATCTGCCCGATTGTATAGCCTTCGTAGGTCGCGCCCAGCCGCATGCGCGAGACGGGGTCTTGGCGCAGGGCTTGTTTGCCGTTGTCAGAAAGCGATACATGGTAGACGAGGTTGTTGCGGTCATCCAGCGCGTAGAGGTCTGTGCCTTGCAGGCGGATGCGGCTGATGGCGGCATTTTCAAAGTTGGTGAGCGGCGCAGCCTCGCGACGTTTGACCTTGTTGATGGTATCTATGAGCGCCTGGGCTTCGCGCTGCATAGTATTCACAAACGGGTCATCAGGGCGCAGGACAGCGCAGGCATCGGCGACTTGCAGGGTGGCGTTCCAGGCGGAGATGGTGCTGCGGCGGTTGCTGGAATCAATCGAGCGCGCCAGGCTGGCTGTCTCTTGCAGTTGGCTCAGGCATTGCTCAAATTCAGTCTCGCCGAGATTGGAAACCCAGGAGACGGTCACGATGCTGACGATAATGAGCGGGATCAGCAAGACAGTCAGGATCAACGTGCCGGATGATGCGCGGCGGGAAGGCGCGGTCGATGGCAGCGGGAAGAAGCGCTGAAAGAGCGCGCCCAGCGCATGGAAAAAGCCAGCCGCCTTGCCAGCCAGACGCGCCAAGCCCCAGCTGAGCAAAGAGCCGAAGTCGCCGCGGCGGGGCAGTTGCCATTGAGGGTTATCCGCTTCCAGCTGCATGCGCGCCTCGCCCAGGCGCATCTGCACCTCGTGAGACGATTCGCCCGGCGCTGCCAGCAACGGCGCTTCGTATTCTGGTGGCACGAGCTCGACCAGCATCAGCTGACACTGGAAGCGAATGGCGCGGCGCAAGCCATCCAGCACCTTGCCGATGTCATTCTCCAGCAAGATGCTCGTCAAGCGCTCAGCGGGGATATCCGCCAGGCTGGCATCGGCGAGCACCAGGCGGCTGCCCGCGTTGACGCCATAGCGCACCATCGCCACATCGGGCTCTGGCAACAAGCCCAGCGGCACGCTGAAAAGGGGCGCTTCTTCGCTCAGGTCATTGGGGAAGGTCAATGTCAAGCCGGCGGTTTGCAAAGCCGAAATCACCGGACCGACGCGCGCCACCACCATGTCGTCTTCGTTTAATACCGCCGCGATCATGCTGGTTTCGAATTGTTGCTTGCCGCTCGCCGCATGCTCCAGGTTGTGGTCGTAGAGATTGCGGTTAATCTGCTGGAACATATTGCGCAGAGCCAGCGCCAGGCTGCCGCCCATGCTGAAATAACGCTCAGCCGCCAGTTGCGCCAGTTGTTCGTAAAAAGTGGTCGGGGCGATCGAGCCAGAGGGCAAGATAAGGATGAAGAAGGTATCGCCTTCACGGCCGCGCGCGGCTGTCGCCGGGGAGACCTCGACCAAAGCGCCCGGCGGGTTGACATTAATCACGCGCCCGCCAACGATATATAGATGCCCGACCAAGGCTTCCAAATCAAATGCCATAACTCGCCAAGGCAATCGGCTCCGATAATGCCCATGATTCTACAGCAAGTCGCAAAACGCGCTAGCCAGCTACGCGGGGCTTGAGCGGGGATTCGCCGCTTGCATCAAAATGGGACGAAGCAGCTCTGCGCAAGCAAACTTGGCTATAATTAAATCAGAGGAGCATCAGGAGGTTTCACCATGACCAGTATAAGTTTGCTGCGCGAAAAGATACTCTCGCGCGGCGCAGACGAGACCGCAGCCATCCCCGCCGACAGCATCCAACTGGACCGCTGGATGGCGATCACAGCTTGCCTAATCACATTTGGTTTGTTCATTGATGGATGGGCGCACAACCACGGCCAGGTCGACGACAGCTTTTTCACGCCTTGGCATGCCCTGCTCTATGGCGCGGTGGGGCTGGCGGGCTTGACCCTCATCGTCACGCACATGCGCAATGTCGGCAAGGGTTTTCACTTCAGCCGCGCGTTGCCAGCCGGCTACACGGTCTCGCTGCTGGGCTTCTTTATGTTTGCGGCTGGTGGCGTCGCCGATCTGGCTTGGCATGAGATCTTCGGCTTTGAAGAAGGCACAGAAGCGCTTATCAGTCCATCGCATCTGTTTCTGGCAGTCTCAGGCTTGATGATCGTCACGGGACCCATTCGGGCGGCATGGCAGCGCATGAGTGGCGAGAGCTGGCGAGAGCTGCTGCCGGCGATTTTGTCATTCACCTGCATCAGCTCGATCTTTTTGTTCTTTGTGGCTTTCGCGGCGATAACCAGCAGCACTGCCATGTTGACAGGCCCGCGCCCCGACTCAACAAGGTTGATTGACGGCTTGGGCATTGTGGCATTTATGCTGCACAGCAACATTTTGCTGGGCGTGCTGCTACTGATGTCACGGCGCTGGCGGCTGCCGGTCGGCACGGCTACCCTCGTCTTCGGCACGAGCGCGGCTTTGATGACCTGGCTGCGCGTGCGCCACAATGAAGAGTTCATCTTTGTGCTGGGCGCGCTGGCTGTCGGTTTGCTGGCGGATTGGCTGCTGCAGCGCAGCACATTGGATACTGTGGCTGGCACGCGGCTCTTCAGCATCGTGATTCCCTTTGCCTACAGCCTGGGCGCGCTGGTTGTGGTGGAGATTCTGGGCGCGAATGTCTGGGATGCGGACGGCTTATGGTGGCTGATCCACATGTGGCTGGGCGTGCCGGTGATGGCGGGGGCATTTGGCTATGGCTTGAGCCTGCTGCTGCGCCCGCCAGCCGCGCCCGCCTAGCGCTGTCCCATAATCAACTTCGAGGGCGCATTGACATTGACAAACCTATTGCGACTATGCGCGCTGGCAATGCTGCTCTTGCTGAGCGCCGCTTGCCGGCAAGAGCAGAAACTAAGCGCCAGCGGTATCGCGCTGGAGATTGCCGCCAGCGAGTTGACGGTGGGCGATACTGTCTTGACGGTGCGAGTCCGCGATAAGCAAGGCAATCCGCTGACCGAGCCGGGCACGCTCAGCCTGCGTGGCGATATGGACCACGCCGGCATGATACCCGTCCTGGCTGAAGCCGACAGCGCGGTTGATGGCGTCTTCAATGTGCCCTTTGAGTGGACGATGGGCGGCAGTTGGATCGTCGAAGCCAGCCTGGCTTTGTCCGCTGACGAGGTCGCCCGCCAGGAATTTCACTTTGATATCGCCAGCGCCAGCGACGAACAAAATATGACGCACGCTGACCACGGCGCAATGGACGACATGGCAATGGCGGGGGGCGCAAGCGGGGCAAACAGCGCTGCCTATATGCGCATCACCAACCGCAGCAGCGAGGACATTGTGCTGGTATCAGCAGCCAGCGAGGTAGCGGGGGCGGTCGAATTCCACGAGACGCGCGTGGTCGACGGGGCGGCATCCATGACGCGCCTGGATGCGCTGGTCGTGCCGGGCAATGGCAAGATTGAGTTGGTGCCGGGCGGTCGGCACCTCATGCTGATGAACCTCAAGCAAGACCTGCAAAGGGATGACAACTTCGTCCTGGACTTGACCGATGGCTTGGGGCAGCTATACCGACTTGAATTCCTGGTCAGCGAGCCGCCAGCCAGCGACCTGGACGACAACGTGGAAGTAGGCGGCCTGGTGATTAGCAATCGTTGGGCGCGCCCCGCCAGCGCTGGATGAGCCATCTGCGCATCCGCCCTGCCCTGCCCGCCGAGTCCGACTGGCTGCAGGATTGCTTCGCGGCTGACATGGACTGGCCTAAACCGCCTGGCTATTTTCAGCGCGTATGCGAGCAGCAGGCGGCTGGCGAGTTGGTCTTGCTGCTGGCGCTGGAGGCTGGCGAATACCGCGGGCATTGCAAGCTGCTTTGGCAGTCGCCTTACCCGGGCTTCCGTGACCGAGGCATTCCTGAAATCCAGGACCTGAATGTCATCCGGTCGCGGCGGCGGGAAGGCATAGCATCATGGCTTCTGGATGAGGCAGAGGCGCGCATCGTCAAACAGGCACGCTACGCCGGCATCGGCTTTGGCTTGTACGCCGATTATGGCGCAGCCCAGCGGCTGTATATCCAGCGGGGTTATGTGCCGGATGGGCGGGGTATTCACTACAGAAACGAGTCGCTGCCACCCGGCGCAAGCTGCACGGTGGACGATGACCTGGTTCTCTACCTGGTCAAGCCCTTGCGGTGATCCAGCGCAAGAGCCGCAGCCTCCGGGCGGATGCTGGCAACAAGCTCAGCAGCGCTTCCCCCTCGGCGGCATCCAGTGGGCGCAGCAGCAGCAGCGCGCCGACATAGACCAAGCCAGCCGCCAGCAACGCCAAGAGCGAGCCGCCCAATATCAACAAGGTCAAGCCCATCATCGCCAGCGCCAGCAAGGGACGCCATAACAAGCTGAATACGCGCAGGTCGGGCAGCTCGCGCCCCAGCAGGTACAGGAACGGCAGCAGCAGCGCCACCTCCGAAGCGATTGTCGCCAGCGCAGCCGCTTGAAAACCATATTGTGGGATGAAAATCAGGTTGGCGACGATATTGAAGAGCGCCGCGCCAGCGAATGCCCGCGTTATCATGCGCTGCAAACCCAGCGCGATTAAGGCATATTGCGTCAAGCTGTTGAGCCAGCCGAAGGGGATGCTCCAAATCATCAATTGCAGGGCGATTGCGCCATCGGGCAGGTAGCGCGCCCCGCCCAGCAGCAGGGTCAAAGGCTCCGCCAGCAGCGTGAATGCCACCGCCAGCGGCAAGGTCATGGCGAAGAGCAGCTTGATGGCGAAGCGATAGGTTTGGCTGAGCGCGCGCCGGTTGTCTTTGGCTTGTCGCGATAGCGCCGGGAAGAGCGCCTGCGTCAAAAAAGCCGGCACGATATTGATCGCCAGCAGCCACTTGTAGGCAGTGCTGTACTGCGCCACCGCCGCCGCGCCTTTTAATGCCTGCAGGATGACGATATCGATCTGAAAGAAGACCGTGGCCAGAAAATGATTGAGCATCAGCGGGAAGCATTCGCCGACCATTTCGCGCAGCAGTCGGCGGTCGGGCAGCCGCGGACCGATGCGCCCAATCAGCGCGCGCCCCGCCCACAGCAATACCAACAAGGTCAGCAGATTATTGAAGATGCTGATTGCCGCCAGCCCCACGATGCCGTAACCCAACAGGAGCGCGATAACGCCCAGCACCGCTTTGTTGATGGTGGTGATGGTGGCGATGGCGGCGGGTTTTTCGGCTTGTTCATTGGCGTAGAAGAGCGATGTCATGCCTTTGGACAAACTCGCGGGGAAGAGCCCGATATACAGCAAGCCAATCGCCAGCAAGCCATCGCCGCCGATGGCTTCCGCGCCGGAGAGCCCGTAGAGCAGCAGCGCGCCCGCTAGCAAAGGCGCGCCAGCCAGGCTCAAACACAGCCGAAACAGCGATGTGTTATACAAAAGGTGTCCCGCCCGCGATTTGTTCTGCGCGGCTTCACGGATGAGAAAGACATCCAGCCCAAAGTTGGTGAATATGTCAAAAGCCACAAATAGCACGATGGCGAAGTTGTATATGCCCACCTCGGCGGGCAGCAGCAAGCGATACATCACGATGGCGAAGACCAGATCGATACCGCGATTGAAGAGATTCAAGATGATAGGGGCGATGCTGTTGCGGGCGACTTTGGCGACCCCGGAGGAATCGGCCTTGTTCAAGCCGATATAGGCGCGCCAAAACCAGCCGCCCAGCAGAAAAATCATCAGCGCCACGCTAATGGAAGACGCGAACATGCCCAACTGCACGCTGGCTGGGCTGTAGACCAGGCGCACAGTCCAATCGCCCGCCGGCAGCTCAACGCCTTGCAGGTTCGCCAGCGCCAGCCGCACTTCCAGCCCAAACTCGTCGGCTTCACCCGCGCCAAACGGCCGAGCGAAAGCGCGCCAGCCAGGCATATAACTCTCGCTGATGACCAGCCAGCTATCGGCGGATATGCTGATATCGACGAACTTCTCCCGCCCTGTATCCCGCGAGATGGTGGCCGGCTGGTAGCGCGGGACGTGCAAGCCGCCCTGCAAGATGCCCAACTCATCAAAACGGAAGCCGCCGCCATGCTCCGCCAGCCAGCGCGAGTCCCAATCGGCTTTGGCGACTGTGAAAGCGCGCGGCATGACCGACCCGTTCTCCCAGATGGCGATCTCTTGCCGATAGACAGCGCTCCAGCCGGGCAGCGGGATGATCAGGTCGGGCGCAGTCAGCACATAACGGACATTGAGCAGGTTCAGCAAGTCGGAACCCAGCGCCTTCTCATAGCCGGCGTGGTTCTTGTGCGGCGCGGTATAGAGCGGCGAGATGCGGTTGTGAGCCAGGTTATGCGCCGGTTGCAACGAGCGCATGGTGGCTACATAGCCGGCGGGGATGATGCTGTCGTAGCCGCGCACATCGTCCAGCCCGTAACGCATTGCGATATTGGCGGTCAATATTGGGCCGCCGGGGCGCTCGTCTTCAAGGCTGGTGATGCGAAAATGCCCGCGCTGCCCTTGCAGGAACTCGATGGACGGCGGCGTGAAATCCAGCAAAGCGGGGTCGCTGGCTGGGTTGAAGCCAGCAGATGCCAACAGCAAATCGCCCCCCACCAGCGCCAATGCCAGCCACTGCCAGCGATGCCCATGCGCGCGGCTTGCCCAGAGCAGCGCAAAGCCACTCAGCGCCAGTAACGCCGCCAGCAGCAGCCCTTGTGGCAGCAGAAAGCTGAACAGGGCGCGGCCATCCGCGAATACGCCGTCCGCCAGCGCGACCGTCTCGACGAAACGGTCGAATAGCGCTGCGAAGCTCTCGAAACGCAGCCACGAGAATGCCGCGCAAACTGCCAGCCCGCCGCCCGCGACCAGAAGCATCCGCCCCAGCCAGCTGGCTTTGCAGCGCCGCTCCGCCAGCATATTCATGCCCAGCCCAGCCATGACCGCCAGCGCGAAACTCAGCGCATAGACCCAGCGAAACGGCGAATTAAGCTGGTTCATGCCCGGCAGTTGGTAAAGCAGCCCATAGCTCGGCGCGCCGAACATGAAAGACAGCGCGACCACAGCCAGCAGGGCGAAGGCAATCAGGAATTGCGCTTCGGGCAGGCGGCGGCGCAGGTTTGTCAACAGCGCCCAGCCAGCTAGACAGAGCGGCAGCAGCCCCACATACAGCGCGCCTTCGACATAATTCTTGATGCCCCAAAATATGTAGTCGATTTGCCCGCCGGCAGCATTCACCAGCGCGGTGACAGTCTGCCCGCTGAAGACATCGAGGTAGCTGTGTTGCGCCGGGCTGCCAAAGATATTCGGCAAGAAAAAGAGCAGCAGGTCGCGCGGCGGGTGGGCGTAGCCCAGGACTGTCACCAAGCTGGAGCGCTCAGCACGCCAATTGCTCTGCACAAATTCGTAGAGCGGGATGAGCTGCAGCGCCGCCAGCCCCACCCCCAGCGCAATCAGCAGCAGCAGCCACAGCGACTTGCTCGCCAGCCAGCGCAGTGGCAGCGTCCCCGTCCGCCGCCAGGCTTGCGCCCCCGTCCACAACAGGCGAAAGGCGGCGTAATAACCAGCGACCAGCAAGGTGTAGATGGACATCTCGACATGGCCCGCCAAAATGTTGCAGCCGACCGCGACCGCGCCGATAGCCACCCACAGCAGCGCCGTACCACGAAAAATCCACAGGTTGCGCCCGCGCAGGATATTCTCGATCATCCACAGGATCAGCGGCAGCCAGACAGCCGCCGCCACAATCATCGGGAAGACAGCATTGGCGATGAGAAACCCGCAAAGCTGCCAACTGATGCCCGCCAGCGCCGCGCCGGCTCGCTTGCTGCCCAAAGCGCGCAGATAGCCAGCCATGAAAGCGCCCGCCAGCCACAGGTTCAGCACGATGAACCAGCCATACGCAGCGCTCAGCGGCAGCAGGTAGTAGACGATGCTCAAGGGATACAGCGCGGAATGTTGCCCCGCCGCGAAGAAAGGGATGCCCGAAAAAAGGTGCGGATTCCACAGCGGGATTTCACCCTGCGCCACCTGCGCGCGGATGAAAGACTTCCAGGGCAGATTTTGCAGCGCCATATCCGAAAGCAGGTGGTTATGCGGCGCGGGGGCTTTGGCGACCTCGCGGTAGGCGGCGTAAGGCGGGTATTGAAACAGGTTCTCGGTGGGCAGCAGGGTGCGGTCGCCCAGGGTCTGCTGGTGAAATAGCAGCAGTGGCATCAGCAGCAGCAGGCAGCCCAAAGCGATATCGGGCGCGGCGCGGCGCAGCGATTGTGACATGGGCAGTCTCGTCATCTTTGCCAGGTTATTCACAGAGACCGCCAGATGTTCGCAGCGGCAATACAGTTTGCCAAGCCATTATGAGCATATTGTCCCCACAAGCCTGCCAAGATTATAGGGTTTGTCTACAGGTTGCGCCGCGCTGAATAAAGACAGGCGAGTCAGCGCCTCGCCGCTACACCAAACCTCTAGTCCTCTATGGCAACTATGATTTTAAGCGATTGCCTTGCGCGCGCTGACAATTGGGCTACAATAGTAGGCGGTTTTTTGCTCCTTTAAGCCCGCGCTGTTCGTGCTTACCTGGTGGGTTCTGTCGGAGCAGCGCCAGAGGCAGGGGGTCATGGCGGACAGCCTCTTCGACAAGCGGTATCGCTACAATTACATCTATCCGCGTGGGCGCTCTGGCGAGACTCTGCGGGCGGTGGATACGTTGGACGATGACCGGCCTGTCGCCATCAAGCGTCCGCACCCCAATGACGCGCCGCCCATCCGCGCCGGGCAAGAAGTCAGCATCATCAACGAGCGCGAGGCATTGACGCGCCTGGCGGGCCACCCCGTTTTGACGGAGCTACTGGGCAGCGGGCAATCCTTTGTCGGCGGCATTCCCCATCAATACATCGTCATGGAGCGCGCCGAAGGCATCATCATCGCCGCTGAAGTCGCGCGCCTGGCGAGCAACCAAAAGCGCCTGCCCGAGCTGGAAATGCTCGAAGTGCTGGCGCAGTTGATCAACTTGCTGCAAGCGGCGCACGACAAGGACATTGTTTATAACGACGTGGATGCCAAGCACCTGTTTTGGAATCGCGATGCCTATCAGTTGAAAGTCATCGACTGGGGCAACGCCGTCTTCCTGGAAGGCGATGAGAGCACAGCGCAAGGCATCAGCCACCAGACCGATATCTATCAACTGGGCGAGCTGCTCTATTTTTTGTTGACGGGCGGACGGCGAGTCGAAGTGCCGCGCGTCGCGGATACGGATTTCGCAGTCGACTTCCACCAGGATTTCGACCAGGTCGACCAGCGCCTGCAAGCTATCGTGGCGCGCGCCGTGCATCCTGTCCTGCGGTATCGCTATGCCACCTTGGCTGAGCTGACGACTGACTTGCTGCGCTATCGGCGTCCATTGGAACAGCGCCGCGATGAATTGCTAAAGCGGACAAATGACAAACTCCAAGCCAGCGACTTGAGCCGCAATGACCTGCTAGCTTTGCAGACCACCTTAAAAAGCGCGCTGCGGCAAGACCCGGCGCACCCCCCCACGCGCGCGACACAAGGCGAAATCATCGATCGCCTGCGTGACTTGGAAGTATCCGCCGATCTGGACGCCGCGCGCATCCTGCTGGGCGGCTCCAAATGGTCGGATGCAGCCGATCTATTGGCTGACCTGCGCGAACGAGCCGGTAGCAAAACCGCCACGCTGGTGCATCTGCTCTTTGACTGGTGCCTGCTGCTGACCGATGCCCCACCCGGCAGCATACCCGGCTGGCTCAACGAGGCGGCGGCGCTGCTCTTCGAAGGCAAAGCCGATAAAGCCGCCAACCAACTGCTGACAAGGGGCGCGCCCAACGCTGCCACCCGCCACCTGCAATGGCAGCTCGCCGAACGGATAAGCGCGCATGTGCCGAGTGTGCTGCTGCTGCGGCCCAACCTGGCGCAGCTTGACGAGGCGCTGCAGCAACTCGCGCTGCAAGGCATACAGGTAGACGAGGCGCGCGCCAGCCTGGTTGCCATCCTGCAAACATTGGACATCGCCCATGGCACAGTCATCCCCGGCGCCAACAGCCTGCACAGCGCCTTCCATGAAATAGTCGTCAGCTTGTCCGCGCTGGACGGCAGCTTGAGCCTGCTGAGTCAACGGCTGGCGCTGTCCGAACGGCGTCTGCCTTTGCTGGCATTGACTCGGGCGCTGGATGCGGTGCGCGCGCTGGAAGACAGGCTGCAAATAATCGCGCAATGCGCCGCCAGTGATCCGCGTGAGGCTTTGGGCGCGCTGGACGCCTGCCGGGCAATCGACCCGCCCAACCCGGCTTGGGATCAGCTTGAAGACTTTTTGAGCCTGCTTTACGAAATTTTGCAAGACAGCCGGCAATTTCTGCCAGCCGCGGATGGCTCCGACCTGGATGCCTGGCTGACAGCCAAAGCCGCCGAGCTGCAACCCTTCGCCGCCCAGCTATTTGATGAGCAGTTGACCGGCATTTTGGCGGGCTTGGATAAGGCGCAGGCAGCTTGGGCGCATTATCGCCAGGTCGTGGTGGCGGGTAACAAATCCGAAGCGACAGCCGCTCTGGAACGCGGCGCGGATTCTCTGCGCGCCCTCAGCCCACAGTTGTCTGGCTGGTTCGGTCAGCTGCGCGGACTCGTCGAGGGCGCGAATTATGTCGAGCGGCACGCCTTGCCCGGGCATTTGGGACGGACGCTGGCGGATGGCTGGGCAGCATTCGACAAATCGCAACTGGCGGACGCGCAGCGACTGGGCCAACAAGCGCTGGAGGTCGCCCGCAGTGATAGTGAGCAATTCATCGCCGAGCGGCTGATGAAGCTATCGCGTGGTTTGCGAGACTGGCTGGAGCGCAATGGCATCGAAAGCGAAGCCCGCACCGAAGTCGCCCTCACCGAGATTGAACAGCTCTTCAGCCAAAGCGAAGCGCGCGCCGTCGAACAATTTGAGAACCAGATGCCGAGCACCGAGACCTACCTCAAGGCGATGGGGCAAGGCTTGGTGCATGCCTTCGCTTCCAGCAATACGGCGGCGCTGCGCATCCTTTTCACACAGTACACGTTGAATGGCGTCTTGGCTGCGCACGAAGCGGCGCTGGACGATGCGCGATTTTGGCAGGCGGCGGCGCAAAGATGCTTGCCGGGCAGCGGCGATAGTCACAGCGCGGTGGGCAAATTGCAAGAATTCATTGAGCGGCGCGAGAATCTACTGGCGGCGCAAAAGAGCCTGGATGGGCTGCGTGGTCCTTCGACTGTCGATAGCCTCGGCGAGCTGGCGCGTCAGTTGGAAGCCAGCCCACAAGCCAAGCTGCTGACGGCCGGCATCCAAAGCCTGCGCGCGCTGGAAGCCGCCCTGGCTGACTGGGCGGACGCCGAATTTCGCGCGGCTGGCATCAAGCTGGAGCAGGCGCTGCGCTATATCAACGAAGTCGAAACCAATGCCAATCTCCAGTTGGGGGGCTACCGCGGCTGGATCATGGACTTAAAAGCCGCGCTAACCGAGCTAAGCAGCCAACAGCGCAGCCTCCGCCAAGCCATCGACCGTCAGAGCGACGAGCCACAGCCTAAAGTCCGCGAAGCGATTCATGCGCAGGCGGATGTAACCGAAGACCTGCTCGGCTATCAGCAGGCGCAGATGATGCTGGGCTGGCGTGATACCTACGAAGCCTTTGTGAGCATCTATACGGGCGAAAAGCGGCGCAAAGCCAAGCTCGAGGCGATGGATGAGCATTTCAAAGCCATGTTCATCGACCGCAATCCAGCCTATCCGCTCTTCCGCCACTGGTATCGCCTGGTCGAGGCACAGCCGGAAGAGCCCCCTGAGCCAGAAAATGAAGCAGCCGCGCCAACCCCTGTCGAAGCGGTAACGGCGCACACCAGCAGCCTGGAAGAAATAGACAGCGCCTCTGATGAAGCAGTCGAAGCGGCGCAGCCCGCCCCGCCACGGCGCTGGCTATTCAACCTGGCTGCCCTCATTGGCATCCTGCTGGTGGTCGGCGGTTTGGCGGGCTTGGCAAGCAATGGCAGCCTGGAGCCGCTGCTGGCGATATTGCAGCCCGAGCCGACCGCCACGTTGACGCCCAGCCCCAGCCCGGAGCCAACGACAGCGCCCAGCGCTACGCCAACCAGCCAGCCGACCCAAGCGCCCGCCGAAACCGCCATTCCCGAGCCAACGCCGACGCCACAACCCGCCAGCGCCGCTACGAGCGCGCCAACCGTTGCCGCGCCCGTCGTTCAGCAGCCAACGCCCATCTTGCCGCCGGGCGGGCTTATCGGCGCGCAAGACCTGCTGGCGCTCTACCGCGACCGGGTGACTGCAGCATTTTGGGATACAGAATTATTCAAGCAGGAAGATAATTCCTGGCTGCTGGGTGATGAAACAGTCAATGACGAAGCAACCACGTTGAGCCCGCCGGTCAAGCTGCTGGAAGAGCAATATGGCAACCAGCCGACAGCGCGCATCGTCAGCCTGGAAGCCGAGTTGAGCCTGCGCAACAGCCTGGCGGCGCTGGTCGCGGAGGGCGAAGTCAGCTTTGGCATCCTGCTGCAGTCCACAAGCGGCGAGCAGAACGCTGGCATACAAATCCGCCAGGATGGCAACGGTATCATCAGCCTGGCGCAAGTCCGCGATGGCATCGCCGATACCATCAGCCAGCGCAATGTGCCCAATATGATCGCCCGCCTGCGCCTGGAGCGAGATGGCACAACTGGCGAGATCCGCGCCTTCTTCAACGACAGTCAAATCGGCGAGCCGATGAACAACCTGCCGGCGGATGCGTCAATCGCGCCGGCGATCGTGGCTGCCGATGGCATCGTGATTTCGGTCTCCGCCTGGCAACTGGAACTCGAATAACCGCGGTGGGGTTGAGGGCGAGTCAGCGCCTCGCCCCTACACTAATCCTCTGTGCCTTCTGTGGTGAATATCGCCCCGCCGCCTATTCAATAGCGACTTCGCCCAGGGGCATGGGTTGCTCCTGGCGCTTGCCATTGCTGCTGGTTGGCTGGCTCGCGCCATTGCCCTGGACCGCGCTGGCGATATTCTGCGCGATGCCGGTGAGTTCCATGGGCAAGACAAATTTAGTTGACGGGCTGCTGCCGACCTTTTGCAGCATATCCATGTACTGCAACGCCATGGTGTTATTGTCTATGCCACGCGCTCCTTTGTAGATGGCTTTTAAGGCGTTGGCATAGCCATGCGCGCGCAGTTCTTGAGCTTCGCGTTCGGCTTCAGCACGCAGGATTTGCGCCTGCTTCTGGCCTTCGGCTTCCAGGATGGCGGATTGCTTGCTGCCTTCAGCGCGGGCAATGGCGGCTTCGCGTTCGCCTTCAGCCAAGGTAACCTCGGCGCGGCGGTCGCGCTCGGCGCTCATCTGGCGGTTCATCGCTTCCAGGATGGCTCGCGGCGGCTCAATCTCGCGGATCTCGACTGTGGTGATCTTCATGCCCCAGCGCTCGGTGGTTTCATCCAGTTTGACGCGCAGCACATCGTTAATCTGGTCACGGCGGGAGAGCACATCATCCAGCACGATATCGCCGATGACCGCGCGCAGGGTGGTGGTGGCGATTTTGCCGGTTGCTTCGACGACATCCTCGACCTTGGTCACCGACAATTCCGGGTCGGTAATGCGGTAATAGACCAGGAAATCAATGCCGATTGAGGCGTTGTCTTTGGTGATGGCTGTCTGCGAAGGGATATCGATGATCGTCTCACGCATATCGACGCGGATGACCGATTCGACAAAGGGCACCACGAAGGTCAAGCCGGGACCGCGCACCGTGCGGAAGCGCCCAATGAAAAAGATTACCAGCCGGTCATACTCTTTGACCGCGCGGATCGAAGTGCGCAGCAGCAAGATGATGCCCAGCGCCACGACAACCAGCAGCCCGCCTTGCAAGCCTGTGCCCAGCGTTTGTCCTAACTCATTCATGTCTGTCTCCTTCGTCTCGAATTGCTTTCCAATGGGGGTGATCGGGCTGAACAGAATTAGTTGGCTTGCTCGCGTTTGGCTTTTTCCACATGCAGCTCCAAGCCCTCTTGCTGGGTAACGACGATTTCTGTGCCCGGCTCGAGGCGCATGCGGCTGCGCGCTGTCCAAAGCTCGCCCTTGACCTGGACTGTGCCGCGCTCTTCGATGGCTGCCATGACCCGTCCGCGCGCGCCAACCAGGAATTCGTCCTTCTGCGTCGAGGACAATTCGCGCTGCTGCTGCAAAATCGAGCGCAAGATGCCGCGGTGGTAGGCAAATGCCAGGACCACGCCGACCGCGATGAAGAGCGGCGATACGGCGGTGTCGTTGAACAAGAAGAAGCTGGCAAGCGCCTGGATTGCCAAGCCGGCAATAGCGAGCGGCTCCCACTCCGATTTCAGCAAGGGCAGCAAGAAGAATAGCGATGCGCCAGCCACCAGAGCCAGCAGCGCCAGCCAGTTCACCGCCAGCAGGCTCATCAAATACAGCGCGCCGCCAATCAAAGCGATGCCAAGGACCTCGGCGACACCGGTGCCAGGGATGTAGGTGCCAGTTGCGCTGACCCACATGCCAGCCATCAGCAAGAAGTAGACAAAGTTCGCGTCGCTCAGCACAAGCCACCTCTCGTCAGGCGCGATTCCGTCAGAAACTTATACCCATTATATGCCCGCATTTTGAAGGTTGGCAACTCGCGGAAAAATCGGCAGCGCGCCATTACTCCAATGATAAAGGATAGTTACGCGGGGAAACCCCCCAATAATTTGCGGTGTCGCCGAGTGGCTACTCAAGCGCGGGCTGCAATCGCCAAGCCAGATAATTCTCGCTTTGGAAGTCCATTTCGACTGCGAAACCTTGCGCTTGTAATGCAGCTAGCCAGGGTTCGTAGGCAATTCCGACCGGCGCGACAAAATAGCGATAGTCCCGCTCGTCCAGGGCCGCCGCCCCCGCCGCCAGTTTGTGCGCAGTGGGATAATGTACACGCCGCTTGTCATGCCATGCGCCCAGGTAATAGTCCAACTGCCAGCCCAGCCAGGGATCATAAATCACTGTGGCGACCGGCTTGGGGTTGAGGTAGCCCGCCAGCGCATCAATGCCCGCATGTTGGCTGCGCGATTCTTCCAGCGGGCTGCCCTGTTGCAATGTCCACAACACTCCCGTGCATGCCAACAGGGCGACCACAATGCAAAAACGGCGGCGGCTGGAAATTGAGCAAGCTACAAACAGGACGAGCGGCGGCAATATCAGCAGCAGGTAGCGCGCATACAGGTTGAGGTTCAAGAAGCTATGGGTGGCGATGAAGGCTGCGACTATCGTCAACAGCGCCAAGACAATGCGGCGCTCCTGCCCCTTGCGCCAGTTGAGAAGCGCAACCGCGACGAATATGCCTGAAATCAAGGGCGGTCCCAGCAGCCAGCCAGCCACAGCCAGCCATGCCACCAGCCGCGATCGCCAGCTCCCCGGCGACGCGATGATGTCGGCAGTCAGGTTGTTCGCCGCCGCCAGTTGGAAGAGGCTCGTTTCTGGCCGCGCGGCATCCCACAGCAGCAGCAAAGCGCAGACCAGCAGCATAGCCAATATCATGCGCAGCCAGGCTGAACGAGCGGCGCGCCTATACAAGGGCAGCATCAGCAGAAGCGGCAGTAGGAAAAGCGCTTGTGGTTTGCAGCAAAACGCCAAGCCCAGCAACGCGCCTGACCATGCCCAGCGCTGACTCAAACCACAACTGACAGCCGCCAAGCCGAAGCATAGCAGGCTCATATCGGTGAACGCGCTCCCGCCATACATCAGCAGGTAAGGCGAGCAAGCCGTCAGCAGCCCCGCCAGCAGCGCGCCGCGAGTGCCGCCGCCGATTTGCGCGCCGAGACGCGTCATCAGCGCCACCGCCAACACAGCGCCCAGGCTGTTGGGCAGCTTGCCCGCAAACTCGCCAACCTGCGCGTCCAGGCGCAGCAGGCCATTTGCATCGCTGGTAACGCCGACGAAGACCATGCTGATGGCGCTCAGGTAGATCGAAAGCGGCGGTTTATCCAACGCGCCCGGCAACAGCCAATCGCCCTGAACAGCGGCGCGCCGAGCAAAGGTCATGAAGTGCGCTTCATCGGGCAGGAAGCGTTGATCCCGCGTGAGGGCAGAAAATTGCAGCAGGCAGGCGAAGAGCAGGAGTAGCGCGGCCGCCCACAGTCGAACCAGCCGTTCAGCCAAAGCGCTCGCGCAGGTAATCCAGCGCCACGCGGTCGATCGTGCCGCGATTCTTTTTCAGCGACCAGCGCATCTCCAGGTTTTCGTTGCCGATGAGCATGGCGAAGACTTGCTGGCAGACTTCATCCCAAACACCATTAATCTCGCCGGTCATATAGCCTTGCCCGATCATCATGGCTTGCAGCTCGCGCGCGACCTCGCTATCTATGCGCGCGACGTCTTCGGGCTTGGGCGGCTGGAAGTAAAGATGGTGCATTTGCACCAGCTCGGCAAGGCGCGCGACCGGCTCGGCATGGTCGTCGACGCGCAGGTCGAGGTAGCGGTCGGTGTCTTCGCCATAGCCGCCATTGGGCTTCGCCACCTGCACCGCCGCCGCTTGTTTGCCGCGCCGGTCGCCGCCGGCATATTCGCCAGCTCGCAGCGCAGCCACCAGTCGATCCGCCAATTCACCTTCGGCGCGCGTGTAGGCTGTAGCCATGGCGTCGATGACTGCTTCACCCGCCAGCAAGTTGCCTTGCACACTGAAGCCATCGCCCAGCCGGTGCCCCGCCCAATTGTGGCAATCCGCGCCGGTGTGCGCTGCCACGCCGCCCCGCGCATCCACCAGCGCCACCTGCCGGCTCTCACGCATGGGGTCGGCATCCAGCAGGCTTTTCAGCGCTTCGGGGGCTGTCGCGCCGTCTTGCATCAGCGCCAAGCCATCGGGTCCAAAGCCCAGCTTGGCGTAAGATTGGGTTGCCACCGCGCCAACATCCGCCCGCGTCCAGGGCACTACCGCGCCGACAGCCGGGAACTTGCTGGCGACCGCAACGCCCCATGAGGCTTCGGACTCGCTATAAGCAACGATGGAAAATGTGTGGATGCGCATAGCCCGAAGTTCCTTCCTCTCTTTGTGGCAGTATAGCAGACAAAGCGCCATTTTCTGCTGGCGGCTAGCGCGGGAAAGGGGCTTGCCCTAAACAGGCTTGTGCCGCTGGGCTACAATGGCAGTCTATGCTGAATGAGACTCGTCGAGGCGAAAAAATGGAAACACGCATTTTGGGTCGCACGGGGCTGCGCGTATCAGTCATGGGTGTTGGCGCGGGCGGACCCAGTCAATGGGGCAAGCGCGATGCCAAGCTCAGCCAGCAAGAGTCGGTCGCTATGCTGCTGCGCGCCCTGGATAGCGGCGTCAACTTCATCGACACAGCGGAAGCCTATGGGACGGAGGGCATCGTCGGCGCGGCAATTTCCCAGCGTGACCGCAGCCAGCTAGTCATCTCCAGCAAAAAACGCCTCGGCAAAGAAAAAATCAGCCCCGCCCAACTCCGCGCTGGCTTGCACGAGAGCCTGCGCCGCCTGGGTACCGATTGCATTGATGTCTACCACCTGCATGGATTGCGCTTGCAGGAGTACGACTATTACCTGAACGAAATTATGCCCTGCCTGCATGAATTGCAGCGCGAAGGCAAGATCCGCTTCATCGGCGTGACCGAGCATTGGAATGCCGACCTGCAACACAAGATGCTGCAGCGCGCGTTGGCTGATGGCGTATGGGATGTAATCATGGTCGGCTTCAACCTACTGAATCAATCCGCGCGCCATACCGTGCTGCAACCTGCCCTGGCGAGCAATATCGGCGTGCTGATTATGTTCGCTATTCGCCTGGCGCTGAGCAAGCCGGACCGCCTGCGCGAAACTATAAAGCAACTTGTCGCCAGTGGTGAGATTGATGCGCGGGATTTCGACCTGGAGAATCCCCTGGCATTCTTAAAGGAAAGTGACGCCGCGACCATTCCTGACGCCGCCTATCGCTTCTGTCGCGACGAGCCAGGGGCGCATGTCATCTTGTCTGGCACAGGCAATCCGCGTCACCTGGAAGCGAACCTGGCGACCTTCGCGCGGGGCTCTTTGCCAGCCGAGCATACAGTCCGCCTGAAGCGCATATTCCGGCGTGTACGCTCGGTAACCGGACAATAAACCCCACAGCCATCGACAGGCAAGAAAAAAGGGCGAGCCATAGCGACCCGCCCTTGGGAATGCTGCGCTGCTGTGGCGGCTTAGTGCCCGCTGCAACCCGAATAGCTGGGGATTGACATCGGCGCTGGCTGCGTAACCGCGACATCGACGTTGATCATGCCGTTGGATCCACCCTCGGCGTGGCTGACGACCAGGGTGTACTGCCCGCTCTCTGCCAGGTGATAATCGCTGATGGTCGCGTCGTATTCACTCATGGAGATGTCGTCATCGCCAACCAGCGGCTTGCCATCGGGGCCGATCAAGATAATCAGCGGATCGACGAAGCCAGGCTCGCTGGTCGCGACGCTGATATCCAGTTCTTGGCCGCGCTTCCCGTCGAAGGGGATGCTGTAGACCCAGCCATCGCGCATGGGCAACTGGAAGTTGCTGTCGCCCTCCAGCTCGGCATGGAAGAGCGTGCGGCTGCGGTTGCGCATGGCGTACTGGAAGTAATCGGCGGCGCTGGCGACCGAATCGCCCATGGTTTCGTAGGTGATGCCACGCGATAGGTAGGGCAGCGAATAGCTTTCATCCAGGCGCATCGCCATGCTGATGTGGGTGATGGATGCTTCGTAATCGCCCATATAGCGATAGGTTACGCCCAGCCAGTTCATGGCTTCGGCATCCTGATGGTTGATGCCCAGGGCGCGGCGGAAGTTTTCCAGCGCGGCGCTATAGTCGCCCGACATCAGGGCGCGGTAGGCATCGCTTTTGAAGCGCGCGCTATCGTTGCCCATGGTGAATTGCCCGGCGATATCAAAAGAAACCTCGACTATGCCTTCGACGCTGCCGCCGGCGTGCGTCAATACAAGCGCATATTCGCCGCTGACTGGCGCGCGGAACTCAACCAGGCTGTCCCACCACTCGCCCGTGTCATCATTGGCGATGAGAGCCTCGCCTTGCGGGTCAAGGATGAGCAGCAGGGGGTCGGCATCCAGGTCACGCTGGACGCTGGTGGCGCTGGCGAGCACATCTTGCCCGGCACTGGCGCTGAAGGGGAAGACATAGATCAGCCCTTCTTCCATCGGCACTTCCAGGCTGCCCTCCCAGGCCAGGTTGTCGTTGCGAACGACGCGGCTCTGGTTGCGCTTCATGTACTCGACATAATCCACGAGCGCCTTGTCCATTTCGCCTTGCTTCTCGTAGACGATGCCACGATTCAAGTAGGGATAGGCTTCGTCTGCGGAGAAGGCGACCAGGTCGTTGCAATCGGCCAGCGCGCGATCGAACTGCCCGATCTCGCTGAATGCCCAGCAGCGGTTGTTGAGCGCGGCGATATCATCGGGGCGCTCTTGCAGGGCGGTCGTATAATCCTGCGCCGCGTAGGCATGCTCGTCAATCATGCTGTAGGCATAGCCACGGGCGAAGACGGTGCTGACATCGGCTTCACCTTTGGCAATCAGCACAGAATAGAGCGCGATGGCGGAGCGGTATTCTTCGCTGGACAAGCTGGACCAAGCCATGTCTTTGGCGGCGGATGCGCTGAGGAAACCGCGTGGGGCGGCGGCCGCTTCCGCAGCTTGCGCCACAGCTTCGGCAGCTTCAGCCAAGGCGGCTTCTTGCGCAGCGATGACTGCTTCCAACTCGGCAATTGTGGCGCTGTTATCAACAACAGGCGCGGCTGGAGTCAGAAAGCCGATGGTGACCACGACCGCAATCAGCACCAGCAAACCCTCGATAATCAGAGCGCTTGGGCGCTGGCTAAAGACGCGATCCTTGATAGAACGTTTTGGGACATCATATTGCGGGTACGATTTCGGCATAAGGTTCCCCCCTCAACCTTTCAGCTACTAAACACTGAACCACTATCTTGACGGTGAGTATAACACATCAGGCGAAGCAAGAGTCAAGCGATTGCCTCATTTTGCTATCAAGGCGCCGATATTAAGCTGCTGATAGCGCGCCAGGCTACGTTCTGCGGCATCGTCATAACCCATACTAGCGTATACACGGGCAAGTTCCAAATACATCGGCGCATAGGCGGAACCAATCTGCGCCGCCAGGTTGAAATGCTGCAGGGCGGCGGCTGGCTCACTGCGCGCCAAGGCGATGCGCCCCAGGTTGTAATGCGCCAAGGCACAAATCTCGTTGTAGCAGCCGCTCAGCAGTTCCAGCACAGCCAGGCAGTCGCTGGCTGCGGCAACATAGGCAGCCATCTCGACTTGCAGCCAGCAGCGATTCTCCAGCGCGCTGGCTTGTTGCAGCGGGCTTTTGGCTGATTGCAGCGCCGCCTCACAATGCCGCAGCGCGGAAGTAAACTCGCCCAGCTCGCCTTGTGCCCAGCACAGTGAATTGTGCGCGTCGAAGGAATCGGGCGCGAGGGACAGCAAAGTTGAAAAGTCGCTCTGCGCCTCGGCATAATCGCTGCTGCGCAGATTGATCGTACCCAGCAGGGCGTGATTCAGCGGCTCGGTCGGGTCGCTGGCCGCCGCTACATCCGCGACTGCTTCCGCCGCGACGAAGCGCCGCTGAGATAAATAAGCCAGGCTGGCATCCCAAAGCGGAAGCAACGGAGCCTGCGCCACAGTCGCCTGCGCAGCTTGGTATTCGGAAGTGGCAGGCGCGGCATGAAAAGGATCAAAGAAGTCGAATGCGCTGCCAGCCGCGACTGTGATGACGATTGCCATCACCATCTCCAGCACAATAGCGCCGGCTGGCTGCGCGAAGAAGCGCTGCACGATGTTGTTCTGCGGAACATGATGCTGTGGGTAGTTGTCGTACATGCCCGCCCCTTTCAACTCAGCGCCAGTATAACGCACGTCGCCGTCGCCGCGCAACAGGGCAATCGCATCAAATCATTTTCACCACAGAGGTGCCGAGGCACAGAGATTCGGTGTAGGGGACAGGCGATAACTCGTCCGAAAAGTCGAGGGGAAGCTCTAAGTACGAGCGAGTATTCTGCTGAGCTGTCCGCTATACTGCGGGCAGGCAAGGATGACGACATGGATAACTAAGGATAACTCTCATGGTAGCTACCGCAACCGCGCTCGCCGAAAAAGTAATCGTGAAGTGGACGTTGGAGCAGTTCCTCGCCTTTGAAGAGACTGCCAAGACCAAGCATCAGTTGGTCGCGGGCAGAATCTACAACATGGCTGGCGGCTCGCGCAGTCACAGCCGGATTGCTGCCAACATCCATGGAGAGACTTACTTCCGCTTGCGCAATTCAAGCTGCTTCACGCATACCAACGACATGCTCGTGCGCATTGATGAGTACAATGCCGTCTACCCTGATATGAGCGTGGTCTGTGGCGACGATTTCTATTCGGACGAGCGCGAGTTAGCGTTGCTCAACCCCACGCTGGTTGTGGAAGTCACTTCGCCATCGTCTATGGACGATGACCGCGGCTGGAAGCTGGCACTCTATAAGTCGCTGCCGTCTTTGCGCGCCTGCCTCATCATCGACCAGCATCGCATCTTCGCCGAACTGCATACGCGCGCCGACAACGATGAAGGCTGGCAAGCGCAGACGTTTGACAGCCTGGAAGGCACTATCCCGCTTGCCGCCTTGGGTATCGATCTGCCCATGGCGCGCGTCTATGCCGATGTGGCTGGGGACTTGGCGCGGAACTAGCCGGCTAATTCGCGCAGCAGCAGGTTCAGCGCCGCCGCGACGCTCAGTTGCTTGTTTTCGATGCGGTCGCCCGACCAGATGCGCCGCTCCACTTTCAGGAGGCCGCCCCGCCCCGCCAGCCCAATATAGGTCAAGCCGACTGGTTTATCGGCGGTTGCGCCGCCTGGCCCCGCGATGCCAGTTACGCTGAGGGCAAAGTCGCTGACAAAGATTTCTTGCGCGCCGCGCGCCATTTCCGCCGCTATGTGCCGGCTGACAGCGCCGTGCTCGAGCAGTGTCGCCTCGCGCACGCCCAGCAATTGCATTTTCGCCGCGTTGGAATAGGTAACGAAGCCGCCCAAAACATAAGCTGAACTGCCCGCCATATCCGTCAAGGCGCTGAGGAGCAGCCCGCCCGTGCAGGACTCAGCCGCGCAGATTGTGCGCCCGCTGGCAGTCAATGCCGCGCCGACTCGCTTTGACAGCGCCAGCAAATCAAGAGGCATCAGGCTTGCACCGGGATGAGCCTATTGCCCCCGCAATGTTTCACCATTACGGGCCTGCGGGGGCGGCTACTTGTTTTCGACGGTTTCACTGAGAAAGGCGCTGTAGCCATTTTCGGGGTCGTTGCGCACCACCAACATGCGCTTGCCGCCGACATGCGAGATGCCCGGTACCTCATAGGCTTTGGCAGGGTTGCCCTGGCTGTCCAGCCGGTTGCACCAATAGATGTGATCATCGCGCTGCCAGAGGTAGATGACGGGCAGGTCCTCTACCACGATTTCCATACGCTTTTTGCTGAATGGGGCGAAGCGCGGCGGATGAAACCAAGGCACCCAGGCACCGGCAGTTTTGGCTGTCTTCATGGAGACGGCGCTCTGCGGCAAGATTTCCTTGCTGTCGCGCGGCTGTTCCTGGTTGACGAAACGGATGGTCTCGTCGGTGGTGTTGAATACCGAAGTCACTTCTGTAACTGGCATGGCTGTCCTCACTGCTACTGCGCCTTCATTTATGGCTTGACTGGTCGCGCCGACGCCCTTGCCCACCAACTGCATGGCTTTGACAAGCCCCTTGCCGATTTGACCGAGAAGTTTTAATCCGTCCATCGCGCCCGAATTATTGTTGTCCATCGTTTCCCGCATTTCATTATACACCCAAGCTCGGCTGTGGCGGCGGCTTGTAAGCATATACGCAATTGGGGGCGGGCTGTTGCGCGCCTCACTCGTTGGCAGGGGCGCTGTCTGGGTGCTCGCTGCACATGAAAGCGACTGATTCGGCGATGATCTCGCGCAGCACATCCAGGTCGACATCCGCCAGCTTGTTGATATACAGGCAGGATTTGCCAGTGCGGTGCTTGCCCAGCCTGGCGAAGAGCGGCGCATAGCGCTCGTGGCCGCCCATGATGTAGAGCGTCAAAGCCTGCTTGCGCGGCGCAAAGCCGGTCAGCATGAAGTCGCCTTCGCGCCCGCTGGCGTATTTGTAATGGTAGCTGCCAAAGCCGACGATGCTCGCGCCCCACATCGCTGCGGGCAAGCCGGTTACCTCGCTCATTATGTCCAGCATGACCAGGCTGTCTTCGCGGCGGCGCTTGTTAGCTACTGAGCCCAGGTAAGCCAGCACATCGCCGTCATTGCGCGTGGTTTTGTTCTCCGCCATAGCTGCCCCTGATTGTTGTCACTCTCGCCGCTGCCACTCAGCCAAAGCCCTGTCCATGGTCAATGATGAGCTGGTACAAGTTTTCCATCCCCATGGGCGGCACATGGAAGACATGATACGGGATGCCATTGGTTGCCACCATGTCCAGTGAATAGCCGGCTGGGAAGTATTCACGCAATTTCGTCGGTGATTCTTCGTCATGATGCACATAGAAAAAGAGGGTAGTGGTCACTTGGTAAGTGATGCGACCTCGCGATTGTATTCAATGATGTACCACAGCGTCATTCGATAATGATGCTCATCGATTTTCGAGAAGGACAAGGTTCGGCGCGCGAAACGCCCAAGGCGCTGGCGCAAGGTCTTGTTCCAACGTTCAACTCATATCACTTACCGTGCCACCACTACCGAATAATAACAGCCCGGGCAGCCTTCCCGCTAAGAATCTACAGCAGAGGCATCCGCTTCTGGCTCAGTGATTGCCGTCCGCAAATCAGCAAAGCCCAGTTCGCCGCTTGCCGAGCCGGTCGCCGCTTGCATCAGCAGAGTCAGTCGCTGCGCCATGCTGGATGGGTCAGGGTGGATGCCATCTTGCAGCAGCGCGGTTTCAAAGACCTGCTCAATGACCGCTTCGACCAGCGCGTCATCGCCACCGGACGCGAGCAAGCCGCTGAGGTTGTGCATCAAAGGATGGCGCGCGTTCAATTCCAGCGTCTTGACCGGCAGCTCGTATTCTTTGTCCAGCAGGCGATTGATGCGGTGCATGTGGCGGCTGCTGGCTTCATCATCGCTGACCAGGCGGGCGGGATTATCGACCAGCGCGCTGCTGGCTCGCACAGCGCTGATGCGCTCGCCCAGGGTCCGCTCGACGTAGCTCTGCAAGTCGGCGAAGGCATCATCCGCCAGCGATTCGCGCGGAGTTGCGTCTGCTTCTGCTAGCTCGCCGATAGCGCCGAGGTCCAAATCCGCCGAATCGACGCTGACCAGCTTGCGCTCTTTATAGTCTGGCAAGCCCATGGGCAGCATGGCGTCGACCGGGTGCGTGAAGTAGAGAACTTCGATACCGCGCTGACGGAAGGCGTCCAGGTGCGGGCTGCGCGCGCCGCTGCTGTAATCATCGGCGATGATGTAGAAGATATGGGACTGGTTCTCCGCCATGCGCCCGATATAGTCTTCCAGCGAATGGTACTGGCTGGGGTCTTCATCGTGTGTGGTCTGGAAGAAGAGCAGCGGCTCAAGGTCATCGCGGTCGTCGCTCTCGACGACCAGCCCTTGCTTGAGCCAAGCGCCAAATTCCTGAAAGATGGGCAGGTACTTATCGCGGTTGTTCTTCGCCATGCGCTTCAGCTCGGACAAGATGCGCCGCTTGAGGGTTTTTTGCAGGCTGGCCATGACGCGCGTGGCTTGGATGCTTTCGCGGGTCACGCTCAGGGGCAGGTCTTCACTATCGACGACGCCTTGCACAAAGCTAAGGTATTCGGGCAGCAGCTCGCGGTTATATTCTTCGATGAGCACCTTGCGCGCATACAGCTTCAAACCCGGGTCTTTGCGCGGGCTGAACACATTGGGCTGGTTGGAGGCAGGGATATACAGCAAGGCATAGAACTGCATAGGCACATCAGCGCGGATATGCAGATGATGCGCCGCCCCGCCGAAGTCCATGGTCAGCATCTTGTAGAAGCTGTCGTAGTCTTCGTCGGCTAGTTCGCTTGAGCTGCGCCGCCAGATGGCTTGCTGCTTGTTGGTCGCTGCTTCATCATCGCCGACATAAATGGGGAAAGCGACATAATCCGAGTGCCGGCGGATGATGTCCTTGACGCGGAACTCGCGGGCGAATTCGACTGCGTCGTCTTGCAGATGGATGATGACATCCGTGCCACGCGTCGTCTTGTCGGCGGGAGCAAGACTATAATCGGTGCCGCCGCTGGCAGACCACATCACCGCTTCGTCATCGGGACGGTACGAGCGCGAGACCACATCCACCTGCCGCGCCACCATAAAGGCAGAATAAAAGCCGACGCCAAATTGCCCGATGATGTCGCTGGCGCTCTCGGGCTGCTCGCGCATGGTTTCGATGAAGGCTTTTGCGCCCGACTTGGCGATTGTACCCAGCCCGGCGATGATCTCGGCGCGGTCCATGCCGATGCCAGTGTCGCTGATGGTCAAGGTCCTGGCGTCTTCATCCAGCGAGATGCGGATGGCTAATTCAGCATCGGCGTCCAGCAGGCCGGCGTTGGTCAAGCTCTCGAATTGCAGGCGGTTGAGCGCGTCAGAGGCGTTCGATACCAACTCGCGCAGGAAAATCTCCTTCTCCGTATAGAGCGAGTGAATTAAGATATCCAGCAACTGCTGCGTTTCGGCTTGGAATGTGAGTTTTTCGCTCATGGGGTGCCCTCAAACAAATCGCAAATCACGCCTAGCAGTGTAATCCCTCGCGCCGCAGATGTACATTCAAATTTGCTCCGCCTGCACAGCAATGAAATATCCGCTCGCCTGGATAGTGCTATACTGCCGCCATAATTCCAACAGCCGGAGCCAAGTTATGAAAGCCGTGCAGATTATCGCGCGTGGCAAGCCTGTGTTTGTCGATGCGCCCAAGCCCGCCCTCGCCCCCGAGACCGCCATCGTCCGCACCCTGCGCGTCTCGCTGTGTGGCAGCGACATCCGCCATTTGCACCACCTGCCCGATAGCTATTACCCCACCGCGGCAGGCGAAACCGGTCATGAAATGGTCGGCGTCGTCGAGGCGATCGATTCCAGCGCCAGCCCGGTACGAGCCGGCGATCGCGTGCTGTGCCTCGCGCCTGACCACCGCGCCATGTGCGAGTATTATCGCGCGCCAGTTGATCATCTGCTGCCGCTAGCTGCCGGCGTCAAGCTGGAGCACGCCGTGCAGGCGCAGCAGCTTGGCACTGTGCTTTATGCCTGCCAGGCGCTGCCGGACCTGCGCGGCAAGTCGGTCGCGGTCATCGGGCAAGGCTCGGCGGGTTTGTGGTTCAACGAAGCGCTGCGGTGGCTGGGCGCGGACAAGATCATCGCGCTGGATATCAAAGCCTATCGACTCGCCTATAGTCGGCATTTTGGCGCGACGCACGCCGTCTGCAACGCGGACGAATCGCCCGCAGCGGCATTAAGCGATATTTGTGGCGGCGCGCTGCCTGATGTGGTCATCGAGGCGGCTGGCGAAGCAAAGTCGATACGGCTGGCGGTGGAGATTGCGCGGCGCGGCGGCTTCATTTTGTGGTTTGGCGTGCCACGTTTCGAGACGATGGACTTCCCCTTCTTCGAGATGTTTTGGAAGACCCTGCAAACGCGCGGCATGGTGGGGGCACCACAAGACCCCGGGCATGCCTGCACGCGGCGGGCGCTGGATTGGATAAGCAGCGGACAGGTGGATGCGGCGGCGATGATTACGCATACCTTTCGCTTTGACGAGGTATTCGAGGCTTATGCCCTGCACCGCCTGCAAGACGAAGGCGCGGTCAAAATCGTGATTGATATGGAAGAATAATGATTCACCACAGAGGCACCGAGCGCGCAGAAGTAAGACCAAGCAAGTCATGAGAATGGAAATTGTAAAGTTTGCCGCTAGTGGTCTACCCCCTCGGTCCCCCCAAAGCATTGGGGGGAAGGTTTCACCGCGCATTCGCATAGACAGCGAAACCCATACAGAATCACGATTCCGCCTGCCTTAGCTCCCCTCCCCGATGCTTCGGGGTAGGGGGCGGGGGTGGGGTAGATCGATTTTCGCAGGACTTACTTTGTCTTACTGAGGATTTTTGCCAGGAGAGAATATGGGCGCGCCCGACAGCATCTACCAACTGGTCGAGAAGTTCGACCGCGACAAACCCGGCAGTGAAACTGAGGTGCGCATCCAGTTTGTCGATCCGCTTTTTTCGGCGCTGGGCTGGGATTTACAGGACAAGCGACAGGTGCGGCATGAACCGCGCGTGATCATCCGCGAAGCCGGCATCGAACGTTCCAAGCGACCCGATTACAGCTTCCACACCGGCAACAGCGCCGACTTCTTCGTCGAGGCCAAAATGCCGCATGTCAACCTGGAGCGCAACCCCATCGCCGCTTTTCAACTGCGCCGCTATGGCTGGTCAGGCAATGCGCCCGTCAGCGTCTTGACCGATTTCGAAGAGTTCAGCGTCTATGATTGCCGCATCCAGCCCCAGCGCAATGATCTCGCCAGCAAAGCCCGCCTGCGCTACTTCCAATACGGCGATTTGCTTGCGCAATGGGACTGGCTTGCAACCCGTTTCAGCCGCGAAGCCGTCGCATCAGGCGCGCTGCGGGAATGGGTCGAGGGGGAGCGCGTCCGCGGCTTCTCCAGCGTCGACCAAGCCTTCCTGCGCGAGATGGAAACCTGGCGCGAGCTGCTTGCCAAAGACATCGCCCTGCACAACCGCGAGCTCAGCCAGCGCCAGCTCAATCTAATCGTGCAGCGCGCGATTGACCGCATCGTCTTCCTGCGCATCGCCGAAGACCGCAACATCGAAGCCTACGGACGCCTGCGCAGCGCCGCCGCCGAGGGCAAGCAAGTCTATGCGGAACTGAAAGCCCTCTTCAACCTCGCGGACGACAAATACAACTCAGGCTTGTTCCACTTCGGCAAAGACGAGCGCGCCAGCCAGCCCGATACCCTCTCCCTGCATATCCATATCCCCGACGAGCCGCTGCGCCATATCATTACCAATCTGTATTTTCCGTTCAGCCCCTACGAGTTCTCCGTGCTGCCCGCGGATATCCTGGGGCAAGTCTATGAGCGCTTCCTCGGCAAGGTCATCGAGCTCGGCGCGGGCGGCGCGGTGCGCATCGAAGCCAAACCCGAAGTCCGCAAAGCCGGCGGCGTCTATTACACGCCCACCTATATCGTCGATTACATCGTGGAGAACACCGTCGGCGCGCTAGTCGAAGGCAAGACGCCCAGGCAAGTCGACGACCTGCGCATCCTCGACCCCGCCTGTGGCAGCGGCTCCTTCCTCGTCGGCGCCTACCAATACCTGCTTGACTGGCACCTGGCATATTATCGGGCGCACCCCAAACGCTATCGCAACCGCCGCCGCGAAACCGCTGATGGCATGGCGCTCAGCACCGCCGAGAAACGGCGCATCTTGCAGAACAACATCTATGGAGTCGACCTCGACCAAAACGCGGTGGAAGTGAGCAAGCTGTCGCTGCTGCTGAAGATGCTGGAGCAGGAAAATGACGCGGCGGGCCGGCAGACATTGATGTTCGCGGCCGGCGGACGCATCCTGCCCGACCTCAGCGGCAACATTAAATGGGGCAATTCGCTCATCGGCAGCGACTTCTTCCGCGGGGCGCAGGCGGGGCTTTTTGATGATGAAGAAGCGATGCTGCGCGTCAAGGCATTCGATTGGGACAGCGAAGATGGATTCGGCGCGATCATGGCGGCGGGTGGGTTCGATGCGGTGATTGGGAATCCGCCTTATGTTCGGCAAGAGACGCTGGGGCGCGACTTCAAGAACTACGCGAAGGGCAAGTTTGAGTCGTATGTAGGTACGGCAGATCTGTACATCTATTTCATTGAGCAGTCGCACAGATTGTTAAAGCAGGACGGACGCTACGGTGTAATCTGCTCCAACAAGTTTCTGCGTACAAACTATGGAAAGGGTATCCGAAACTTCCTATCAACAAAATCGGCATTTGAGCAATTGATAGATTTTGGCGAGCTGCCAGTGTTTGCAGACGCCGCCACTTTTCCTTTGATTATGATAACCACGAATGGTCTCAACGCAGGAAAAGATTTCATTTTCGCGGCTATCAAAAGCCTAAATTTCACTGACTTGAAAGACGAAGTACAAAGAATCAAACTGCTATTGGACAAGCGCTCTATCACAGGGAGCAGATGGACACTTGCGTCTAAGGATGTGCAAGTTGCCCTTGAGAAAATCAAGGCTGCTGGAATCCGGTTGAAGGACTACATTGACACTTCCATATACTTCGGCATTAAGACAGGACTGAATGCAGCGTTTGTCATCGATAGAAATACACGAGATAGTTTGGTAGAAGAATGCCCACGGTTTGCCGACCTCATTCATCCATTTGCATCAGGCGATGACATTCGAAAATATAAAGTCCACTACAAAGAACGATACTTGATAACGATCCCGAAAGGGTGGACGAATCGCCAAGCTGGACTAACTGCGAATGAAGACGAAGCCTGGAACTGGCTTACAACCGAGTATCCTCCGCTAACAACCCACTTGAAGCCATTCAAGGCGAGAGCGCAGACACGGTATGATAAAGGTGATTACTGGTGGGAACTGAGAGCCTGTGATTATTATGACGAATTTGCAAAGCCAAAAATCATCTATCCTGATATTGCAAAAGAAAGTCGAATCGCATTTGACACGACCGGACTTCTGGTTACAAATACCGTTTGGCTTCTCCCCAGTGAAGACAAATACTTGCTGGGCATCCTAAATTCGAGCCTAATTTTCAACTATTACAAATACTTCGCTTCCGTCCTGGGCGATGCCAACAGAGGCGGCAGGTTGAGATGGTTTAGACAAGATGTGCTGAATCTGCCCATCCGCACAATCGACTTCGACAACCCCGCCGATGTCGCTATGCACGACAAGATAGTCGATCTCGTCGATGAGATGCTGGAAAGACACAAGCAGCTGCCGGGCTTGACGGGCGAAGGGCGCAAGATGGCCGAGCGGCTGATTGCGACGGTGGATGGTGAGATTGATGCGCTGGTGTATCGGCTGTATGGGTTGAGCGAGGATGAGGTGGCGATTGTAGAGG
>VXNO01000064.1 GCA_009840575.1 Chloroflexota bacterium | reverse complement strand
CACCCGACCCGCCCGCAAACAACCCGCCGCCTGGCAATACGCCACCCGACCCGCCCGATCCCAATAACCCGTCTGATAATCCGCCTGGCTCGACCTGGGGATTCAACAGACCGGATATACCTTCGCATTGCCTGCATATTGTCACGCAGAACCAGACGCTCTTCCGCATCGCGCTGGCCCACAATTTTTCAGTCCGCGAGATATCCAGCCTTAACGGCTTGGTTTCTGATGACAGGCTGTTGGTGGGGCAGGCTTTGATCATCCCCTACGAGGACTGCGTTCAGTATGCCCCGTTGAAAGGCTAAATGAGAAGGTGGCGGATGCCGGCTGTAGCTCAGCCCAGCTCGGCGCAGATGGCGTCGACAAAAGCCGCTGTGCTCATGCCGATGCCGCCAGAGACATCCGCCGTATGCTCGCCGCGGCTCAAGGCGCGATGCACTGCCGCTTCAATGTGGTCGGCGATTGTTACTTGCCCCCACTTGTGCCGCGCCAGCATGGCCGCGCTCAGCACGGCCGCGGTCGGATTGGCGATGCCCTGCCCGGCGATATCGGGCGCGGAGCCATGCACTGGCTCGGCGATAGCGACTTCGTCCCCCAGGTTGAGCGCTGGTGCCATGCCCAAGCCGCCGCCCCAAGCCGCCGCCATATCGCTGAGGATGTCGCCATATAGATTGGGCGTAAGGATGACATCAAAGCGAGTCGGCTCTTTGACCATCCAGTAAGCGGCGGTATCCACCAGCAATTCATCGGTTTCGATGTCGCTGTACTGGCGAGAAACTTCATAAGCCACGCGGCGGAACAAGCCATCGGTCTGTGGCAGGACGTTGCCTTTGTGCACGATGGTGACGCGGTGTCTGCCCTCTTGCCGGGCGAGGCGAAAGGCGGTGTGAGCGATGCGCTCGCTGGCGCGCCGCGTGATGCGCTTGGTAGCTGTCCCGGTGTCGCCGGCATCAGCGGTATGTTCATCGCCGATATACAGATCTTCGGTATTTTCGCGCACGACGACCAGGTCGACGCCTTCCCGCGCCGTGGGCACGGGCAAGAAGCGGGTGGGGCGCAGGTTGGCGTAGGTTTCGGTGGCGCGGCGCAGCTGCACGATGGGTGACGCATAGCCCTCCACAGCATAGGAAGGCGAGCTGCAAGCGCCGAATAGCACCGCCTGCGATTCCCGCGCCAGCTGGATAGTGGTGGCTGGCAATGCCTGCCCGGTCTGCTCGAAACAATCCCAGCCGGCGCGGCCATAGACGACTTCAACTTCTGGCATGAGCTGCTGCAAAATGCGCACAGCGGCGGGCACCACTTCATGACCGATGCCATCGCCCTTAATTACACATAGCTTCACGGCGCTGCCTCCTAATTGCGGATTTCCTCTCGCCCGGTAACCATATCAAGCGCCTTCAGCAGGCACAAAAGAGTAGTAGAGGAATAGTTGTGGGCACCGCCGCCGAGTATTCTTTTGTTGCGCGTCCAATTTTGACACAAGTTGGCTGGCTACCGCAAGTCATTCGCCACGAGAGCTTCAGGGCAATCGCTGCTGTGCCAGCCCGCTCGGTGCGGGTAGAATGTGGCGCAAGGACGCCGCCACGCGGGAGCCGTCATGCGCCATTCTCATGCCCAGCTGCTGGATGCCATCGCGGCGCGAAGGCGCTTGCTGCTGGACTACTTGCTGCAAGATCGTTTCGTCAAGCGCTTTCGTCCCGAGCACATTCGTGATGCCGTCTACAGCTACATCAAAGGCGGTGGCAAGTCACTGCGACCGGCGGTGGCGCTGCTGGCTTGTGGCGCATTGGGCGGCGACGAAAAACGCGCCCTGCCAATCGCCGCCGCCATTGAAGTCTTTCATACCTGGACGCTGGTGCACGATGATGTCATCGACCGCGATGACCGCCGCCGCAGCCTGCCCACCGTGCACGCGGAATATGCCCGGCGCGCCCAAGCCGACTATGGCTGGAACGTCGCCGACTCAGCGCATTATGGCACGACCATCGCCTTGCTGGCTGGCGATGTGCAGCAAGCCTGGTCCTGGTCGCTGCTATTTGACGCGCACCTTGAGCAGGGGCTCCGCGCCGAGCTTGTCTTGCAACTGGCGCAGGACTTGGCCAGCCGCATCACGCCGCTGCTGGTCGAAGGCGAGACCCTCGATGTGCAATATGCGGGCAGCGCGCAGGAACTGGACGAGGCGCTGGTCGTCGATATGCTCTGGAAAAAAACTGGCGCTCTCTACGAATTCGCCGGGCGGGCGGGCGCGGCTGTCGCGCTGGATGATGCCGACCCAGAGCATCCAGCCGCCCAGTCAATCGCGCGCTTTTGCAGCTTGTGCGGCACAGCATTCCAACTGCAAGATGACATCCTGGGCATCGTCGGCGATGCGCAGCAACTGGGCAAGCCGGTCGGCTCAGATATCCGCGAGGGCAAAACAACCTTGCTTACCCTGAAGGCGCTGGAACTGGCGGACGCTGTCCAGCGCGCGCAGATTATACGCAGCCTGGGCAACCCCGCCGCCAGCCCCGCTGATATTGCCGGCATCTTGGCGATTTTTCGCCAGTTGGACGCGATCGACTATGCGCGTGATCTGGCGCGCCGCTATGTTGACGAAGCGCTGGGCTGCCTGGACGCGCTGCCGACTGGCCCTTATCGCGAACTGCTCGCGCAATGGGCGCAGTATATGATTGAGCGCGAGTTTTAGCCCTGGGCAAGCCACTCCATTTCGCATTCATCAGTACGAAGTCGCAGCCGAAGTAATAGGCGTAGACTGACGCATTATTCTGGTATGATGAGCTGCCATCCGGGCATGTGGCGGAGGCTTTTACCCATTTCAGTTTCGCGCCAGTATTGTCGCATGTCATTCGCGCATTTCATTTAGGCAAGCGATTTACAAAGGGAGAACGGCAATTGCGATATACATTCCCGCTATTGATCTTGCTGGCGCTCATTAGCTGCCTGCCCCTGCAAGCGCAGACGCCGCCCAGCGCCCAAACCATGCTGGATAGCGCAGTCGCCGAGCTGCAAGCGGCGCGCAGTTTTCGCCTGAGTATCCACCAAAGCGGAGCGCCGTATCCGCTTGCGATCACCCTCGATGGCGCAATCCTGATTCCCGCTAGCTTGCAGAGCGCCGAAGCCCAGTACATCAGCCCCAACGAGCTGCACATCAGCGCGGCGCTGCGCCTCTTCTTGACCGTATATATGGATGTCTATGCGCTGGACGACCGCCAGTGGATCAGCTTTCCCAGTGGCGCGCCTTACTTCCTGCTGCCGGCTTTCGATGGCTTTGATGTCAACCGGCTGCTGGCGCGCGGCGATGGCATCGAGCGATTGGCGGCCAACTTGCAGGGGTTGGCGGCGCTTGAAATGGAAGGAGCGGAGCGCAGGCAGCTGCGAGCCAGGTCGGCAGGAGAGTTGGTATCCAGCTTGCTCTTCGGCTTCATCGAGCCGACGGATGATGTGCTTATCGATTTCTGGCTGAGCGCCGATGGTACTTTCGCGCAGATTGACATGCTGATGCTGGAAACATTGACGACTGCGCCGGATGACCCATCCCGCTGGCACATCGCCTTCAGCGATTATGACGCGCCGCGCGATTTCACAGCGCCAAGCGCCGATTAGCCAGTCATCATCGCCTCGGTTGCTTCCGGGCGGGTGTCGGAAGAATCGCGTTGGGACCAGCGCCGCTCACGCACATAATAGATAGGCTTGTGCTGCGATTCGTGGTAGGTGCGCATAATCATATCGGCGACGATGCCCGTGCTCACGAATTGTACGCCCAAGACCATCAAAAGCGCCGCCAGCTGCAATAAGGGACGATCGCCGATTTTGTTCTCCGTCAGCAGCTTGAATACAGTCAGATACGCGCCCAAAACCGCGCCTATCCCGCCAACTAAAAATCCCGCCGCGCCAAATACATACAGCGGGCGATTGAAGTAACCCAGCAGAAATACCACAACGATCAAATCCAGGATGACCTTGAAAGTGCGCCCGAAGCCATATTTGCTGCTGCCCCAGCGCCGCGCCCGGTCCGCCACGGGCACTTCCGCCACGCGCACGCCCATCTGGCTGGCCAGCGCCGGGATGAAGCGATGCAGCTCGCCATACAATTGCACGCCTTTCACCACATCGAAGTGATAGGCTTTTAAGGTGCAGCCATAATCGTGCAGGCGGATGCCGGTGCTGTGCGAGATAATGCGGTTGGCAATCGCCGAGGGCAAGCGCCGCAACAAGAAGGGTTCTTTGCGATTTTGCCGCCAGCCGCTGACAATGTCATAGCCTTCGGTGAACTTGTCCAGGATGCGCGCGATGTCCTGCGGGTCGTTTTGCAGGTCGGCATCCATCGTGACCACAATTTCGCCGCGAGCCGCGTCAAAGCCCGCCGCCATAGCCGCCGTCTGCCCGAAGTTGCGCCGAAAATGGATGATGTGCCAGCGCTGGTCGCGCGCTTGCAGGGCGTTGAGCAGTTTGGCGCTCTTGTCACTGCTGCCGTCGTTGATGGCGATGACTTCATATTCGCGCCCAAGTTCACGCAGCGCCGCGGTTAATTCTTTGTAGAGCCGCTCGATATTGCCGGCTTCGTTGAAAATGGGGATGACCACGCTCAACGCGAGTTCGGGCTGTCCCGCTTCTTGCCATAGGCTGCTCATGCGCTGCCTCCATACCCTGCGCGAGCCTAAGTCTAGCACAGCCACCCCAGCTGCATATAGCCAGTGCCAGCGCATCTATTCATTTTTTCCACCGCGTACACCGAGAGCTTGCCGGGGGATTGACCAGGGCAATCGCGTCAAAATGAAACTCTGCCAAAAGGACAAAGTCCTGAATTTTTACCACCGAGTACACTGAGTTTAAGGAGTACATCGAGAAAATATAAAGATTTTTGAGATACGTTGACAGAAAGAGGCATGCGTAATTTGCGTCAAAAAAGAGTCGAATCGGTATTTGAATGCGTCTTGCGGAGATCCATCAGCGCCTCAATTGCACAGAGCGCAGCTACTTTCAGCATGGCAATAGAATGAACTCTCGGTGTACTCCTTAAACTCGGTGCCCTCGGTGGTGAAAAAAATTTGATGCAATCGCCTTGGGAGATTGACGCTGCTTGCTTTGCCCGCGCCGCGATTCTGCTAGAATGAATGGCAAGTCATAGGGCAGGATGTAGAATGGCAGCGCAGCGAAACAAAGAAGCAGAAGGCGAGCAGCCCCTGCCGCCGCGCTCGTCCGCCCTGCCAGCTCTCTCGGATAATCCAGCGCCGGCACCGCCGCCACTCCCTCAGGATTCTTATGTTTTTCGGCAAGCGCTGCCGCCACTCAAGCGCCGCAGCAGCAGCTTGGGCATGTCGCGCGGCTGCCTGCTGTTGATGGCTGGCATGCTGCTCAGCGTCTGTGGCGGGCTGAGCCTGCTGACAATCGGCGCTGCCGCGTTAATCTTGCCCAAGGTCGAAGCGGCTTGGAGCGCGCGCATCGCCGAAGTCGACAATTACCGCAGCTTCGCCAGCACCTTCCTCTACGACCGCAATGGCGAAGAGTTGTACGAAGCCTTTGAAGAGGGTCGGCGCGTGCATGTCGGCATTGAGCAGGTGCCGAAGTATCTCATTGACGCCACGGTCGCCACAGAAGACGATAGTTTCTATAACAATATCGGCATCGATGTGCCCGCGACTGTGGTCGCCGCGCTGGCTTATCTGGGCGCGGGAGGCGATAGCTCGCCCGGCGGCAGCTCTATCACCCAGCAGTTGGCGCGGCATATCTTCTTTGATTATGAAAAGCGCCTGCAACGCAGCGTCGAGCGCAAGCTGGAAGAGATCTTGCTGGCATTAATCTTGACGCGAGCCAAGAGCAAAGCCGACATCCTGGAGATGTACCTCAACGAGATTTATTACGGCAACCTGGCTTATGGCGTGCAGACGGCGGCGCGGACCTTCTTCGGCAAAGATGTCGACCAGCTCAGCCTGGGCGAATCGGCGCTGCTGGCTGGCTTGCCACAAGCCCCCGCCTGGCTCGACCCGCTGAACCCCGACCCGGCTGTGCAAGCGGCTGTGGATGCGCGCTGGCGGCTGGTGCTGGGCGAGATGGCGGAAGAGGGCTACATCACGCCGGCGCAAGTCCGCGATACATTGCAAGCTGGCTTGACCTTTGTGCCTGGCAAGGCCTCATTGACCGCGCCGCATTTCACCATTTATGCCTTGGGCGAGCTGGAGCGGCTGCTGCTGGGGATGGGTTACAGTCCCGAAGACATCCTCGGCGGGGGCTTGCGCGTCTATACCAGCCTGGACCTGGCTGTCAACCAACTGGCGCAGCAAGCAGCCGCCAACCAGGTCGCCCAACGGCAGCGCAACAATGTCAGCAACGCCGCCGTTGTGGTGGTCAAGCCGGACAGTGGCGAGATAATCGCCATGGTCGGCAGCATCGATTATGAAAACGAAGCCATCGACGGCAGCGTCAATGTGAGCACCGCTTTCCGCCAGCCCGGCAGCACCATCAAGCCTTTCACCTATGCCGCCGCCATGGAGCGGGGCTTTTCGCCCCTGGACGCGCTGTGGGATACGCCCACCGAGATCGCCCTGCCCGGGCAGCCCATCTATGCGCCGCGCAACTTCGACAATCGCTTCCATGGACCCATGACCATGCGCACGGCGCTGGCAAACAGCTACAACATCCCGGCGGTGCAGACACTGCGCCTGGTGGGTGTGGACTACCTTCTGGATTTGCTGCGGCGCTTTGGCATCGACACCCTGGCGGAAGACGCGGGCAGCTATGGCTTGTCGCTGACCCTGGGCGGCGGCGAAATCACGCTGATTGAGCTGACCAACGCCTATGCCGTCTTCGCCAATGGTGGCGAGTATGTGCCGGTAACCGCCATTCGCTGCGTGCTGGATAGCGCCGGGCGCATTGTCTATCAGTTGGATGATGGCTGCCCGCGCGGGGCTGGCACAGCCGAGTCGGTCCTGCGGGAAACGCAGGCAACCCGCGTGCTCGACCCGCGCATCGCCTACATCATTAATGACATCCTGGGCGATAACGAAGCGCGCGCGCCAGCCATGGGCGCGTACAGCCCGCTGCGCACCGACGGCATCGCCAGCGCGGTGAAGACGGGCACGACCGATGATGTCAAGGACAACTGGACGGTCGGCTATACACGCAATGTGGCGGTGGGTGTCTGGGTAGGCAATAATGATGGCGAGCCCATGCGCGATTCCAGCGGTTTGACGGGCGCAGCGCCCATCTGGAATACTGTGCTGCGCGGCATCTATGGCAACGACGCCCGGCGCAGCGCCTTCGCAACGACGGGTCGGCTGCTCAATGACCAAGCCAATCCGCCGCCGGGCATGTCGCGCCGCCAAATCTGCGATGTCAGTCAATTGCACGTCAGCGCGATCGACTGCCCCGCCTTCGTCAGCGAATGGGCGCTGGATGGTCCCGCCGGCATCCCCGACCGCGCCGGCAACCTGCATTATCCGCCACTCGCCCAGCCCTACCCCACGCCACCGCCCACGACTGGCTCGGTCGTCGTTGAGGTTTCGCCCGGCGTCTATAGCACACTGGCGTATCCGCTCCCGCCTGAGGTGGCTGCCAGCATCCAATTTCGGGTCGCGCCGGGGGAGCTGCCGCCTATGCCGCCGGAGTTCTGCCGCGTGCCAATCGAACATCGGGGCGAAGCCATCGCGGCAGGCGCGCAGAATCTGCTCTTCCTCGCTAGTCCCGCCACATCACAGGGCGATGCCGTCGCAGCCGAAGGCTACGCCCGCGAGCATAACCTGGCCATCCTGCCCACGGTCGACTGTTGGCTCGGCGTCTACCAGCAGCAGCGCTTCGGACATGCCGGCGCGTACTTGCAAATTACCCAGCCGCGCAGTTGGCAATCGGTCAGCCAGCCGCTATCCATCATCGGCAGCGCCGTCTTTGACCCCAGCCAGGCGGATTATTACCTCTTCTACATCCGCGGCGGGCAATTTGCCGACTTCACGCCTTTGGAACATGCTGTGCACGAAGCGCGCAGCGATGCGCCACTGGCTACGTTGCATGCCAATTCGCTACAGCCCGGAACTTATGTGCTGCGGCTGGCGCTGCACAAAGCCGAGCGAATCGTACAAGCCACGGATGTCAACTTCGTCGTGCCTTAGCGCGGCAGCGACGGCCTCGCCAAGACAGATTGGTAGACTGTGATGGTCGCCTTGACCATCCGTCCCACGCTGAAATGCTCTTCCAGCCGCGCCGTGCCCAGCAGGCCCATATATTTGCGCAGCGCCCGATCGCTCAGCAGCCGCGCAATCGCCTGCGCCAGCCCGTCCACATCGCGCGGCTCAATCAATAGGCCGGTCTCGCCATGCACAAGCACCTCGGGCAGCGCGCTGACGCGACTGGCGATCACCGGCACGCGCCGCGCCATGGCTTCCAGGACCACCAGCCCGAAGCCCTCCCACAAGCTGGGCACGAGCAGCACATCCAGCGCCGTCATCAGCTCAGCCGCATCATCGCGCCAGCCCAGCCAGTAAACACGTTCCTCCACGCCCAGCGCCGCCGCCAGTTGCCGCAGCTCGCCGGCTTGTTCGCCATCGCCGATGATGACCAGGCGCGCCGCGGGGAAGTCGGACTGGATGCGCCGCAGCGCCTCCAGCGAATAGGGCAAGCCCTTTTGCTGCACGAGGCGGCATACCATGCCCAGCAGCGGCGTATCGGGCGGCAAGCCCAGCTCGGCGCGCAAGCGGTGCCGGGCGCGCTCAATTGCCTCATCGCTCAGCCAGCGGTATTCCATGCCATAAGGCACGATGTGCAGCTTGTCGCGGGGCGCGCCTTCAACCGCCTCGGCGAAACCTGCCACGGCGGCGGAGATAGCGATGCCCGCGTCCAAGCGCTTCCATAATTGACGATTCAGCCGCCGCCAGCGAGGTCGATAGCGGAATTGGTCATCGTTGTGCCGGCTGCTGATTACTTTGCTGACGCGGGCAAGTTTCGCAGCGGTATAGCCATACATATCAGCATGGATGAGGTGGGTATGGGCAATATCGGGGGCTATGGCGCGCAATTCCCGCCGCAAAGACCACAGCAGGGGCGCGTCATAATCGCCGCGAATGGTCAGGCGCGTCCATGGGATAGCCCGTTCTTGCGCCGCAGCCGCCATCTCCTGCATGGGCTTGCCGGGTTCGGTCAGCATAATCAGCCGCGCATCCACGCCTGCCGCGCGCAGCCCGTCCAGCAGGATGAGCAGGTGCCGCTCTGCGCCGCTGATGCGAGTAACTTTGATGATATGGGCGACGCGCATAGGCGATACCACCGCGGTGCTTCAGCTGTTGCTTTGGCGCGGGTTGATTTCGCCCGACAAGGGACCAATCACCCCGCGTTCGTCAATGGCGGCGATGGCGATGGATTCATAAGCGCCGAAGCCATCCCAAACCAGCTTGGTTTCATCAAATAGAATCTGCTGGGCATAATGCAGCGAGCCAGGCGGGCGCAGGGCGACGATGTAGCTGGTGGCGGCGACTGGCTCCCAGACCAGTTCTTGCGAGCGCTCTTCGCGGTTGCGCAGGGCGATATTGGCGGGCGGGCGCGGGCCATCCGCCAGCGACAGCAGCACAGCCAGCGTGGCTTGTGTGGCGCGGCGCAGGTAGGCTGGCTCGATGAATTCAATGGTATCGGTGGGGTCGGCGTTGCGCTTTTCTTCGTGCGCGTTGATGAAGCGCATGGCTGGGTAGCCCAGCTCGCTGAAAGAGAAGTGGTCGCCCCAGCGGTTTTCGCGGTCGATGGCGTCCTGCACCTGCAAATCCAAATCCAGTTCATAGTTATAGGCCAGGAAGTTGGCGGAGCGCGCCAGCTTGCGCGATGGCGAGCTCGCATTCGGCGGCGCGGAAAATACCCGCAACTGCTCATCATTGACCACGCCTGAGAAGTCGTGCACATTGCCAATCGTATCGAGGTTGATCATCGCGACCAGGTCGATATTGCTTTGTTTGATCCAGGCGGCGAAGGCGCGGCTGCCTTGGCGGTCGATCTCTTCGGCAGAGAAGAGCGCGAACATCACCGTGGCTTTGTATTTTGCCGCGCTGAGGATGCGCGCCATCTCCAGCACAGCCGCCACGCCCGAGGCATTATCGTTAGCGCCAGGCGCATAGGCGCTGCCCGAAGTGCGCTCCAAGCCGATGCTATCATAATGCGCGCCGACCAGGATGGTGCCAGCGTTGACCTCGCTGCCGCCGATCGCGCCGACGATATTGAACTGCGGGCTAAGCTCGTCCGGCGTAATGTAGGCGTCAAAGCGCAGTTCAAAGGTGTAGAGGCTGCCGCCGGATGCGCTGCTGATTAGCTGGAGCTGGTCTTTGATATACTGCCGCGCCGCGCCGATGCCTTCCACGCGGGAATCTTGCGAAGAGGCGATGTGCCGCGTCTGGAACTCTTGCAAGCTGCGCACATGCTGCATCAAGCGGTCGGATTCGACCTGCGCCAATAGCTCGCCCACGACATCAACCGGCGGTTCTTCAGGTGTCGAGCCAATCTCGGGCACGGTCACTGGCCCCGGCGCGGCATAGCCCAGCGTGGCTACAGGCGGCAGCGTCGGCAGTGGTGCCAGCGTCGGCGGGGCATTTTCGCTCGTGCCCATATTGCAAGCCAGCAGCAGCAACAGCAGCCCAGCCAGACAAGCCGCCGCAGGCAGGTGAATGTCAATCAGTCGCATAATGGCGATTTTAGCATAATCGGCGGACGGCAGTGAGCCTGCGCTGCGCTTTGAGATTGGGCAGCCGCGTAATCGTAATAATGAGACTCTGCGCAAGGACAAGGCTGGGGGCAGCGCTAATCGCCACTTAATAGAAACATAGCCGCAGCTTAAAGTACTCGATGCCCTCTTTAACAGACCTTCAGCTACGATGATTCTTAGGTGGCTTAGCCGCCCGGCATCGACAAACGCTTCAGGCTTAGGGAGGGCGCAAGACACATGAAAACCGCTACTATGCTTTCCGTTCTGCTCGCCACAATGCTGTTTTTGCCCCCCGCGCTGGCGATGGATCATGGGCTGCCTGAGGTCGACCCGCTTGAGCACGCCGATGGCTCCATCATCACCGCCGGCAGCTCGACCGTGTTCCCGCTCAGTGAACGCATGGCGGAATTGTGGACGGACGAAGGCGGCGTCGCGCCGTCAATCGCTTCTATCGGCTCGGGCGCTGGCTTTGAGCGCTTCTGCGTCGAAGGCGAAACCGATATCAGCAATGCCTCGCGCGCTATCAAGGACAGTGAAGTCGAATCTTGCGCCGCGATTGGCCGCCAGCCGATCGAATTTCGCGTCGGCAGCGATGCCTTGGCTGTCACCGTCTCCGCCGAAAATGATTTCGTCAGCGATGTTACGTTGGAAGAACTGGCGGCGCTCTTTAGCAGCGCTGAAACCTGGACGGATGTCCGTGCCGAATGGCCCCCACAAACCATCCAACGGTTCATCCCCGGCACCGACAGCGGCACCTTCGACTACTTTGTCGAAGCAGTATTCGACGAAGATAAAGAGCCCATCCTCAGCGCCAACCCGCAACTCTCCGAAGACGACAACGTGCTGGTGCAGGGCATCACCGGCAGCCCCTACGCCATCGGCTTCTTCGGCTATGCCTACTATGTTGAGAATGCCGATGTCTTGAACATCCTCAAGATTGAGGGTATCGAAGCCAAGTCCGAAACCGCCGATGATGGCAGCTACCCGCTGGCGCGCCCGCTCTACATCTACAGCGATGCCGGCATCATGGCGGAGAAGCCCGCAGTCAACGCCTTCATCAACTTCTACCTGAGCTATGTCAATGACGAGGTTGAGGATGTCGGCTACTTCCCGGCGTCGGAATACGCCTTCTCCGGCACCATCGATGCCTGGCGTATGGCTAATGGCATGACGCCGATTGGCGATGCCGCGCTGGATCTGATGGATGACAGGGACGAAGAAGAGGGAATGTCCGGATAAGTCAGCCGCAATAGGCAAACCTACACGGCTGCGGTATCCTTAGCGGGTGCCGTAGCCGCGTTAGGCTGGCTCCTCGGCCGCCAGCATAGCTCCACGAGCGCCCCATGCCCGATACCGACAGTCCGCGCCGCAGCCAGCCCCTCGTCCAAGCGCAAGCTGGGCAGCTCGACCTGCGCCGCAGGTTCAAGTGGCACGAAGCTCTCATCCAGCTTTTGCTATTCGCTTGCGGCTTGCTATCGATCTTCACCACCATCGGCATTATCCTGGTGCTGGGCAATGAATCGATTGCCTTCTTCACGCGCGACCAATGGGTCAATTCCAATCGCGCCATCCTCAGCGATATGGACGAAAGCGCCACCAGCGCGCGCATCCAGCCCGGCAAGGCGCTGGCGGCAATCGCGGAAAGCGACATCATCCGCATCGGGCAAGAAGTCATGGAGATCAGCAAGTTCCACAACAACCACGTCGATATCGCGGTCATCGGCACGGGCGGTGGCTTCGCTCGCTTCTGCGCGAGCGAGATTGCACTGGCGGAAGCAGGCTTGCGCCGTCCGCAGATCATCAATGCCAGCCGCGCCGTCAAAGCCAGCGAAGAATCTGCCTGCGCCGAGCAAGGCATAACGCCGGTGGGATTCCGCGTCGGCAGCGATGCTCTTGCCATCACAGTCAGCGCCGACAACGACTTCATCAGCGAGCTGAGCTTTGCCCAGTTGCGGCAAATCTTTGGCGAGGCAGAGCGCTGGTCGGATGTCCGCCCTGAATACCCCGACGAGCCGATCCAGTTGGTCATCCCCGGCACCGACAGCGGTAGTTTCGACTTTTTTGTAGAAGCGGTATTTGATTATGACAGCGAGCCAATCCTGGCGCGCCAGCCCATCCTGTCCGAGAATGACGAGCAGTTGGTCGGCAGCATCAAGCGCAATCCCTATGCGATCGGCTTTTTTGGCTATGCCTATTACCTTGCCAACGCCGCCGACCTGCGCATCCTGTCGCTGGATGGCCTCGCGCCCTCCGCCAGCGCGGTCGAGGATGGCAGCTATGCCCTCGCGCGTCCGTTGTTTCTATACAGCGATGCCGAAATCATGCGCGCAGAGCCACAAGTGGCAGATTTCATCAGCTATAGCCTCGCCAATGTGAATGCGGTCATCGTCGATGTCGGCTACTTCCAGGCATCGGTAGATAAACTGGCTGCAGCGCGCAACCAGTGGATCCGCGCGACAAATGCCAGCCAAGCTCCAGCCATCGACCCAGCCACCGTCTTTGGCAAAATAAACATGGCGGGCAGCTCGACTGTCTATCCGCTTTCCAAACGTATCGCCGACCAGTTCACAGACGCCGGCTACCTGCCCATGATTGAAGTGCGGCGGGGTATCCGCGGCGAAAATACCATCGCGCCCCACAGCGCTGGCGTGGCGGTCGAATACAACGACCAGCCCACGGTCAGCGAGTTCTTCACCAATACCAGTTGGATCCCCGCTATCGGTGAATTCGGCGTCATCCCGCTGATTAACGCTACCTTGATGACCAGCACAATCGCCATGTTGGTCGCCTTGCCGCTAGGCATCGGCGCAGCCATCTACTTAAGTGAATATGCCTCGCCGCGCGTCCGCAATATCATCAAGCCCGTGCTGGAGGTCCTGGCGGGCATCCCGACTGTGGTCTATGGTTACTTCGCGCTGACATTTATGACGCCTTTGCTGCGGGCGGTCTTTGGCGTGGAAGTCGTTAATATCTACAATACTGGCTCGGCGGGCATCGTGGTGGGTATTTTGATCATCCCGCTCATCAGCTCCATGAGCGAAGACGCGCTGCATGCGGTGCCGCAAGCATTGCGCGAGGCATCCTATGGCTTGGGCGCGACCAAACTGGAGACCGTCATCCAGGTGGTGATGCCCGCGGCGCTGAGCGGCATCCTGGCGGCGTTCATCGTGGCGGTTTCGCGGGCTATCGGCGAGACGATGATTGTGGCAATCGCGGCGGGCGCGGGACCCAACTTCAGCTTCAACCCCTTCGATTCCGCCGAGACCATGACCGGGCATATCGCGCGCATCAGTGGCGGCGACCTCAGCTACGACAGCATTGATTACAACAGCATCTTCGCTATCGGCTTGACGCTCTTCGTCATGACCTTCCTGCTCAATGCGCTTAGCCGCGTCGTCATCAGCCGTTTCCGCGAGGTCTACTAATGGCTTCTCGTAATCGTCATCACCCAGTCGGCGCAGAGGCATTCCCTGAAAAAACCAAGCACTACATGCCCGGCGAGAAAGCCTTCTACCAGCGGCTGGAGAAGCGGCATCAGCGCGGGCGGCTTGGGCGGCTCTTCAACTTGTTCTCCGTGTCGGTGGCTGGCTTGGCGCTGATTGCGCTGTTTTTGAATGTCGCCAACGAGGCATTTGGCACCATCGGCGTCGTCAATACCATCGAACCAGCCGCGCTGACCGGCGGACCTGCGCTGGATACATTGACCAATGAAGAGCTTGCCGCCATCTTGCTGGAGCATGTCGGACGACGGCTGCGCGTTTTTATCCGCGATACCATCAGCCAGGTGCCCAAAGAAGACTTCACAAAAGCCACCGTGACCGAGATCGTCGGCGACCCCAATGTTGACCCAGCCATCGCCGATGAGCTGCTAAAAAGCATCAGCCACGAAGACCAGGCGGCGCTGCTGGCGAAGTATGCCGACAGTGCCACATTGCGGCGGCTGGTATTGGAAGAAGTGGTCGAGCAGCAGGTCATCGCCAGCTTCCCCCTGAGCGACACCATCTTCAATTTCGAGACAATCAAGGCGCAGATTGAAGGCCCCATCCTGGCTGACTACATAAAACGCCAGCGCCTGGAGGCAGCCGAAGTCACAGTCATCCGCTTCCATAGCTGGCTGGACAGCGAGTTCTTGACCAAGCCCATGTCGAGCGCCCCGGCGCTGGCGGGCGTGCGCACGGCGTTGATTGGCTCGGCGGGCTTGATGATTGTGGTGGTGCTGGTGGCGCTGCCTATCGGCGTGGGCGCGGCCATCTACCTGGAAGAATACGCGCATCGCGGGCTGATTAACCGCCTCATCGAGACGAATGTGCGCAACCTGGCGGGCGTGCCTTCCATCATCTATGGCATGTTGGGCTTGGCGATCTTCGTGCGCGCGCTGGCGCCTTTTACCAGCGGCATGGTCTTCCATGTCAATTTCGAAGCGCCCACAATCGAGACTGTGGTCGAGCGCATCAGCCCGGTCTTCGTGGGTGGAATCACCTACGAAAATGGCGCGCTCAGCGCCGACAGCGCCCAGCTAGACGAACAAAGCGCGCAGCAGTTGGTAGATGTCTTTTTGCGCTATGGCACACCGAGCCTGACTATGCAGGGCAACTCGGATGTAAGCGAGATGGCTGATGCGCTCGCCGAAGCGCTGGACATGACGGTCGATGTGGTCGTCACCCGCGTCAGCAAGCCGCACGATATCGAAATGCGTGGCAAAGCCTATCGCTTTGATGTGGCGGAGGGCAGCCTGGATGACGAAGCCTTCGATGCGCTGATGTCCAGCCTGGCGCGCAGCAACAGCTTCTCACCCAACGGACGCACTTTGCTCAGCGCGGGCTTGACGTTGGCGCTGCTGATCTTGCCTATCATCATCATCAACGCCCAAGAAGCCATCCGCGCCGTGCCTTACACCATCCGCGAGGCATCGTATGGCTTGGGCGCGACTCGCTGGCAGACGATTTGGCGGCAGATCCTGCCGGCGGCGACGCCCGGCATCATGACCGGCACGATATTGTCGGTTTCGCGCGCTGTCGGCGAGACCGCGCCGCTGATTGTGGTGGGCGCAGCCACCTTCCTGCTCACCGACCCGACCAGCCCCTTCTCGCAATTCACCGCCATGCCCATCCAAATCTACCAATGGACAGCGCGGCCCCAGGGGCAGTTCGCCGATATCGCCGCTGCCGCCATCATTGTGCTGCTGGCGCTGATGCTGGCGCTGAATGCCGTCGCCATTGTCCTGCGCAACCGCTATTCGATAAGGTTCTAACCATGGCAGACAGAAAAAATAGCGATCTGGTGATAGAGCTGCGCGATTGCAGCTTCTATTATGGCAACTTCTGCGCGGTGGCGGAGGTGAGCCTGCCCGTCTACAAGAACAAAATCACCGCCTTGATCGGTCCTTCCGGCTGCGGCAAGAGCACGGTGCTGCGCGGCATCAACCGCATGTTGGAGCTAGTGCCAGGCGCGCGGGTCGCTGGCGAGATTATCTACCGCGACCAGAATCTCTACGCCGAGCAGGTCGACCCCGTTGAAGTGCGGCGGCGCATCGGTATGGTCTTCCAAAAGCCCAACCCCTTCCCCAAGAGCATCTTCGACAATGTCGCTTATGGACCGCGCCTGCTGGGCGTGAAAAAGAAAGCCATCCTGGATGAAATCGTCGAACGCAGCCTGCGTGGCGCGTCGCTTTGGGACGAAGTCAGTGGCGACCTCAACAAATCGGGACTGGCGCTATCGGGCGGGCAGCAACAACGGCTGTGCATCGCGCGCGCCATCGCCATCGAGCCAGATGTCATCCTGATGGACGAGCCTTGCAGCGCCCTTGACCCGCTCGCCACCCAGCGCATCGAAGAATTGATGCGGCAAATGCAGCGCGACTACACCATCGTCATCGTAACGCACAACATGCAGCAGGCACAACGCGCCTCGGACTACACCGCCTTCTTCAATATCCGCAAGCGCATGGAAGGCGGGCACGAGCTGCGCTGGGGAGAGCTGGTCGAATACGCGGAAACAGCCACGGTCTTCGCCAGCCCCGCCCAGCAAGAAACCGCCGATTACATCGCCGGGCGTTTTGGCTAAGGCGCAGGAAAAAGGGGCGAGTCACCGCCTCGCCCCTACACCAAATCTCTGTGCCCTCTGCGCCTCTGTGGTGAATTAATTTTGATGCGATTGCTCCAGCCTTCCGATATAGGATTGCCAGGCAATCTGCAGCATAATGACTTCAGCAATACAACGTGAGAGGCTGAATTGACCGACATCAAACGCATCGGTGTCCTGGCGCACCCCACCCGCCCCGATACCCACCCGGTCGCCCGCGATATTGCGGATTTGCTGCATCGGCGCGGTATAAAACACTGGCTGCATACCGAGTGGGACGAGCGCAAGGTCAGCGACGATGTGCCCAATGCCGACCTGGTCATCGCCATAGGCGGCGATGGCGCGATGCTGCGGGCTGGGCGTGTCTGCGCGGCGCATGGCGTGCCCGTGCTGGGCGTCAACATGGGCTGGCTGGGCTTCCTCACCGAGATACAACAGCCGCAAGACTGCGCGGGGAGCCTGGATCAACTCTTGTCTGGCGATTATTGGATCGAGCAGCGCATGATGTTGCAAGCCACCTTGCTGGAAGATCGGGGGCGGACGCTGGGTGAGTTTCATGCGCTGAACGATGTTGTCATCAGCGGCAGTGTCTTCGGGCGCATGGTGCAGTTGGCGGCATATATCGATAAGCACTGGGCGACCACCTACAATGCCGATGCCCTGATTTTGTCCACGCCCACTGGCTCAACCGCTTATGCGCTGGCGACTGGCGGGCCCATCCTGCCGCCCGAACTGCGCAATATCCTGATGTTGCCCATGGCGCCGCATTTGAGCATGGACAGGCCCATCGTGCTGGCGCGCGGAGCCGTCGTCGATGTCGAGCCGACGCGTGAAAATCGCAGCCAGGTCGTGCTGACGATTGATGGCAAAGTCGTCGCCGACTTGCAGAAAAACCAGCATGTGCGCGTAACCTCCGCCCAGCCGGTCAGCCAGTTTCTGCGCCTGCGCGAGCGCAATTATTTCTATCGTTCGCTTTTGGACCGCCTGGAGCCGCGCATCAACCGCCATGGACCGCGGCGCATGACTTTCGCGGATTAACACAGAGGCGCGCATGTCTCCCCCGATTTCCGACACCACAAGCCAGGACGAGATTACCTTTTGCGCGCGGCATCCCCAACGCGATACGGGCTTGCGCTGCAATCGCTGTGAGCGCTATATGTGCGCCGAATGCGCCGTGCGAACGCCCATCGGCTATACCTGCCGCGAATGCGTGCGTGGGCACGAAGACAAGTTCTACGCCGGCACCATGACCGATTATACGCTGGTGGCTGTGGTCGGCTTGGCTGGCGGCGCAGTAACCAGCCTGCTGACCATGCTGATTGGCGGCTTCGTCATCGTGGGTTTGCTCTTGGCGCCGGCGCTGGGAACGGTAATTGCGCAATTGGCGCTGCGGCTGACCAGGCGGCGGCGTGGGCGGTATAGTGGACTGGTCTGCGCGGGCGGGGTGGTGGCGGGCGGCTTGCTGGGCAGCCTGGCGATGAGCGGCGGCTTAGGCTTGTTCAGCCTGCTCTATCTGGCGCTGGCGGCTTCGGCGGCATACACGCGCTTCCGTGTTTCGATCTGAGGGAAAACGGGCGAGTCACCGCCTCGCCCCTACACAAAACCTCTGCGCCCTCTGTGTTTCCTTGTTTCCTCTGTGATGATTAATTTGATGTGGTTAATCTGGCGCATTGCTATGAGCAGCTAGACCATTCGCATCAGCGCGTTTATACTACCTGTGTCGGACAAAGCGGGAGGCGACCCTTGCGCACATTATTGCTTTTCTTGCTCGGCGGCATAAGCCTTTTGCTCAGTGGTTGTGCGGCGCAAGCCAGCTTCGGCGACGCCATCACTGAAGGCGAACCCACGCCCATCCCCACGCCGGTCGTGCCCAGCAAGCCCATCTATACAGTCGAGCGCGGCGATATCGTCTATGAGCGCCGCTTCTTCGGGCGGATCGCGCCGGTGCTGGCGGAAGAGTTTGGCTTTGAACTTGATGGGCGCGTGCAAGAGGTCTTCGTCGATGCCGGCGTCGATATCAGCCAGGGCGATGTGCTGGCGCGACTCAATACCAACGCGCTGGAAAACCAACTGCTAAATGCAAACGAGGAATTGGCAGTCGCCACATCCATCCTGGAGAGCGCCGAGAACAAAGAGCGCTTCGATAGCCGCCGCGCCACGCTCAACTTGCAGATGGCGCGGCTTCAGCTTGACCATGCGGTTGCCAGCGCAGCCGACCCGCCCAGCCTTGACGAAAGCCTGCAAATCAACCTGCTCACCATCGCGCGCGACCTGGCGCAAGTCGCCATTGATGAGCTGACCGAAGGCGTCGACCCGCAACTGCGCTTTGATGTGCAGCGGGCGCAGAAACAGGTTGATGAGTTGAATGCTGCCATCGCCAGCGCCGAGCTGACCGCGCCAGCCACGGGCCGCCTGACTTATTTCGCGCCCGACCCCGGCGAGCAAGTCTACGCTTTTGAACCCATCGCCGTTGTCGCCGACATGACCGTGCTGGAAATCACGGACGAGATGGATGCCGACGACCTCAGCGAACTGGCAGAGGGCATGCCACTGACGATCCAGCGCGCCGCCATCCCCGGCGCTGTCTATAGCGGCACCATCGCCAGCTTGCCCGCGCCTTATGGACTATCGCCCGACGAGCTGGTGCATGTGGCTTTTGACGAACAGCCGCCGCCGGGTGAATTCAAGGTTGGCGACCGTATGAACTTCACCGTCGTCATCGATACGCGCGAGGATGTGCTCGTGCTGCCGGTATCAGCCATCCGCACCTTCAGCGGACGCGAGTTCATCGTCGTGCAGAATGAAGGCGTGCAACAGCGCGTCGATGTGCGGCTGGGCTTGGAAGGCGGCGGCATGGTCGAGGTATTAAAAGGCGCGGAAGAGAACCAGGTGGTCATCGGTCCATGACGCGCCAGCTTCATCGCCTGCGCGCCATCCTGGTCGTCGCGGTCAAACGTCTGCTGGCGCAACCGCTGCTGTCAGCTGCCACCATCATCGGTTTGACCGTGGCCGTGGCGCTGGTGCTGACCATCCCCATCTACGCCGAGTCGGTGGCTTTCCGCGTCTTGACCGAGCGCCTCACCGAAGGTCCCGACCGCATTAATCGTCCGCCATTCTCTTTTCTCTTCAGTTACATCGGCAGTTGGAACGAGCCCGTCAACTGGGAAGCCATCAGTGACCTGGATGGCTACCTGCGTGAGAAGGGCGGCGCGGAATTGGGCTTGCGCAGTACGCGCCTCGTCCGCCACCTGGAGACGGAGAACTTCCGCCTGTACCCCGCCGGCGAGACAAATTACCGCGATGAGAACCGGTCGCTGGACTATGTCAGCTTCGGCACGACAGAAAATATCGAGAGTCAGGTCGAAGTGGTCGAAGGCAGCTACCCGGCGGCGGCTGCGCCCGACCCCAACAGCATCATCGAGGCGATGATCCACCAAGACTTCGCCAGCGAGTTTGGCATCCAAGCCGGCGAAACCTTTGCGGGCTACAACTGGCGGCTCGAGCCCGAAGACCCGCTGCAAATCACAGAAATCCGCATTTCGGGCGTGTGGCGTCCGCGTGATGAAGACGATGAATACTGGTTTTATCGCCCCAATGTCTTCGCCGATATTCTGCTCATCAACGAAGCCAGCTATGCCAACCGCATCGCGCCCTTTACCGAGAGCGAGATCAACCTGGCGGTCTGGTATCTGGTTACCGATGGCAGCAGCATCAACACCAGCCGCGTGGATGAGCTAATCCGCCGCCACGATGACACCGAAAAAATCGCCGACCAGTACCTGCCCGGTACTTATATCCAGGCGTCGCCGGTCGACGAGTTGAGTTATTACCGGCGCGTAATGACGGTCATGACATTGACCTTGACCGTCTTCAGCATCCCGATTGTGGCTTTGCTGATTGTCTTTTTGATCATGCTGGTTGGGCTGGTGGTTGATGGACAGCGCAATGAAACCGCTGTCATGCGTAGCCGCGGCGCATCGCCTTTCCAGGTGGTGGGCTTGACGACGGTCGAAGGGCTCATCATGGGCCTAATCGCGTTGGTGATTGGCGGCGCGCTGGCGCTGGCTTTCACGCAGCTCATCGGCACGACGCGCAGTTTCATGGACTTCCGCTGGGGAGAAAGCTTCATCGTCTCAGTGCCGCCCAACATCGGCACAGCCATTGCTCTGGCGCTGCTCTTCACGGTGTTGGTCCGCGTTGTGCCCACCATCAGCGCCTCGCGGCATACCATCATCAGCTACAAGATGGACCGCGCCCGCCTGCTGGGCAAACCCTTGTGGCAGCGCGCGGGCTTGGACCTGCTGCTGCTGGCGCTGATTGGCTATTTCTATTATCAAGTCGTGCAGCAGGGCGGACTGATCAATGTCGAAGGCGGCGCGCGCAATATCAGCCAGGCTTATGAACAGCCTTTTGTCTTTTTGCTGCCGCCGCTGACCATCTTCGCCTTTACGCTGTTTGCGCTGCGCTTTCTGGCGCCGGTCTTACGCTTCCTGGCTTGGCTCATCCAGTGGACGAACAGCGTCGGCTTGCTGATGGTAACGCGCCAGTTGGAGCGCGCGCCCGGCACCTATTACCTGCCGCTAATTTTGCTGGTCTGCACCATCAGCCTGGGCATCTACACCGCGTCTTTCGCCCGCACGATCGACCGCTACCTCTACGAACAGCAGTATTATCGCGTCTCGGCGGATATATCGGTGCGCGTCTATAGCCAAGCGCCGGGCGGCTTCCCGGGCGCTGCCGCGGACGATGCGCCGCCCGCCTATATGCACATCAGCGAATTCACCTCCATGCCGCATGTGCGCGTTGCCACCCGCGTCGGCGAATACCCTGCCACAGCGCGCCTGACCTCGGGCAGCGTGAGCGGGCGCTTGGTCGGTGTCGACCGCGATGCCTTGGGCCCAGTCATTTTCTGGCGGCCCGACTTCGCCGCTATCCGCCTCGGGTATTTGACCAATGCCCTGGCGCAGCAGCCGGATTCGCTGGTTGTCTCGCGCGAGTTCATGCAGAGCCGGGCGCTGGATATTGGCGATTTGGTGGAGCTCGACATCCGCAGCGGCGGCGATACCTTCAAAGTGAACTTCCAAATCGTCGGCGCGCTGGATTACTTCCCGCGATGGTATCCTGAAGCAGACGGCGCGCTCTTCTTGGGCAACCTGGACTATTTGTTCGAGCAAGCCCAGCTGGAACTGGCGCACCGCGTGATCGCGCGCATCGAGCCGGGTTTTGACGGGCGGGCATTCCAGCGCGCATTGATCGAACGGGGCGCGGCGGGCGTTTCGCTGGAAGAGCCCATCAGCCGCATCAACCGCGAACAATCACGCCCCGAACGACAGGGCTTGTTTGGCTTGCTCTCCATCGGCTTCATTACTTCGTCGCTGGCGACGATGATCGGCTTCTTGCTGTATACGATCTTCTCCTACCAGCGCCGCTATGTGGAGTTGGGCATCTTGCGGGCGATCGGCTTGTCGCGCGGCTCGATGATGCTATCGGTAGCATGGGAGTTGGGCTTGCTGATTGTGCTGGGCTTGGCGCTGGGCTTGGGCATCGGCTTGCTGGTCAGCCTGCTATACATCCCCTATATGCAATTTGTCAGCAGTCTGGAAGGCGTTGTACCGCCCTACCTGGTCGGCATGGCATGGGCAGAAATCGCGCAGATCGTGGCGCTCTTCGTCTTCACTTTCGCGCTCATCATGGCCATCCTGCTGGTCATCCTGCGGCGCATGCGCATCTTCCAAGCCGTAAAACTGGGCGAGACGCTCTAGCCAGCGGCAAAAAACCGCCTCTACTGGAATAGAACGAGACGATTATGAGCCAGCCCAACATCCTCATCATCATGTCCGACGAGCACGCGCCCATGTTTAGCAGCGTTTATGGGCATCCCATCGCGCGCACGCCCAATATGCAGCGGCTGGCGGAGTTGGGCGCGACTTTTGACGCCGCTTATTGCAATTCGCCGCTGTGCATGCCCTCGCGCATGTCTTTTATGAGCGGGCGCTTCGCCAGCCAAATCGGCAGTTGGGACAATGTTACGCCGCTGCGCTCGGAGGTGGTCACCTGGGCGCATCGGCTGCGCGATGTCGGGTATGATGTGGCGCTTTCTGGCAAGCAACATTTTGGCGGCAGCGACCAACTGCATGGCTTTCAGCAGCAGCTTGCCCGCGACCTGCATGCGGAGCGCTATCATCCTATCCACACCTGGGACGATGGCATTGTGCCAGCCGAGCAGCCTTGGCACGAAGTTTACAATGCCGGACCGGGCTGGTCGGAAGAGCTCGACTGTGACGAACTGGCGCAGCAGCGAGCGCTTGAGTACCTGCGCGACCCCGCCCGCAAGCGCCGTCCCTGGGCGCTCAATGTCTCATTCATTGCGCCGCACTTCCCTTACATCGCGCCGCAAAAATACTGGGACATGTACCCGCCCGAGCAGATGGACCTGCCGCAGCTGCCGGATGGACACTTGGCGAACCTGCACCCGATGGCGCAGCGCATCCGCCTGATGTTTGGTTTTCCGCAATTTCCCGATGAGGTGGTTCGCCGCGCTCGCGCCGCTTATTATGCGCTCATCAGCTATTTTGACGCCAAAATCGGCGAGCTGCTGGAGGCGCTGGAGGCGACCGGACAAGCCGAAAACACCGTCATCATTCATCTCAGCGACCATGGCGATATGAATGGCGAGCATGGCATGTGGCGCAAATCCAACTTCTATGAAGCCTCGGCGCGCGTGCCTTTGCAGATTGCCTGGCGCGGGCAGATACCCGCCGGGCAGCGCATCTCCCAGGTCTGCTCGCTGGTCGATGTGGCGGCGACCATCTGCGATATTGCCGGCGATGTCTGCCCCTTGCCGCTGGATGGCGAAAGCCTGCTGCCGCTGTTGACCCAGGGCGACTCGCACTGGAAAGACGAAGCCTTCTGTGAGTACCTGGCGCATGGCAGCGACAGACCGATGGCGATGCTGCGGCGCGGACGTTTCAAGCTGAATTACAGCTGGGGCGAGCCGCCTGAGTTGTATGATATCGAGGCGGACCCCGGCGAATTTCGTAACCTCGCAGGCGATGCGGATTATGCGGGAATCGTGGCGACCCTGCAAGCCGACCTGCTGGCGGAATGGGACCCAGCCGCGCTGGACCGCCAGGTGCGCAGCAGCCAGCGACAGCAGCAATACATCGAGGCGCGCTTTGGCGCAGGCTGGCGAGCCTCGTCTTAGATTCACCACAGCGACACAGAAGTAAGACCAAGTAAGTCGTGAGAATGGAATCTGTAGGGGCGGAGCCTTGGCTCGCCCAGAATCATCACAGAAAACGGCGGGCGGCCCAGGGGTGCCCCTAGACCAAAGCTCTGTGCCTCTGTGGCAAATTTAATTTGACGCCATTGCCTTAATTCAGTCGCCGACCTGCATGACCACCTTGCCAAAGTGATCGTGCTCTTCCAGGATGCGATGTCCCTCGCGGATCTCCGCCAGAGGCAGCACGCGGTCAATGACCGGGCGCAGCGCGCCGGCATTCGCCAGTTCCAGCGCCTTGCACAATTCATTGTATGTACCGCCATTGGAGCCCAGGATGCTCAGTTGCCGGTGGTAAATCTGCGGGATATGTAGGGGGAATTGCTTGCCCGAATGCGAGCCACAGACGACCATCCGCCCGCCGCGCGCCAATGTTTGCAGCGAGCTCGCCCAGGTCTTCGCGCCGACCAAGTCCTGCGCCACATCGACGCCGCGTCCGCCCGTCCAGTCGATAACTTGCTCGACCCAGTCGGCATCGTGATAGTCGACGACATGGTCCGCGCCCAGTTCGCGCGCTTTTGCCATTTTCTCGCTGCTGGAAGTGCTGGCGATGACGGTCGCGCCGGCAACTTTGGCGATCTGAATGCCGATGGAAGCCACGCCACCGCCCGCACCGGGGATGAAGACAGTCTCCCCAGCCTGCAAGCGCGCCACAGTGATGAGCATGTGCCAAGCCGTCATGGCAACGACGGGCAGCGCCGCTACTTCCACAGCCGAAAGCGCCGCTGGTTTGGGTATCAAGTTGCGCGCCGGTGCCAGCATATAGTCAGCCAGCCCGCCGTTGCGGTGTTCGCCGATGATCTCGTGCTGCGGGCAAATCGTAACATCACCCGCCCGGCAATGTTCACAATCGCCGCAGGTCAGCAGCGAATAGACGGTAACGGCATCGCCCTCGCGCCAGCCGGTAACGCCTTCGCCCAGCGCGTCGATATGCCCGCAGACATCGACGCCGGTCGTCAGCGGCAGGGGCACAGCACCAAATTGCGGACCGCGGCGGATGCCCACATCCAGCCAGTTCAGCGCGCAGGCATCCACTTTGATGCGCGCTTCGCCAGCGGCAGGCGCAGGCACAGGCACTTGCTCCAGGCGCAGCACATCGCGCTCGCCGTGCTCATAAAATAGCGCCGCTGTCATGCGTTTCATGGTCGCTTTCCTTCCAGTTGCTTGTCAGGCAGTAAGTCCAAGTAAGTTCTTAAACTTAATTCACCGCAGAGGCGCAGAAGTAGAATCAAGAAAGTAATGAGACTTTGAATGTCCACTTACCCCTCCCCCAAAATAAGGGAGGGGCTTTAATACTACAGGATCACTGCAAAGGCTTGATCTTCCCTCGTTCTGGGGGCAAGGGGCCGGGGGCTGTATTCGCACGACTTACCTGCACTTACTTTTGCGCCTCTGTGACGAGTAGGATTGACCGGCTTATTTCAAGTCGCGACGGTGCCAGTCATCGCTGAACAGATTGAAATCGGTCTGGCGCTGCGGGTATTCGTCGATCAGGTCTTCGTCTATATCCAAGCCCAGCCCTGGTTTGCTGGGCAGTGGGAAGTAGCCATCGACCACCTCAGGCATGCCGATGCCCACGGCTTTGACAGGCGGGTCGGCGAAGTCGTTGAAGTATTCCTGGATTTTGAAGTTGGGCGTAGTCGCCGCCACGGCCAGCGACGCCATGGTCGAGCAAGGACCGCCGACATTGTGCGGCGCAACCAGCACATAATACATCTCGGCTGTGCCCGCCAGCTTTTTCATATTGCCGATGCCACCGAAGTGCGTGATATCGGTCTGGATGATATCCGCCGCGCCCAGCTCAAAAAGTTCGCGGTATTCGTAAGGCGTGTGGATGCGCTCGCCAGTCGCCACGGGGATGCCCAGCGGCAGCGCCATCTCGCGGACATCTCGCAGCGCGCGCAGGTTCTCAGGCGGCACCGGCTCTTCGACCCAAGCCGGGCGGAATTCAGCCAAGTCGCGGATAATCTCGGCGGCGGTAACGGGGTTGAAGCGCCCGTGCATCTCGATCAAAAGTTCGACATCGGGTCCAACAGCGTCATACACCGCCTCGACCAGGGCGATGCTCAAGAGCTTCTCCTGGCGGGTAAATTCATAAAAGCCGCTGCCGAAGGGGTCAAACTTGAGCGCGCGATAGCCTTTGGCGATGACCTCTTTGGCGGCGTCATGCCAGGCATCGGGCTGGCGTTCGACGCGATACCAGCCATTGGCATAGGCTTTGATTTGCTCGCGCATTGCCCCGCCCAGCAGGCGATAGAGCGGCTGCCCCAGCGCCTTGCCGATGATATCCCAACAGGCGATCTCCAGCAGAGCGATGCCCGTCATGGCAATCTCGCCAGCGCGTCCATAGGTCTCACGCAACATGCGGTAGACAAGCGCTTCGGTATTAAACGGGTCTTGCCCCAGCGCGAAGTCAGGCACAGTTTCTTTCAAGTAGCCGATGACGGGACCAACCCCGCCGACGGGCCGCGCCTCCGCCCAACCAACCAAGCCCTCGTCCGTCTCTACCTTGACAAAGAGCAGGTTACGCCAGGGCGTGCCCATGACTTTGGTGCTGACTTGGCTGATTTTCATCGTCCCGACCTCCAGAGTTTCGTTTTCGCAGGGTCGCCCATCATGCCAGATGCCTGGCAATGAGGGTCAAGCTACCGGAATTCCCATATCAGCCGCGCCGGCTTGGCTCATCAGCGCGCCGGGCGCATGCCGCTTGATAAGCCCCATGACCAGCGCCGCCCGCCGCACCCGCTCCTGCGCCAGTTTGATGGCGGTTTCTTCCAGGTGCGCGCCGCTTGGGTAGATATTAGGGGCGTTGCGCAAGCCCAGCTTGACATATACAGGCGCGCCGATGCGAATGAGCTGCGGACTTTCGTAATGGCGCACGAAGCCACCGAAGTCGTCTGGCGCTTCGATATACACATCCAGCGGCAGGTCGACGGCGGCGCGCACAGCGGCAATCTGTGGAGCAGTCAGGTCGGTCGGCACATTGTAGGTACCCGCGCCCAACTGCTCCAGCAATTTGATGGCGATTGGATTGGCCGCGCCCATCTGCACCGAGATTTTGACCACCAGGTCAGCCGGCAGCTCGCCAGCTTTTTTCATCTGGTCGACGAGCCACAACTGTCCTTCGTCCGCCACCAGCACGGAGCGCAATCCCAATTCACAGCCGCGCCGGATGTCTTCGGTGGCGTAGACGACTTCATCCATGCCCCGCAGGCGCGCGCCCAGGTTCTTGCCGGCGCTGGCACGCACTTGGGCGCTGGTGCCCCAAGCCGCTCGCGGGCCCACAAACAAGCTGACTTCGATGCCCGCCGCCGCGCCCAGCCGACACATCGCGCGGATTTCGGCATCGCTAAGCATCCAGATGCCGCTGCCTTGTGAGACGCGATGAATGGTGATGTCGTGTTGCCGCACCGCCTCCAGTACTGCCGCCAAGGCACGCGGACCTTCGACGCTGGGGATCTCGATGCGGTATTGCGCGCCATCGGGGAAACGCTTTTGGGAGCTGGGCAAGTCATGCAGCTCGCCGGACGGGTAGCCGCGCTGCCGTAAAAAGTCGCGTATTGTCTGCATATTTTTCCTTATATTTTCGCGCGCTGGCAACATTGTAGCAGCAGAGCGCCCCGAATTGAAACGGGCGAGTCACCGCCTCGTCCCTAGGCCAACTCTCTGCGTTGACTCTAGATCGAAAGCCTTTCACAAATAATTCTTGTTCTTCGCCTCATGCAGGCGGCGCGGGTTGATCTTGCCATCGCGGTTGACGACCGTCTGGTAGCGTTGCAGTCGCTGCCGATTCAATCCTGGCGAGCCGAATCGCGCGCTGTTGACGCCGCTGACTGTGCCCGGGCGCGTACTGGTAATCAGCCATTCCAGCAGGTCCGCCCGCAATTCGCGCACTGTATCTTGATAATCGGCTTCAAAATACAGGTTGCGCATCTCCCAGGGGTCGGCTTGCAGGTCATATAACTCGCCGAAGCCATCGGGGTGCTGCGCCGGGAACATGGCGCGCGGATAATGCACCAGGCGGAAGCGACCTTTGCGCAGGCTCTTGCTCCAGGCGAATTCTGTGATGCCCAGCCGCCGCGCATCCCCTGCTGCCCCCCGCAGCAAGGGCGAGATATCGCGCCCATCGCTGGTTTCCATTGCTTCGAGCCCTGCCAAGGCAAACAAGGTATTGCTTATATCGATCAGCTCAACCACAGTCTCGACCACCCCGCCAGCGGGCAAGCGCTGGGGCGACCAGAAGATCAGCGGTACGCGCGTGATGGCATCGCTGCAGATGCCGGGCGCTTTTTCCATGATGCCATGCTCGGTCGCATAATCGCCGTGGTCGGATGTATAAACGACGATGGTGTCCTCCGCCAAGCCCGCCGAGCGCAGGTAGTCCAGCAGCCTGCCCACAGCCGCATCCACCTGGCTGACCGCGCCCAGATAACCATGCAGCTTGCGACGGCGAGCGGCTTCGAAAGTGCGGGGTTCAAAGAGCGCCCAGTCGGCTGCGCGCCAGCGGGCTGCCGAAGCGATGAAATGCGGCGCTTTGCCGGCGGCTGCCAGGTCATAGTCGGCATTCGGCGGCAGGCTCAGCGCATTGTCAGCGTAGAGATCCCAAAACTCCTGGCAGGGCGTGGTGCATTGATGCGGGCGCGGGAAGCTGACATGCAGCAAAAAAGGCTGTCCGCGGCGGGCGGCGGTCTGCATGGTTTCGATGGCGGCATCCGCCAGCCAGCCTTCTTGCGACTCGTCGAATGCCAGCGGGCTGGGTCGGCTATCGACCGACTGGCGTCCGCCCTCGCCAAACTCTGGCAGCAGGATGTGGTCTTCCAGTTGCTCGACGCCGCGCTCGCGTAAGAAGCTCGTATACGCAGCCGAGCGCCCGACCACGCTGCCCGCCCGGTAGGAATTGCTCTCGTGAAAGATATCGCAGGTGTCTTCCACCCAGTATTCCGGGCAGTGGATCTTGCCCATCGCCGCTGTGAAGTAACCGGCATCTCGGAAGTGCCCGAAGATATTAGGCAGCCCGCCAGGATTGCGCCCGCTCAGGCTGTAATAGCCATGATTGTGCGGATATTGCCCGCTGAGGAAAGAGACGCGGCTGGGTGTGCAGATGGGATTTTGGCTGATAGCGGCTTGACAGCGGACACCCTCGCGCGCCATTCGGTCGAGCTGCGGGGTGCGCGCCTCTGGATGCCCGACATGACCCAGTACCTTGGCGTTGTGTTGGTCAGAGGCGATGAAGAGGATGTTAGCTTGGGGCATGGCACTCTATACCTTTACCTACCCCACCCCCGGCCCTTCCCCGAAGCATCGGGGAAGGGAGCTATATTCATCAAACTCGGTATTTCAACCAGAGATATCGGTACGAGAAGCCGATCTCGGCGAAACCTTCCCCCATTGATATGGGGGGACCGAGGGGGTAGAAAAGTGGGCTGGATCGCCTAGCCGCCATATTGCGAGTCGTAAGCGACTTGATAGATCTCCGCCAGGCGGTTGATGCCCAGGCTCTCCAAGGTGGCGACGAAGTTATCCCAGCCGGTGTCCAGGTCCTGCCGCCCCAGCACGAACTCCGCCGTCATCTGCGCCACGAAGTCAGTGATAGCCAGGCGCAGCTCCGTTACTTCAGCAGCCTGCGCGGGCGTCAGCGCCAGCGGCGGGATCAGGTCTTCGATGGCGCGGGCGTGGGGCTCGTAAGCGACGCGGGTCTCTTCGAGCAGCACAACTTCCAAGCCGCCGGCATCATCGCGGCGCACCTCGCCCAAACGCAAGTGGTTGGGACGATAGCTGGGCCCGCGCTGCGCCCAGTGCACATTCTGCAGCGAACCGAAAGTGGACAAGCGCCGCCAGATGGCTTCGAATTCATCGCCGCCCAGCGCGGGCTCGCCGTCTTCCGCCCAGCGCCATTGGCCGTCTTCGCCTTCAGCGGCTTCCCATTGCGGGATGCCAAAGACCGAGCGCAGGGTCGTCTCGCGCTCATACAAGCCGTCACACCACTTGAAAGCCGCCACGGGGTGTTCGGTCTGGCTGTTGATGGTGCATTGCCCGGAGCCAACGCCCCAAGGGTTAAATGGCACCTGGCGCAAGCCGGTGGGGCCTTCCAGAGCGGGCACGGCGACATATTTCTTCCAGCGGTCGCCGCCGATATTGGCGAAGTTGGGGTGCGCGCCCGAAATGACGACGCCGATGGTCGGCGCATCGCCACCCTCGACCTGCTGCTTAATCTGGTCCATCGGCTGGGTGAAGCTCTCTTCGCCGAATAGCCCCGCCGCAAACAAACTCCGCAGGTAGCGCAAGCCCTCGCGGTAGCCCTCGCTGGTTACATTCTGGGTGATGGTGCCGTCGTTCTGCTCGAAGAAGCGGTTCTGCCCGGCGAATTCACTGAAGACAAAGGGATTCATCAGGAATCCGTCGATATTGCCGTTCCAGCCCGTGGTGGCAGCCGCCAGCGGAATCTCATCATCGGGGTCGCCATTGCCGTTGGCATCCTGCTCTTTGAAAGCCATCAGCACATTGAAGAACTCCTCGGTGGTCTGCGGCACATCCATGTCGACATTCGCCAGCCAGTCGGAATTGATCCAGGCGCGCTGTGAATAGAAGCAGTGATAGCATTCGTTGACCTGCGGCAGCCCGTAGATTTCACCATCAGGGGAGGTGATGAGCGGGCGCACCTGCGGCGAGCCATCAAAGACCTTGTGGATGAAGTGGCCATGCTCTTCAATCAAGCCGCTGAGGGGCAGGAACAAGCCCTGCGGACCAAATAGCGCCAGGGTGGATGGGTCGACGTTGAAGCCGACGATGATATCCGGCAGGTCGCCGCTGGCGATGGTCAGGTTGAGCACTTCTTGCCATTCGTTGGGCGGCGATATATCAAAGTTGAGGTTGATGCCGGTGCGCTGACTGTACCAGTCCGTGAAGGTATTGCTGGTGAAGTCTTCCACAATGGCGTGCCCCAGCATCAGGATATCCAGGGTGATTGCTTCTTCCACGATGGGGAACTCGCCGGGCGCGGATACCATGTCTTGCCCCGAAGCGCTCAAGGGCAGCGCCAAAACCAGGACGAGCAGCGCCAAAATCAGTCTTCTCTTGCTCATGTCAATTCCTTTCTTATGCCTGTCAAAGGGCGGGTTGGAAGCGGAAATAGTCGATAGCCGATCTCCTTTCGATGCCTCGCAAATGCCTATTTCACTGAGCCGAGTGTCATGCCTTTGACGAAATGCTGTTGCACAAAGGGATACAGCAGCATGACCGGGACGCTGGCTACGACAATCAGCGAATACTTCAGCAGATCACGCAGTCCCTCGCGCGCTACCAGGTCTTCGATATCAATCAGCATCGAAGCGTCTATCGAGTTTTGGATCAATATCTCGCGCAAGACAAGCTGCAAGGGAAACAAATCTTGATCTTTCAAGTATATCAGCGCTTGAAAATAGGTATTCCAATGCGTGTTCACGGCGTAGAAGAGCGTCAATACGGCGATGATTGGGCGCGCCAAGGGCAGGATGATGCTGCGGAAAATGCGGAAGTCGCTGGCGCCGTCTATGCGCGCCGCTTCGTGCAGCTCGGGCGGGATGGTCGTGCGGAAGAAGGTGATGGCGATAAGCAGGTTGAAAGGACCGATGCCAGTCGGCAGGATCATCGCCCAGCGCGTATTCAGCAAGCCCAAGTCGCGCACGACCATAAAGGTGGGGATCAAGCCGCCGCTGAAGAGCATGGTGAAAATGAAGGCGAAGGTGATGATACGCCGCCCCACCAAGTCCTGCCGCGAGAGCGGGTAAGCGGCGCAGATGGTCATGGTCACATTAAAGAGCGTGCCGAAGAAGGTATAGAAAAGCGAATTGGCAAAACCATTCCAGACTTTATTGTGCTCAAAGATGGTTTCGTAGCCCAAGAGGCTGAAGTCGACGGGCCACAAAGTAACCTTGCCAGCGATGACCGCTTCGGCGGAACTGAATGAAGCCGACACCACAAAGATCAAAGGCAGCAGAACGATGACCGTGATGATGAGCAAGAAAGCGGTGTTGCCTAGCATGAAGATGCGGTCGACAGCCGACTCGTTAACCTGGTTGATATTGCTTTCATAACTCGGCATCAAAGACATCGGTCGCCCCTTTTACCAGACGCTGTTATCGGTCAGGCGGCGCGCGGCATTATTGACCGTGATCATCAGTAGCAAGCCCACTAAGCCTTTAAGCAAGCCAATGGCTGTTGAATAAGAAAAGTCCAGCACCGGCGATAGCAGCCCGACCTTGTAGACATAGGTATTGATGACTTCGGACACGTTGAGGTTGAGCGGGGTCTGCATCAGGTAGACTTTTTCAAAGGAGATTTCCAGCACGCGCCCGGTGGACAAGACCAGCAAGACCATCGCCGTCGGTATCAAGCCGGGAATGTCGATATAACGGATGCGCTGCAATCGGCTGGCACCATCGACGACCGCCGCTTCATGCAAGGCGGGGTCGATCGTCGTCAGCACCGCCAGGTAGATGATGGCGTTGAAGCCCATCTCCTGCCAGACGCCCGACCAGACGAAGATATGGCGGAAAGCGCCGGGGTCGCCCATCCAATTCGGCGGCGTTTGACCGAGCATATTCGCCAGCGCCGCGGTAAAACCAACCCGCGGGTGCATAAATTGGAAGAGCATGCCTACGATGACCACCGTCGAGATGAAGTGTGGCGCATAAGTGATCATCTGTACGCTGCTGCGGAACAGGCGCGAGCGAATCTGGTTTATGCTCAGCGCCAAAATAATCGGGATGGGGAAGACGAGCAAGGAGTAGAAGCTGAGCACGACCGTATTGATGATAACCGGCTCGAACTTGGGCGAATTGTAGAAACGTTCAAAGTTCGCCAAGCCGATCCAAGGGCTGCCCTCGATTCCGAACATGGGCGAATACTGCCGGAAGGCTATCTGCGCCCCGTACATAGGCGCATAGCGAAAAACCAATAGCCAAAGAACGGGCAAAAATAGCAAGGCATAAAGCTGCCAGTTGCGGCGGATGCGCAGCCACAATTGCCCCCTGCGCCGTCGTTTGTCTATTTTCACGCCACCCTCGCCCTTTGCCAGCCGCGCAGAAGAGTATAACAGCCCCGTTTTGCCAAAGGCAACAACTGCTGCAAGCTCGCGACCTATGTCCAGTACACAAAGTTATCCAATGGATCTCAGCGCCGCTATGACAAAGAGCCTCCGCGCGCTTTCTCTCTGTGTTCGCTGTGTTTAGCTCTTCGGCTCGAACAAGCGATAGCCGGCGATGACGATGCCCACGCCGATCAGGCACATCAGCGCGCAGATGGCGAAAAATGCGCCCGCGCCCAGGTTGTCAAAAGTCCAGCCAAAAAGCGAACCCGTCAGCACCAGCGCGATCGCCGGCATAGTAACTTGCAGCAGCGCCTGGTTGGTCGCCACATTGCCAGGGTGGCTGATGGCGTTGACCAGGGTGAAGGACGACAGATAGAAGCCGGGCCAGGTCATGCCGCGGAAGACCAGCAGAAGCGCGAGGGCAGGCAAGCTTGACACGCATCCCACCGCCAGCGTGAACAAGGCGATGCCCAGCACGCTGACGATATAGGCGCTGCGCATGCGGAACCTAGGCAGGACTGAATCCATCAAGATGCTGAAAGGCACTTCCACCCCGCCCAAAATCGCCGCCCACAAGCCAATATCCGCCGATGGCACGCCCAGGTTCTGGTTGAAGTGGATGAACATAAAAGCATAGGCGTTGTAGGTGCCCATGGAGATGAAGAACTGGCTGGCAGCCAGCACAAAAAAGCCACGATTGCGCGGCTGTCGCCTGGCATCGTCGGCGCTGTGCTTCTGCAGCGGCTTGGCGGGGAAGACGGTCGCCACCTGGATGCTTATCAAAGCCAGCGCCGCGCCCACCCAAAAAAGCAAGGGATAGCCACCCAGCGCGAAGAGCTGCCCAGCCAGCAGGCTCGCCGCCGCAAAACCCAGCGAGGCGAAGGAGCGGATCTGCCCCAGGATGGCTTTGCCGCTGCGCATCAATTGCGAGATGGTCAGCTGCATGCCCAGGGTCAGGCTGGGGCTGGTGGTGATGCGGAAGAGCAGCACTGCCGTCACGATCAGCGCCGGGATATGGGAAGTGGCGAAGATGACACAAGCGATGGCAAACGCGCCCAGATAGAGCATGAAGAGGCGGCGATGCGCATTGCGGCGGTCGGCGATCTGGTTGAGCAGCGGCGTCAGCACCAGCGAAAGCACCGCCCCGCCACTGCCTAACGTGCCAATGACCGTGCCCGAAAAGCCGATATCGGTCAGGTAGACATTGACATAGGGCCAGGTAACGCCGATGCCAGCCAGGCTCAGGAATTGCAACGCCATCAAGCGGAACGTGCCCAAATGATTGCGTAGGGAGAGCAGTCGGATCATGGGCTGTGCCTGTAACGTCATGCGCTTTGCAATGCCCGTTAGACGCGGCGGGATGCGAGAATCATACCTGGTTTCAGGTTAGGTTTTTGTCTTGCGCGAAGATCGGGTCGCCACTGGAAAAAAAGACATTTTGTATGACAAAATATGAGACAGAATCCAAGACAGATATGAGGACAAAATAATGGACACAAGCAGTATACACGGCTTTATCAAGTTTCCGCCAGACTTGAAGGGAATCAGCCGATATGAGTGGTTGCTTTTAGGCGAGGTCCAAGCGCGAATCGCTATCATAAAAAGAACACCTATACCACGAAAAGACAGCGATTGGCTGTGCACAATCTATCTCAACAAAGGTGTTCACGGCACAACTGCCATCGAAGGGAACACCTTTTCCGAAGAAGAAGTAGGCCAGATCATAGCTGGGGAACTGAAAGCCTCGCCATCGCGAGCCTATCAGCAGCAGCAAATAGACAATATCGTGCGTGCATTCAACGAAGTGGGAAACAGTATCTTGGCAGGTAGCAAGAGACGTTTTTCACTTTCATACTTACACGAACTTCATCGGATCGTGTTGTATGAACTGGAAGATGAGACTGCTGATGGCGTAAAGACTGGCGAGATCCGTGACTACAGCGTAACAGCCGGCCGCTATCTTGCTCCACCAGCGCAGGACTTGGCTGGGCTCTTGCAACAATTCTGCGATTGGCTAAATCAGCCCGCACCTGCCGACGCAAGCGAAGATATGTCGATGGCGATACTTAAAGCTATCATCGCGCAAGTGTACTTCATCTGGATTCATCCTTACGGTGACGGCAACGGACGCATGGCGCGGCTGATTGAATTCATGTTTCTACTGCAATCTGGCGTGCCAGATATCGCGGCGCACCTGCTGAGCAATCATTACAATTTAACTCGTGATCGCTATATCAACCGCCTACAAGCTTCACAGGGCGAGTGGAACGGTGAGTCGTACCCGAGCGAGGGTAACTTGGGAGGGTTTATCAGCTATGCGCTGGAGGGATTTCGCGATGGCTTGGACGAGCAGTTGGCCACAATCGAAACCATGCAAATGCGGTCAATCTGGCGTGATGAGGTCGACGATGCATTCCGTCGTGAGTTTGGCGACAAGCTAAGGGGTTCGCGCCAGAGGCAGAAGAGGCTATTGTTGCAGTTAGGCGATGTATCAATGCAAAAGCCGGTAAAACGAAACGAAGTTCGCCAACTCACGGTGGAGCAGGCTATTGCCTACGATGACAAGTCAATGCGAACTGTTCAGCGTGACTTGAATGAACTGGCAAGGCTTGGTTTGCTCAAGCGCGAAGGCGACGGATATCTGCCTAACAAAGACATTCTGCGGGCTTTTGCGGCTCGCATTCGCACCAACAGCGACTAAGCGAGGGCGTCTCAGCGAGACGCCCCTACGGGATTAGCTGCTAACTGACGTTGCGGCGCGGGGCTTGCCCCCATGGCTATGGAGGGATTGAAGGGAGTTGCGCCCTAGCCCGACATCATGCTGACAAGATTCTCGCCCATGCCCAGTTCCGCCAGCGCGACGATGCCCAGCTGGCCGTTGACGCGCACGGGGTCTTCCGGGACGCTTTCCGCCAGATATTCGGCCACAAAATCCGCCGCCAGCGTATTTGAAGCCAGCGCATTGGCTTCGGATTCATAGACCGACAGCGCCACCAGCCGGTCGATGCCATCGTGCATTGTGAGGTAACTGAAGAGACCTCCCGCTGCCTGCTGCTGCGGCAAGAGTATGCGCGCCACCAAATTTACCTCCGCAGCCCGGTTGGTCAGGTCATAATTGTGGTACAGGCGCAGGGATGCGTAGAGCGAGGACATGCCTTGGGACAGCCTGTCTTTGGCTCTCATCAAATACGAGATATCCAGCGTGCCTTCGAAGATGATAGGCGGGTTGGGCAGGAGCGCAGCGAGGTTCTCCGCTACGAATTCGCTCGCACCTTCGGTGGCGGCAGCGGCTTGCTCGGCTATCTCAAACAGGCTGACCGCCGCCAACATATCCCCGTCCGGCAACAGATAGTAGCCGACGAAGCCATCGCTCGCTCGCATGATGGGCAAAAAACCTTCCGCCGTGACCCGCTGGATCTCGGGATGGTCAGCCGGATCAATGCCAGCATAGACGCGGATGCTGGAGAAAACCTCGCGCGCGACCAGGTTGCTGCCTTCCTGTATATCAGCCAAAGCCGCGACGGCTAGGTCGCTGCTGAAGCCGGTTGGGTCATGCGGCGACCATTGCGAAACATACTCGCGCGAGAAGGCGATCGCGCTCTCGTTGGCTTGCGCCGCGGCCGTCGGCGAATCATAGATCGAGATGGCGACCAGGTTGTCTTCGCCCGCAGCCAGTGTATATTGGGCGAAGAAGCCATCGATAGCCAGTAGATCAGGCACGAGCAAGCTATTCGCCAGTTCAATCGCTTCGTCAAAATGCGCCAGGTCATAGTCATCGTAGACGCGCAGGCTGGCATGTAGCGAGCTGAGCGCGCCTGGTGTCATGTCTCCGCGCACATGCAGCCCGACCAAGCCTTCGTGCGCCGTCGGCGGATTGGGCAGCAGTGGCGACAAATTCTCGGCGACAAAGTCGCGCGCGGCTGCTCTGGATGCCGCCGCCTGTTCGGGTGTTTCAAACAGGCTGACCGCCGCCAGCATATCTTCCGCCGGCATCAAAAAATAGCCGACGAAGCCATCGCTCGCTCGCATGATGGGCAAAAAACCTTCCGCTGTGACCTGCGCGATCTGGCTTTGCGTAGCCGGGTCGATGCCGTCATAGATGCGCACGCTGGCGAAGATAGGCGCTTCGTCCGCGCCTGCCACCAGCGGCAACGCTAATACAGCCAACAATGCTGACAACATCAGGATTGCGCCGCCCTTGCCCAAGATAGCTATTCTATTCATGTTCTTCTCTCCAGTGGGTTGCATGATTCTGCAAGTCTGCGCTGCTTATGCGCCTCGTCAAAAGACGCGGCAGCCTAATTTCAGTGTATACCGACTTGGCGGCAGAACTCAATGCAGACAGTGATTAGAGTTGAACGACTTGCCCGCTGCGGCTGCTGTCCAGCGCGGCGTCCACAATTTGCATATTGACCAAGCCCTCGGCAGCGCCCGGCACGGGTGTCTGGTCGGCGCGAATGCAGTCGATGAAGCGCGCCATCTGCCGGTCGTACATGATCTGCGGGCAATGGTCTTCGCGCACGGGCGGGAAGCCGGGGTCGATGGTACTCACTGTCTCTGCCTGGCGGTCGGGGATTTCCAGCCAGGTGGGGAAGAGTTGCCCCCAGCCGCGCTTGCCATAGAGCTGGGTGCTGGCTTCGGGTCCATCGGCATGGGGCCACCACCAGCCTGATTCGATGATGGAGCTAGCGCCATTCGCCCAGTTGATCCACAGGGTGCCGCTGTCATCGACATCGCCTTGCGTATAATCAGTGGAGAGGCGCGCGTACACGCTGGTCGGCTGGGGATCGCCCAGCAGGTATCGCGCCACATCAATGGCGTGGATGCCCATATCCGCCAGCGCCCCGCCGCCAGCAAAACGCGCGTCAGTGAACCAGCCGCCCGGACCCCAATTGACATGCACGCCATGCCCCTTGGTGCGCAGGATATCGCCCAGACGCCCGCTTTCGACCTGCGCGCGCAGCCAGTTGGCTTCTTCGTCAAAGCGCCAGCAGTGCGCCACCATCAGCTTCGCGCCCGATGCCTGGCTGGCGGCTTGCATGGCCAACGCTTCGCCCACATTCATCGCCATGGGCTTCTCCACCATGACATGCACACTCGCATTTAATGCGGCGATGGTTTGCGGCGCATGCAGGTAGTTGGGCGTGTTAACGCTGATGGCATCCACCCCGCCATCCGCCAGCAGCGCGTCAATCGTGGGATACTGCCGCGCGATTTGGAATTGCGCCGCATAGTCGGCCATGGAGTCTGCGCGGTGGTTGACGATCGCCACCAGTTCCAGGCCCGCCTGCGCTTGTGCCGCCCGCGCATGCACCCGCGAGATATGCCCCGTGCCAGTGAATGCCATGCGAATCGTCATCTGCCGCCTCCCTTCGCCTTGCATGCAATCGTAGCTTGCATTTTACCACCTTTCCCGGGCATCTCGATCTTGCCTCAGGACAATCACATCAAAATAGTTTTGCCACAGAGGTAGAGAGACACAAAGAGTCGGTGTAGGGGCGAGGCGGTGACTCGCCTGTTTCAACTAGCGAACGGCTTGTCAGGTTGCCGTTACAGTCAACGATTTCGCGTGGATCCGCGGCGTAAACCTTTATTTTCCTCTCGGTGTACTCCTTAAACTGATCTTGCCTGTATATTGTTGACTCCCGCGCCGCGACTTGGTAGAGTCGCGCAGGTTTACAGTGTAGAAAGACCTTTTCCTTGCTTCTTGCTGATTTCACTGCCTTGGCATTGTCATGACTGTCAAGCTAGCGCCTGCCCAAGCCAAGCGGAGCGGAGCCTTCGCTGAGTTGACGCGCGCTTTCACGGGCTTGCGCCGCGAAGAGACCCTGGCTGGCTACCTATTCCTGCTGCCCAATTTTCTGGGCTTCATCGTCTTTATGCTCTTCCCCATCTGCTTTGCCTTTTACATCATGCTGACGGAGTGGAGCCTCTCCAAGCCGCCGGAGTTCATCGGCTTGAAGAACTTCGAGGTCATGTTGGACGACCGCTTGTTTTGGAAGTCGCTTTCCAACAGCATCTATTACACAGTCGTGGCGGTGCCGACGGGCATCTTCATCGCCTTTTGGCTGGCGCTGGCGCTAAACCGCAAGATGCGCGGCATCATCTTCTTCCGCACGATTTATTTCTTGCCGCAGGTTACTTTGACTGTGGCCGCCGCGACCATCTGGCGCTGGATGTACCAGCCCAATGTCGGCTTGATTAATTACATCCTGGGCTTGTTTGGCATAGACGGCCCCAACTGGATTCATCACACTGCCTGGGCGATGCCGGCTGTCATCATCATGAGCAACTGGCAGGGCATCGGCTCGGCCATGTTGATTTTGCTGGCGGGTTTGCAGGGCATCCCCGAAGAGTATTACGAAGCTGCTTCAATCGATGGCGCGAATGGCTGGCAGCGCATGCGTTTTGTAACCCTGCCCATGCTTTCGCCGGCGATCTTCTTCGTAGTCGTTACTTCGCTGATTGGCGCATTCCAGTCTTTTGACCAATTTCTGGTGCTGACCAATGGGGGTCCCGCTGATGCGACCACGCCATTGACGCTCTACATCTACAACAGCGCCTTCAAGTTTTTGAAGATGGGTTATGGCGCGGCGCTGGCGGCGGTGCTTTTTGTCATCATCCTGATCATCACCATCGTCCAGTGGCAGTTAGCGCGGCGCTGGGTCTTTGGCTTCGAGGATAATTAATGAGCGTGGCACAAGGCACAGAAATACGGCGGACGCGCTTCGGGCAAAAGGAATTGCTGCGCCTGCATGACCTGCTGGTATATATCGTGCTGTCGCTGGTCGGCATTATCTTCCTGCTGCCCTTCGCGTGGATGGTCGCAAATTCACTGAAGACCATCAAGGAAATTTATCGGCTGCCGCCAACTTTCATCCCCGACAGCTTGCAATTCACCAATTATATCGATGCCTGGACAGCCACGACCTTCGACCGCTTCTTCCTCAACAGCGTCATTGTCTCGGCGTGCATCGTGCTGGGACAGCTTTTCACGGCGAGTTTGGCTGGTTATTCTTTTGCGCGCTTGCGCTATCCGGGCAGGGACAAGATTTTTCTGCTGTATATTTCGCTGCTGATGGTGCCTTTCACGGTGCTGATGATCCCGCTATATGTGCAGATGCGTCACTTCGGCTGGGTCAACAGTTTGAATGCGGTGATTGTGCCTTTCCTTTTCACGCCCTGGGGCACCTTTTTGATGCGCCAGTTCATGGTAACGATCCCGCGCGAGCTGGAAGACGCGGCGCGCATTGACGGCTGTGGCTTCTTCCGTACTTATGCTTTGATCATCCTGCCGCTGACGAAACCGGCGCTGGCCACGCTGGCGCTCTTCACCTTCCTCAGCAGTTGGAACAGCTTCCAGTGGCCCCTGATCGTGCTGGGGACGCCAGCGGTGAAGACCTTGCCGCTGGGTTTGTATTCCTTCCAGGCGCAGTCCTCCATGCGCACGCCCTGGCATTTGATTATGGCAGCGGCGACCTTTGTTGTTTTGCCTATCCTGGTGGCATTCGTCGTCGGGCAGAAGTACTATGTCCGCGGCATCGTAACCAGCGGCATCAAAGGAGGTGGCTAAGGCAGATTTCCGCTTTTTGCAATTCATTTCCCGGCAACTGTTTATTCAATCTCTAGGAGGAGATAACATGTTCCGCAAACTCGCGCTCGTGGCCGCTATCATCGCGCTGCTGGCAATCAGCTTTGGTGCTGCCGCTGCCCAGGATGATATGGACTGGACCTGCGGCATGGTCGATAGCGACTTGGCCGCCACCTTCAACTTCACCGGCTGGGAAGGACCAGGCGAGGTCGATAAGTTCCTGCTGGCATTCGACGAATTCTTCGAAGCCTACTACCCCAATGTGTCGCAGGTACCCAATACCGGCGTGGCTTGGGGCGACTATTGGACGACTCTGCCCGCCCAACTGGCTGGCGGCGCGGAGATCGACATGGCGTGGATGCACGACAGCCGCAACGATACTTTCGGCGAAAACGGCTGGCTCTTGCCGCTGGACAGCTATATGGAAGCCTGCCCGATCCCCGGTTGGCCCGATCATTTTGTTGGCACGCAGATCGACGCCTTCAACTACCAGGGTACGCAGTACGCCATTCCTTATGACTGGGCACCCGGCGGCTTTTATGTGAATGTCGATATCCTGGAAGCAGCTGGCTTGGAGATCCCCACCGAAGACAGCACCTGGGACGACATCCTGGAGATCGCCCTGGCGGTTACCGAAGATACCGATGGCGATGGCAGCACCGACATCTGGGGCTTGGGCAATTTGGCTAGCCCAGGTCGAGGCGGTGGCGGTTTATACTGGATCGTCAAGAGCTACGGCGGCGATTATTGGAACGAAGAAATCACCGAATCGCGCCTCAACGACGAAGGCACCATCGCCGCGCTGCAATTTGTCGCCGATTTGATTTGGGAGCATGGCGTGCACCCGACGGCCGACGCGGTCGCAGCCACCGGCTTCGGCAGCGAGTTGCTATTCGCCAATGGCAATGTCGCCTTGCATTACGCGCTTAACGATGCCGCCTCGCGCATGGATGAATTGATCGCTGGTGAATTCAACTGGACCCTGGCGCCGACGCCGACTGGTCCCGCCGGGCGCTATCAATTTGTCGGTGGCTCGGCTTTCGCCATCCCCAGCAGCAGCACCCAGCCCGACCTGGCGTATGAGCTGATTCGTTATGCCTTGGCCAATCCCGCGCACCTCTGCCGCACGGCGACGATGGGCGCGGCGCTGGTCAGCCAAGCGGACTTCCACAACTGCGCTGTGCCAGAGGGCGCTGCTTATGCCGATGACTACAACTATGCCTTCTCGGTCATGGGCGCGCGCGATGGCATCCACCCGACCTACCATTCGAAGTACCTGGAATGGGAGACTTCGGTCTTCGTCAGCAACTTTGACTTGTTGTGGACGGGCGAAGAACGGGATGCCGCTGTCGTGGCGGAAGCCGCGCACGAACAGACCAACGCGCTGCTGGGTGGCTAGGCGAATCTTCCAACAATCCAGCAAATATCGAAGCCCCTCCCTCGTTCTGGGGGAGGGGTTTGGG
>VXNO01000134.1 GCA_009840575.1 Chloroflexota bacterium | reverse complement strand
ACGTTCAGGGCGTAGTTCTCTTCGGGGAGTGTGGGTTCGACTCCCACCTTCGGCATCATTCTTGACCCGGCTCCCGCGTCGGGTTTTATTTTCCCCGCGCGGCGGCTCAATTGCATAGGAAAGCGCTGGCAGGTTTCCGCGCCTGCACTATGATTACAGGCATGAGTGAAAGCACCAGTGTGAGCGCGGGGCTGGCAGAGCCGACCAACGCAGAGCCCCCCGAGCAGCCAGCGCCCGGCTGGAAGCGCCTGACCAGCGTGCAGGTGATGCTGGCGGTTGTGCTGGCGCTGGGCTTGGTGCTCATCCTCAACTTCAGTGGTCGCATCAACCTGGACCGCGACCTGGGGCGCATCCATGCTCAATTTAAGGCGGAAATCGCTGATTTGCAAGCCGAGCAAGAGCGCTTGCTCGCCCAGTTGGACTATGTGAAGAGCGATGCCTATGTCGATACCTGGGCGCGCGATGATGGCAAGATGATCCGCGAAGGCGAAGTCTTGATTATACCCAAAGGCATCGCCAGCGAAAGCAGCGCGGGTAGCGCCTCAACCAGCCTGGTGGCTTTTGAGACGACCGCGCCCAAGCCCGAAAACTGGCAGCTGTGGTGGGCGCTCTTCTTCGATTCGCCAGCGCCAGGATTGAGCTAGGCAGTTTTGGCTGCCGACTCTGTGTTGCCAGTGATGAACGAAGGCTGCGCGCCCGCATAGTCGATGACCCGCGCCGCAAGCTCGTTTTCGCCGACTTTTAAGGCGGTGCCCGGGGCAGCGCAAGCCACTCTCAGCACAGCCAGCGCAAGCAGCTCGCCGTTTGCCGCGATTGCGCTACTGGTGAGCCTGCCAGCTACTTTGCCATCGACCAGCACGGTTGCCGGTGCCGGCACATAAACGGAAAGCGCCACGCGCACCAGGGTCTTGGCGAGTCGCGCCCGGCTTTCCATGCGCGCGATGATCTCCTGCCCGGTGTAGCAGCCTTTGTTGAAACTGACTTCATCCCACAAGCCGACTTCCAACGGCAAGTAGTCCGCCGATAGCTCCAAGCCGGCTGGTCTGCCGCTGCGGATGCGCAGGCTATTGTAGGTCAGCGAGCCCGCAGGCAGCAAATGGCGCGCTTCGCCCAGTTGCAGCAGCCGTTTGTGCAGCTTGGACGCGCTTTCCGCCGGGCAGATGAGGAGCCAATGATGGCCACAGATGGGCTTGCGCCGGGCGAATGTGAGCTTGCCAAGGCCGCTGGCGATTTCCAGACAGCCATGCACTGCCAGCGCGCTCGCCTCGGTGGAGAGCGCCTTCACGACCTCTGTGGCTGTGGAGCCGTGCAGGGCGAATTGCGCTGTCTGCCCAGTTTGGTCTTCGATGGTTAGCTGGTCGCCGAAGAAAATGCTGCGCCGCAAATAAGCTGCCAGCGCAGCGCCTTGACCCGCCTCGCTGATGAGCAGCAGCCCGGCGTCTATGCGCAGACACAGCGCCCGAAATAGAATCCGCGCATTGGCAGTGGTGAAGATGGTTGGCGTGCCTTCGCCAGCTGACAGGCTCAGCAAATCATTGGTCGACATGCGGTTGGGCAGGGACAAGCAGTCGCGTCCGCGCAACAAGATGCGCCCTTCATGCGAGCGATCCAACAAAATTGCGCCGTTCTCCGCCGCAGCCAGCTCGGCGCTTTGCTCGCCATAATCCAGTGGAATGTTGTCGGCTGCCAGGCGCGCGCCCAGCGATTGGTGCCACTGCGCGAGGGCGGTCATAGGGATGCCTCCTGCAAACGCCGCGCCGTTAATTCCCGCTCGATGATGTCTCCGGTTGCTTCGATCGCGCTGGACAAGCAGTCATTAACGACGATGTGGTCGCATTTGTCTTGGTAGGGCAGTTCAACTTCCTGGGCGCGTCGCAGCCGGCTGTCGATATCGGTGAAGGCATCAGCGCGCCGCTGCATGCGCTCTCGCAGCAGGTTTAGCTGGGACTGCAATTTCGCGCCAGGCACAGTGACGAAAATCTGTACAGTGTTGTTCGGGAATGCCGCCGCCAGCTTCTGCGCGCCAAAGACCTCAATATCGGCGATGCGCGCCTCACCCGTCCGCAGGCAATCAATCACTAACTGGCGCGGGATGCCATAAAATTTGCCGGGCGTGACTTCCTGATATTCCAGCAGTTGCCCCGCGCTCAGCAGCCTGCGGAAGCCATCCATACTCACAAAATGATGCTCGCGCCCCTGCTGTTCATCTGCGCGCATCGGGCGGGTGGTCGCGGTGGGAAGCTGCCGCACAGTGGGCGAGCCAGCGATAACCGCGCGCATGATGGCATTTTTGCCAGCGCCGCCGGGTCCAATCATCACAAAAATGACGCCTGGCAAACTCTCCGATGCGCTCACTCTGTGTTATCCTTATATGTCAAAGTATGTCAAACTCATGTTCCCAGTCTAGCAAGGGCGCGGCGCATTCTCCATAGCCAGCGTGTATAAGTCAAGGCAAGGTAGTCGAAAAAACATATTCACCACAGAGGGCTAGGAGCGAGGTGGAAACTCGCCCGGTGTGAATTGCAAAGTGAAAAATCTAATTTTGGAGTAGCGACATGACAGCGGTAATTATTGATGGCAGGGCAGTCGCCAGGCGCATGCAGTCCGAAATTCGGACGGGCGCGGAGGCAGCCGCGTCTGCTCTGGGCAGGCGACCCGGCTTGGGAGTCCTGCTGGTCGGCGATGACCCCGCTTCCGCCATGTATGTGCGCATGAAGCGGCGCGCCTGTGAGCGGGTGGGCATCCATTCCGTCGCCAGCATCCTGCCAGCCAGCGCAAGCCAAGCCGAAGTGGAAGCGGCGGTGCGCGCCTTCAACGAGAGCGCCGACATTGACGGCATCCTGGTGCAATTGCCGCTGCCTGCCACTATCGACGAAGCAGCGGTCTTGAGTGAAATCGGCTTGCCCAAAGATGTGGATGGCATCCATCCGGTGAACCTGGGCTTCTTGGGCATGCGCGGACGCGAGCCGACCTTCACGCCAGCCACGCCGACTGGTGTCATGCGCTTAATCGCTGAATCGGGCATGGACCCCGCTGGCAAAGAAGCGGTCGTCATCGGGCGCAGCAATATCGTCGGCTTGCCTATCGCGCTGATGCTCACCAATGCCGATGCCACCGTGACGCGCTGCCACAGCCGCACAGTCGACCTGCCGACCGTAACGCGGCGGGCGGATATTGTGGTTGCCGCTGTGGGCCAGCCTGAGATGGTCAAAGCCGACTGGCTGAAGCCCGGCGCGGTTGTCATCGATGTCGGCTCGAATTCTGTGCCCGACCCAGACAGCGAAAAAGGCTACCGCTATGTCGGCGATGTGGATTTTGCGGGCGCTCGGCATGTCGCCGGCTGGCTGACCAAGGTGCCAGGCGGCGTCGGACCGATGACGATCACCATGCTGTTGGCGAACACCCTTAAGGCGGCGCAAGCATGAAGACGCTGCTGCTCAAAAATATCCAGCGGCTGGCCACGATGGATTCTGAGCGGCGCGAGCTGGACGATGCCTGGTTGCTCCTGCGCGGCAAAGTCATTGCCGAGCTGGGCACGGGCGAAGCGCCGGCGACTGCTGACCGCGTCATCGACTTGTCGCGGCATGTAGTCTTGCCCGGACTGGTCAATACGCACCATCATATGTATCAAAGCCTGACGCGCGTCTTTGCCCAGCAGGGCGATCTCTTCGATTGGCTGCGCGCTTGTTACCCGATTTGGGGGCGGATGCGCTCCCAGCATGTGTATACGGCGGCAAAACTGGCGATGGCGGAGTTGCTGCTCTCCGGCTGCACAAGCGCCAGCGACCACCATTATGTTTTCCCCAACGATGTCCAACTTGAAGACGAGATCCGTGCCGCGCAGGAGATTGGCATTCGCTTTCATGCCGCGCGCGGCAGCATGAGCGTCGGCGAAGGCCACGGCGGCTTGCCACCCGACCATCTGGTGGAGCGCGAAGAAGACATCCTGCGCGATACGCGGCGCGTCATCGAAACCTGGCATGACCCCGCGCCCCAATCCATGCTGCAAATCGTAGCCGCGCCCTGCTCGCCGTTCAGCGTGTCCGTCGACCTCATGCGCGAATCAGCCGCCCTGGCGAGAGCCTATGGCGTGCAGCTGCACACGCACCTGGCTGAGACCGATGATGATGTCGCTTACAGCCTGGAGCGCTTTGGCATGTTGCCTGGCGATTATGCCGAAGCCGTCGGCTGGGTCGGCGATGATGTCTGGCACGCGCACTGCGTCAAGCTGGATAGCGCCGCCATCGACCTCTTCGCGCGCACCGGCACCGGCGTTTGTCATTGCCCGTCTTCGAATATGCGCCTGGCTTCGGGCATTGCGCCAGTGCGGCAGATGCTGGATTGTGGCGTGCCCGTCGGGCTGGGCGTGGATGGCTCGGCTTCTAACGACAGCGGGCACCTGCTGGGCGAGGCGCGACAAGCCATGCTCTTGCAGCGCGTCTTGGGCGGAGCGGCTGCTTTGTCGGCTCGCGAGGCGCTGGCAGTGGCGACCCGTGGTGGCGCGCACGTGCTGGGGCGGGACGATGTCGGCAGCCTTGCGCCGGGCATGTCCGGAGATATAGTCGCCTTTCGGCTGGACGATATCGCTTTGGCTGGCGCGCTGAACGACCCGCTGGCGGCGCTGGTATTCTGTCAGCCGCAGCGCGTCGACCTGTCCATCATCAACGGGCGCGTCATCGTCGAAGATGGCCAGCTGCTGACGGTTGATGTGCCCGGCCTAGTAGCGGCGCACAACACGCTGTCCATGCAGTTGATTCGCGGCGAGAGCTGATTTGGAGGCAGCCTTATGTCCATAGTTGATCGTTTGGCGGCGGCGCGCGGCGAGTTGCCCTGCGACCTGGCGCTGCGCAATGCCCGCCTGGTCAATGTCATCAGTGGCGAGATTTATCCTAGCGATATCGCCGTGCATGACAGGCATGTGGTGGGGCTGGGCGATGGCTATGAAGGCGCGCGGGAAGTTGATCTGGCAGGCAAGTTTGTAACGCCCGGGCTGATCGACGCCCATGTGCATATTGAGAGCAGCCTGGTTACGCCGCCAGAGTTTGCGCGGGCGGTCTTGCCGCATGGCGTAACTACCGTGATTACCGACCCGCATGAGATCGCCAATGTGCTGGGCATGGAAGGCATTCACTATATGCTGGAGCAAGCCAAAGGCGGGCAGCTCAATATCTTTGTCATGGCGTCAAGCTGTGTGCCGGCCACGCATATGGAAACGGCAGGCGCGCAGCTGGAAGCGTCTGATTTAGCGCCGCTGCTGAGCCATGCCTGGGTGCCGGGCTTGGCGGAATTGATGAATTATCCCGGCGTGGCGCTGGGCGATGAAGGCATGTTGGACAAGCTGACGCTCTTCAAAGACCGCGTCTTGGACGGGCACGCGCCAGCCATGACGGGCAAGCTGCTCAATGCCTATGCGGCGGCGGGCGTCCAGAGCGAACACGAATGCACGACTGTGGAAGAAGCGCGCGAGAAGCTGCGCCTGGGCTTGACGATTTTCATCCGCGAAGGCAGTACCACGCGCAACCTGCTGCCGCTGCTGCCGCTCATTACAGCCGAAAACCACAGCGCTATCTGCTTCTGCACCGACGACCGCGCCCCAGCCGACCTGATCGACGAAGGCTCCATCGACTTCATGCTGCGCCAGGCAGTCGCCGCCGGCATCGACCCCGTCATGGCTATCCGCATGGGCAGCTACAATACCGCCCGGCATTTTGGCTTGCGAAAATACGGCGCGGTAACGCCCGGTCGCTATGCTGACCTGCTGGTCGTGCCTGACCTGTATGATTTCCATGCCCAGCAGGTATATCGCGGCGGCGAGCTGGTGGCGGAAGATGGACGCATGGCCAGCAACCGTCCGCCAGCGCGAAAAATCGACCTGCCCAGCACCGTCAATATCAGGGGCGATTCACTCGATTTCACCATCCCGGCACGCGGCGAGAAAATCCGCGTCATCGGCAAGGTGCTGGATCAGGTCTATACGCAGCACTTGGTCGAACGCGCCAGGATTGTGGCGGGCTGCGCCGTCAGCGATACCGAGCGCGATATATTGAAGTTCGCCATGATCGAGCGGCACCATGCCAGCGGCAAAATCGGCTTGGGCTTTATCAAGGGCTTTGGCTTGCAACAGGGCGCTATCGCTGGCACAGTCGCCCACGACCATCATAACCTGGCGGTCATCGGCGTCGACGATAGCAGCATGCGCGCGGCGGCTTTGGCATTGGAAAAGCTGGGCGGCGGCTTGGTCGCGGCGGAGGGCGAGCGCATCCTGGCGAGTTTGCCGCTGCCGGTGGCGGGCTTGCTGAGTGAAGCGCCGATTGAACAGGTGCGCGCCGACTACGCTACGATGACTCGCGCGGCGCAACTCTTAGGCAGCCCTCTGCCCGACCCCTTCATGGTGATGAGCTTCATGGGTTTGGAGGTCATCCCGCGGCTGAAGCTGACCGACCATGGGCTGGTCGATGTCGAACGATTTGAAGTTGTCGATCTATTTCTCAAGTAATCATTCTGGTGAGGCGGCACATTAACGGGAGAGCCTCATTTTGTGCATACAAGCTGTAGCCCCCTCCCTCATTTTTGGGGGAGGAGTTTGGGGTGGGGGCAATCGGCGCTATGGAATATGCTGGTTTCTAGCTACAATGGTGGACGAATGAATGAATTGCCTAGACAGGGAGAAACATGGTTCAACACAGTACATTACAGGCGCTGCGCCGCGAAGTAGACGACAAACGCGAAGACATCATCGGCTTCTTGCGCGAGATCTGCGCCATCCCCAGCATGGACAACCAAATCCGCGCTTGTGGCGAGCGCATCGCCGCGGAGATGGCAGCGCTGGGCTATGACGAGATCTTCTGGGACAAGATGGGCAATATCGTCGGGCGCATCGGCGATGGAGGGCGCATCCTGCTCTATGACAGCCACATCGATACCGTCGGCATCGGCGACCCTGACGAATGGGAATGGGACCCGTTCACTGGCAAAATCGAAGATGGCGTCTTGTATGCGCGCGGCGCTTGCGATGAAAAAGGCAGTACGCCGGGCATGGTCTATGGCTTGGCTTTGGCGCGGCAACTGGGTTTGCTGGAGGGCTTCACCGCCTATTATTTCGGCAATATGGAAGAATGGAACGACGGCCAAGCGCCGCATGCTTTTGTGCAGACCGAAGGCATCAAGCCCGACTTTGTGGTAATTGGCGAGCCAACCATGATGCAGATTTACCGCGGGCACAAAGGGCGCGTGGAATTCAAAATCGTGGCAAAAGGCAAGAGCGCGCACGCCGCCAGCAATTACCTCGGCGACAACGCCATCTACAAATTGCTGCCCATCATCGAGCGCATCAGCCATATCGAGCCCGAGCTGGGCGACCACGACTTCCTCGGGCAGGGGCGCATCACTGTGACGGATATGGATGTCAAGACGCCCAGCATCAATGCCGTGCCGGACGAAGCGACTATTTACGTCGACCGCCGCATCACCTTTGGCGAAGACCCGGAATCCGAATTGCAACGGCTGCGCGATATCATCGGACACCGTGATGACATCCGGGCGGAGATCCTGGTGTATGACGAGCCTAGTTATACCGGCTTCATCTTCCCGCTGGATAAAATCTATCCCGCCTGGGCATATGAAGAAGACGAGCCCATCGTCCAGGCGGGTTGCGCCGCCGCCGAAGTGCTCTATGGGCCGGTCGATACCGGCAAATGGGACTTCTCTACCAATGGCATCTATTGGGCGGGCAAGGCCGGCATCCCCAGCATCGGCTTCGCGCCCGGCAACGAAATCCACGCCCACACGGTGCTCGACCAGGTGCCGCTGGACGATGTCGTGCGCTCGACCGAATGGTACGCGCTCTTCCCCGCTATCCTGCGCCAGACTTTGGAGAACGGCGCGAAATAAACAATCCATTTTCACAGGAGCTAGACATGCAAACCGATTTGCGAGGGCGTGACCTCATCAGTACGCAGGATTGGTCGCGCGAAGAGATAGAAACCCTGCTGGATGTCGCTTGGGATTTGAAACGCAAGCGCGCGCTGGGCGAGGCTCATGCGCTGCTGCGTGATAAAGTCCTGGCGATGCTTTTCTTTTTCACCAGCACGCGCACGCGCATCAGCTTTGAAGCCGGCATGGCGCAGTTGGGTGGCCATGCGCAGTTTATCGACCACACCACCACGCAGATTAGCCATGGCGATACCGCCAAAGAAATCGGCGAAATCGTTGGACGCTACACGGACGGCATCGCCATCCGCCAGTGCGACTGGGGTTTTGGCAACCAATACATCAACGCTGTCGCCGAAGCCAGCCGCGTGCCGGTGCTGAATATGCAGTGCGATATCTATCACCCATTTCAAATCCTCGCTGACTTGATGACCATCATGGAGAAGTTTGGACGCGACCTGCGCGGCAAGACCATCAACATCAGTTGGGCTTATGCCTCCAGCTACCAAAAGCCCATCTCCGTGCCACAGAGCCTGGTGCTGCTGATGTCGCGCTTTGGCATGAATCTGCGCCTGACCCGCCCGCCAGAGTACAAGCTGATGCCCGATATCGTCGAGCAAGCCCGCGAAAATACGCGGCGGCACGGCGGCTCATTCGAGATCCTTGACGACTTCAATGCCGGTTTTAGCGGGGCGGATATTCTGTACCCGAAGAGCTGGGGCAGTTGGCTGACCACCGAAGACGACGCAGAATCGGCGCAGATCGGCGCGCAATACAGCGACTGGATCACCGATGACCGCCGCATGGGGCTGGCCAATGACCACGCCATTTATATGCACTGCCTGCCCGCCGACCGCAACATCGAAGTTACTGACAGTGTCATCGATGGCGCGCAGAGCGTCGTCTATGACGAAGCCGAAAACCGCCTGCATGTGCAAAAAGCCGCCATGGCGCTGACGATGCGTTAGCGCTGGCGAGCAATTAGGGAAGGGCGCGCGGCATGATTGACAAATTGGTGGTGGTGGCAATCGGCGGCAACTCGCTGATTGCGGACCCGGACAAGCCCGCTACCGAAAACCAATGGGAGGCGGTGCGCGAAACCTGCCGGCACATCGCCGCGATGACGAGGGCTGGCTGGCAGGTGGTCATCACGCATGGCAATGGACCACAGGTAGGCTTCATCATGAATCGCGCCGAGATCGCCACGCGCGTTTCCGGCGTGCATGGCGTGCCGCTGGACCTGGCGGTAGCGGATACCCAAGGCAGCATTGGCTATATGCTGCAGCAGGCGCTGACCAATTCGCTGCGGCATGTAGGCATGAATCATACTGTCGCCACCATCATCACCCAGATTCGCGTCGACGCCGATGATCCCGCTTTTGCCAACCCGGCTAAGCCCATTGGCGGCTATTTAACCGAAGCGCAGGCGCTGGCGGGGCGGCTAGAAGGCTGGCGGGTAAAAAAAGAAGCCGGCCGCGGCTGGCGGCGGGTCGTGGCTTCGCCCAAGCCTATGGTGATTAACGAGATCAACGCCATCCAGGCTTTGGTGAATGCGGGCTACATCGTCATCGTCTGTGGCGGCGGTGGCGTGCCCGTGGTGCGCAACGAAGTCGGCAACCTACGCGGCGTGGATGCCGTCATCGACAAAGACCGCGCCAGCAGCCTCCTGGCGCAGACCCTGCGCGCTGATTTGCTGCTCATCTCCACCGGCGTCGAGAAAGCCTACCTCAATTTCCACAGCCCACAACAGCAGCCGCTGGATGAACTGACGCTTGCTCAGGCGCGGCGCTATCTGGCTGAGGGGCACTTCCCGCCCGGCAGCATGTATCCCAAGATCGAAGCGGCCATCGACTTCGTGCACAATGGCGGTCCGCGCGCCATCATCACTGACCCAGCCAATATCACCCGCGCGCTGAATCACGAGACGGGTACGCGCATCGTGCCCGGCGGCAGCGGCTGAACTGAGGATCGACGACCGTGGCGGCTATTCAGGCATTGCGCTGTGTCCATGCTGGCTGCAGCTACCCGCCGAATGAGCTTGACTATACCTGCCCGCGGCATGGCGAGCTGGGCACATTGGATATTCTTTACCATTATGCGGCTTTGCGCGCTAGGCTGGATCGCGATGCCATCAGCGCTGACAAAATCGCCAATCACTGGCGCTACCTGCCTTTGCTGCCCCTGGAAGCAGATTGCCAATTACCACCCTTGTCGGTCGGCGGGACGCCACTCTACGCGGTACCGCGGCTGGCGGAACACCTGGGGCTGCGCCGTGTCTGGGTCAAGGACGAAGGGCTAAACCCGACTGGCTCGCTGAAAGATAGGGCCAGCTCGCTGGTGGTAGCGCGGGCGCTGCAAGAGGGTCTTGGCGTCGTCGCCACAGCCAGCACCGGCAATGCGGCGGCGGCTTTGGCGGGCTTGGGCGCGGCGTTGGAGCAAATCGACATTGTCATCTTTGTGCCTGCCAGCGCGCCGCCGGCAAAAATCGTCCAGCCACTTGCCTATGGCGCGCAGGTATTCTTGGTCGATGGCAGTTATGACGATGCCTACGAATTGTGCACGAGCGCCTGCGCGGAATTCGGCTGGTACTCGCGCAATACCGGCGTCAACCCTTTTACGACCGAAGGCAAAAAGACCGCCGCGCTGGAGATCGCCGAGCAACTGGGCTGGCGCGCGCCCGATGTCGTGGCGGTCAGCGTGGGCGATGGCAGCATCATCAGCGGGCTATACAAGGGGTTTTGGGACCTGCTGCAATTGGGCTGGATCGACAAGCTGCCGCGATTGCTCGGCGTGCAAGCCGCGGGCAGCGCCGCGTTGGCTGATGCCTGGCGGGCTGGCATGACAGCAGCGGATATCAAGCGCCGCGCCGTCAACACCATCGCCGACAGCATCGCCGCCGAGCTGCCCCGTGACCGCAGCAAAGCATTGCGCGCGGTACGAGAGACACAAGGCGCTTATGTGACTGTCAGTGACGCGCAGATAGTGGAAGCCATCCCGCTGCTGGGGCGGCTTTGTGGCGTCTTTGCCGAGCCAGCAGCCGCGGCGGCGCTAGCCGGGGTCGAATGCGCGCTGAACGAGGGGCTACTCGACCGCGACGCAGAAATCTGCCTCGTCAGCACCGGCAACGGGCTGAAAGATATCGCCAGCGCCCGCGCGAGCGTCGCTCCGCCTGCGCCGATACCCGCTGATTTGGCTGTGCTGCGCGCCCGGCTCGAAGGTAGTGATATGCTATGAGCGAGCGTCCGACCTATTCCATTGTCGCGCCGGTCTATAACGAAGTCGGCAACCTGCGCCCTTTCACCGAGCAGGTGCGGGCTGTTATGGATGGCTTGGGCGAACCTTGGGAGCTGCTGCTGGTGGATGATGGCAGCAGCGATGGCTCACGCGAATTGATGCTGGAGCTGGCGGCGGCTGACAAGCGGCTGCGCATCATCAGCTTCGCGCGCAATTTTGGGCATCAGATCGCCGTGACAGCCGGCGTCGATTATGCCAGCGGGCAGGCGGTGGTGCTGATTGATGCCGATTTGCAAGACCCCCCAGCCGTCATCCCGCGCTTGATCGAGAAATGGCGCGAAGGCTACGAGGTGGTCTATGCTGTGCGCGCCGTCCGCAAGGGCGAGAGCGTCCTCAAGCGGCTGAGCGCCAAGCTCTTTTACCGCATGATTCACCGCATCACTGATATCAACATCCCGGTCGATACCGGCGACTTCCGCTTGATGGACGCGCGGATAGCGGCGGTGCTGCGGCAAATGCGCGAACAGCGGCGCTTTGTGCGTGGCATGACCAGTTGGGTGGGCTTCCGCCAGACGGGCATCGAATATGTCCGCGAAGAGCGCGCCTGGGGCGAGACAAAATATCCACTGCGCAAGATGATCGCTTTCGCGATGGACGCCGTAACCAGCTTTTCCTTTTTTCCGCTGCAAATCATGATCTATATGAGCTTTTTCCTGGGGGTGGCTTCGCTGCTGACTGGCTTGACGATCACCGTCCTGCGGCTGACGCAGGGCGAAGAATTCTTCGGCGGGCAAGCCACCACCATTATGCTGCTGCTGCTGCTCAGCTCCTTTCAACTTTTTTTCCTCTTCGTCATCGGGCAATATGTCGCCCGCAGTTATGACGAAGCGCGCGACCGCCCCCTGTATATCGTGGCTTCCACAGCCGGCTTGGGGGAGGCGCGAGCGCCGAATCAACGTATGCCCGCTGCGGCTGGCGCGGAAGCCGCGATCACGCTTGCCAAAGCGCAAAATTGGAGGCAAACTGAAGGCGAACAACTTAGGAGCGATTGATGATAACGGGCCCCACTTTCGAAGAAATGCTGCATCCGCAGACCATCGACCCGCAAGTGCGCGCCGACGCCCTGCATGCGCTGGATACTGACCCGCTCAACCCGCTCAACCTCTACAATATCACCTGGCGGGACGCGCAAAACGAGGTCTACCACCTGGCGCTGCCGAGCGAGCTGACCGGCGTCGCGGCTCCGATCGTGCTCTTGTACGGCGGGCGCTTCCCCTCGGGCAGCCACAAAGTCGGCGCGGCTTATTCGGTGCTGCTGGAGAAACAGCTTCTGGGCGAGGTCGACCCCGACCTGCACACCTTGGTCTGGCCCTCAACCGGCAATTATGGCATCGGCGGCGCATTCATCGGCTGCCGCATGGAATACGACAGTATCGTCGTGCTGCCCGAAGAAATGAGCCAGGAGCGATTTGAGCGCATCGAACGCTATGGCGCGCGCATCATCCGCACAGCCGGCAGCGAGAGCAATGTCAAAGAAATCTACGACGAGGTAAAGCGACTGCGCGGCAGCGACCCCAAGATACGCATCCTCAACCAGTTCGAGGTGATGGGCAATTATCGTTTTCATTACCATGTAACTGGCAATACCCTGGTCGAGCTGGCTGACGACCTGCAAAAGGCGGGCATCGGCGCGGGCAAGATATCGGCATTTGTCTCAGCGATGGGCAGCGCGGGCACGATTGCGGCGGGCGACCGGCTCAAGCAGGTCTGGCCCGAGCACCGCATCGTCGGCTTGGAGCCAATTCAATGCCCGACTCTCTTCAACAACGGCTATGGCGCGCACGAGATCCAGGGCATCGGCGACAAGCATGTTACCTGGATTCACAATGTGCTGAATATGGATGCGCTGATGGCTATCGATGACCGCGACGCGCTGGATGGCTTGCGCTTGTTCGCCGAAGACGTCGGTCGCCGCGTGCTGGTCGAGCGCCTGGGCATTGACGCTGGCTTGGTGGAGCAGTTGGCGCAGTTGCTGGGCATCAGCGGCATCTGCAATATCATCGGCGCGATCAAAACCGCCAAGTACTACGGGCTGGGCAGCGATGATGTCGTAGCCACAATCGCCACCGATGGCATGGAACGGTATGACTCGGTGATGGGGGCTTTGCGCGCGGGGCAGGGCGCGCTGGACGAAGCGGCTGCTCTGGCGATTGCCGAAGGCGTCTTCCGGCGGGCGGGGACGGATTGGATCCTCGAAGGCACGCGGCAGGCACGCGAACGGTGGCACAACTTGAAGTATTACACCTGGGTCGAGCAGCAGGGCAAGACAGTCGCCGAGCTGGACGCGCAAAGAGACCCTGACTGGTGGCAAGCGCATCAAGCCGCTGTGGCTGATATCGACCGCCGACTGTTGACGCAGCGTGGCGAACGCTAGGGGCGGGGCGGCGATGTACGCGGATGATCGGGTCTTGGTGGGCGTCATAAATCGCAAACGCGACCTGACCATCGCCAAAAACAGGCGCTGGTATCGCATCCCCCAGTCCAAGCTGCGGCGCGGCTTAAATGCTGAATATGTCGCCTTCTTCCTCAGTCGCCAGGTCTTTGGCGAGCGCGGCGGCTGCATCGCTTACTTCGCGCGTGTCACCGGGCTGGAGCTGGCGCGGCGGCGTGACCTGCTGCCCGGCGAATCCGCCCGCGCCGATGACCTGTATTACAAAGTGCAATTCCGCAATCTTGTAGAAAAAGACCCGCCGATCGAGAATTACCCGGCTCGTTCCATCAGCTTCATCCGCACAACCTGGGATCGTTTCATCAGCGCCGAGACCATCAACGACCTCTACAGCGCCGCCGACTTTTATGTCGACCGCGTCTATTATGCGCTGCGCGGCTGACAAAAGGGCAAAACCATGCTGATTACCAATGCCAGGCTCATCACATTGGGCGCGCAGCCCGACATCTTGGCCGACCATGCGCTGTATATCGATGGCGAGACAATCGCCGCAATCGGCAAGACCGACGAGCTGCTGACGAGCTATCCGGGTGTCGAGGTCATCGATGCGCGCGGGCAGATTGTGATGCCCGGCGGTATCTGCGCGCATACGCATTTTTACGGCGCGTATGCCCGCGGCATGGCCATCCCGGGCGAGTCGCCGCGCGATTTTCCCCAGATTTTACAGCGCTTGTGGTGGCCCCTGGATAAAGCGCTGGATGCCGATACCGTTCGCGCCAGCGCTTTGGTCTGCCTGGTGGACGCCATCAAACATGGCACGACCAGTTTAATCGACCACCACGCCAGCCCGAACTGCATCGACGGCAGTCTGGATATCATTGGCGCGGCAGTCGACCAAGCCGGCTTGCGCGCGCTGCTCTGTTATGAAGTCAGCGACCGCGATGGTCTCGAGAAAATGCAGGCGGGCATCGCCGAAAATTTGCGTTTTATGCGCGCTGCCGCCGGGCACAGTCGCTTGCGGGGTACTTTCGGTTTGCACGCCAGCTTGAGCTTGTCGGATGCCAGCTTGCGCGCTTGTGCGGATGCCGCGCCCGACCAAGCCGGTTTTCACATCCATGTCGCCGAGCACGAAGCAGACCAGGTCGATAGCCTGCGCCGCAGCGATATGCGGGTGGTGCAGCGGCTGGATCGCTTCGGCATCTGGCGCGAGAATACCATCGCCGCCCACTGCGTGCATATTGACGCCGCCGAACGGGATTTGCTGGCGCAGCGCGGCGTTTGGGTCAGCCATCAGCCACGCTCGAATATGAACAACGGCGTGGGCGTGGCCGATATTGACGGCTTGCTGGGCGCGGGGCTGCCGCTCTGCCTGGGTAACGATGGCTTCAGCAACAATATGTGGGCGGAGTGGAAAGCGGCTTACCTGCTGCACAAGGTTGTCAACCGCGACCCGCGCCGCGCGCCCGGCGACCAGATTGCGCGTATGGCTTGGGGCAACAATGCCGCGTTACTGGGGCGCTTCTTCCCCGAAATGCCGATTGGCGAGCTCCGCCCGGGCGCAGCCGCCGATTTGATTTGCGTTGATTATGAGCCTTTCACGCCGCTGACCGCCGGCAACTTGCCCTGGCATATCCTCTTCGGCTTCGAGTCGTCCATGGTCACCACCACTATCTGCGCGGGCAAGGTCTTGATGCGCGACCGGCAGCTGCTGACTTTGGATGAAAAAGCCATTGCCGCCGCCGCGCGGGAGTTAGCGCCTGGCGTTTGGGAGCGCTACACAAAATACGCGATTGCCAGCCTTGATTGATGAACGGGGTAAAAAACGAAACGGGATAATGAAACGATGAAAACACTGGCGATACTCGGTGGCACCGGCAAAGAAGGCGCGGGCTTGGCGCTGCGCTGGGCGCGGCATGGCTACCGCATCATCATCGGCTCGCGCTCGGCGGAACGGGCGCAATCACGGGCGGCTGAAATGCGCGCCGAAGTCCCGGGCGGGCAGCTCCGCGGGCTGGGCAATGTCGAGGCGGCGACGGCGGCGGATATCGTAGTCTTGAGCGTGCCCTACAGCGCGCACAAAGCGACTTTGCAAACCGTGCGCGAGGCTTGCGCGGGCAAAATCCTGGTTGACCTGACTGTGCCGCTGCAACCCCCGCAGGTCAGAAAAGTGAACCTGCCGGCTGGGGCGGCGGCGGCATTGGAAGCGCAGGCGCTGCTGGGCGATAGTGTCACTGTAGTGGCGGCTTTCCAGAATGTCAGCGCGGTTAAATTGCGCCAGCTAGACAAAGCCGTCGATTGCGATGTGCTGGTCTGCGCCGATGATGCTGATGCCAAGGCGCGAGTGATTGAGCTGGCAGCTGCGGCTGGCATGCGCGGCATTGATGCCGGCGCGCTGCAGAATGCCATCGCCGCCGAGTCGCTGACGCCCTTGCTGTTGCACATCAACCGCGCTTATCGCGTCCAGGGCGCTGGCATCCGCATCACGGGTTTGGATAGCTAATATGCCGGCTGCTCCACAGCTTTCCGCCTATGCCATCCCCGGCATCCCGCTGATCCAGGCTGGCGACGATATCGTTGACATCATGCTAGAAAAAGCGCGCGCGGCTGGCATCGCGCTGCAGGGCGGCGATGTCCTGGTGGTGTCTTCAAAGATCGTATCCAAGGCGGCGGGCAGATTGGTCTGCCTGGACACAGTCCGCCCGTCGTCGGCGGCAGCTGATCTGGCTGTGGAAACGGACAAAGACCCGCGCTTGGTCGAGCTAATCCTCAGCGAATCCGAGCATGTTTCGCGCAAGCGGCGCGGCGTGCTGGTCACCAAGCATCGGCTGGGTTTTGTATCCGCCAACGCCGGCATCGACCAGAGCAATATCGAAGGCGGCGATGAACGCGCCTTGCTGCTGCCCATCAACCCTGACCAGGCGGCGAGTGCCATCCGCGAAGAAATTCAGGCGCGGCTGGGCCTTCAGGTCGGCGTCATCATCAGCGATACGCACGGGCGACCTTTCCGCGTGGGCAATATCGGCGTGGCTATCGGTGTAGCTGGCTTGCCCGCCAGTAAAGATCTGCGCGGCAGCCGTGATCTGTATGGGCGCATCCTGGAGATAACCCAAGTCGCTTATGCTGATCTGGTGGCTTCGGCGGCGCACCTGCTCTGTGGCGAGGCGGATGAAGGCTTGCCGGCTGTCCTGCTGCGCGGGCTGGATGTGGGCGGGGAGCCGGGCTGTGCAGCCGACCTCATCCGCGCCCCCGAGCATGACCTGTACCGCTAAGCCATGACCGCCGCGGACTTGCTGCGCAAGATGCGTGGTCGGCGCTCGCTGCGGCGCTATCAGGCTCAGCCCGTTCCGCAGGAGCAAATCGCCCAGCTATTGGAAGCGGCGATATGGGCGCCATCAGCGCATAATCGCCAGCCGTGGCGCTTTGTCATCCTGCAAGACGCCGCGAGCAAGCGCCAACTGGCAACGGCGATGGGCGCGAAACTGCGGCAGGATTTGGGCGCTGATGGCTTGCCGCCTGAACTGATCGAAGCTGATGCGCGCCGCTCCTATGAAAGGCTTACTGCCGCGCCGCTATTGATCCTGCTGTGCCTGAGCATGATAGATATGGATGTATACAGCGATGCGCAAAGAAACCAGCATGAAGTCAGCATGGCGCAGCAAAGCGTGGCCATGGCTGGGCAGAATATCTTGCTGATGGCCGACAGCCTGGGCTTGGGCGCTTGCTGGATGTGTGCGCCGCTATTTTGTGGTGAACTGGTGGCGCGCACGCTCGACCTGCCGCCGGATTGGCAGCCGCAGGGCTTGATCACGCTCGGCTACCCAGCGCAGCAACGCCAGCGGGGACGCCAAGGCTGGGAAACGAGAACGGTATGGCGATGAGCGAAAAAATCACCGTGCTGACGGGCGGCGTCGGCGGCGCGAAGCTGGCGCTGGGCTTGGCGAACTTGCAGCCGCCCCCGCAGTTGGCCTTCATCGTCAACACGGGCGACGACTTTTGGCACCTGGGGCTAAAAATCTGCCCCGATATCGATACGCTCATCTATACCTTGTCTGGCGCGGTCGATCCACGGCAGGGCTGGGGCATTGCCGATGACAGCGCCCATGTCCTGGATAGCCTCAAGCGGCGTTATGCCTTCAAAGCCTGGTTCAAATTGGGCGACCAGGACCTGGCGATGCACCTGCTGCGCACGCAAGCCATGCGTGAGCAGGTCAGCCTGACGGACTTCACCAGCAGCATCGCTCGGCGGCTGGGCATAGAAGCGGCAATCCTGCCCATGTGCGATGCCGAAATACCCACGACCATACTCACGCGCGAACATGGCGAGTTAAGTTTCCAGGACTACTTCGTCAAGCAGCGCTGGCAGCCGGCAATCCAGCAAATCCGCTATAATGTTGACAAAGAAGCGCGCCTGTCCGAAGTAGTGCGCGAGGCATTGACCAGCGCCGACATGATTCTTATCGCGCCGTCCAACCCTTGGCTGTCGATTGCGCCTATCCTGGCAGTGCCGGGCTTGCTGGATCTGTTGGAATCCTTGTCCGTTCCCAAAGTGGCCATAAGTCCGCTGGTCGGCGGCGATGCGGTCAAAGGTCCGACCGCCAAGATCATGCGCGAAATGGGCTTGGAGGTATCGGCGCGGGCGGTCGCGCGTAGCTATGCGGGGGTCATTGATGGCTTTGTGGACGACCTGCGCAATCCCGTTTTTCAACTTGACTGGCTGCGCGCAACGCGGCGGGATACACTGATGACGAGCCTGGAGCGAAAAGTGGCTTTGGCCCGCGACGCACTGGATTGGGCGCGGGGCTGGCGAGCATGAGTCTGTGGGCGATTATCCCGGTCAAGCCATTGATACTCGCCAAGAGCCGCCTGGCGCATGTCCTGCTGCCCGAAGAGCGCTACCTGCTGGCGCAGGCAATGTTTCGGCATGTGCTTTCGGTGGTGATGACTGCCGAGACGATCACGGGCGCGCTGGTCATCTCGCGGGATACCAAGGCGCTGTCCATCGCGCGGGAGCTGGGCGCGAAGACGTTGCAAGAAAGCGCCGACTCCAGCCTAAATCCAGCGCTGCTGCGGGCGACTATGGTGCTGCAAGCCTGGCGCGCCGATGCCGTCCTGGTGCTGCCTGCCGATTTGCCCTTTATCAATGGCGAGGATATTGACCAGATGGTCGACTTATCTACAGAGAGCTCCATCGTAATCGCCACTGACAGCGAAGAGGACGGCACAAATGCGCTGCTGGCGCGACCGCCGGGCGCGATTATGTATACTTATGGCGCTGGCAGCTATGCGCGACATATCGAAGCCGCCGAGCAAAGGGGCATCGCAGTGCGGCGCTACGATTCGCCGCGCACAAAATTGGATATTGATGTGCCAGCCGACTTGCACAGCTACCAGCGCATCATCGCGCGGGGTGGATACGACTACCTGCCCGCGCTGAATCCCATCCAGGACATTCGCTGAGCCTGGCATTTGCCAATTGCGCCGATGCTGCGCAATAATAATGGCGTGATTGGCATAAGAACAATTTTGGAGAAAGCTTATGGCTGACCGAGTAGCCTTGTACCTGCAAGACGCGCACCCGCTGAGTGACGCGATTACCTATGTGCAATATGCTGAAGAGCGCGGTTTTGAAGCGGTCTGGCAAGCCGAAAGCCGCTTGGTGCGCGATGCCATTGTGCCCATGGCAGCTTTTGCAGCCACTACCACGCGCATCAAAATCGGCTCGGGCGTCATCAACAACTGGACGCGCAACGCGGCTGTCATCGCGGCGACCTTCCTGACCCTGGACGACCTGGCGGCAGACCGTATCTATTGCGGCATCGGCGCTTGGTGGGATCCGCTGGCGGCAAAAGTCGGCATCACCCGCCGCAAAAACCTGCTGGCTATGCGCGAGGTCGTTACGACTGTGCGCCGCCTGCTTAACCGCGAGCGAGTAACCTTCGCGGGCGAGTTCGTGCAGCTCACCGATGTCGAGCTGGATGTCGTGCACGGGCGCAAGGAGCCGCGCAATGTGCCCATTTATATCGGGGCGACTGGTCCCAAAATGATGGCGCTGACCGGCGAAATCGCCGATGGCGTGGTGCTGAATTACCTGGTTTCGCCCAAATACAACGAATCAGCCATGGCGCAGCTGGAGATTGGTGCCAAACGCGCGGGCAAGTCAGTCTACGATATTGACCGCCCGCAATTGGTTGTCTGCTCGGTGGATCATGACCGCGGCAAAGCGCTGGATGCGGCGCGCAAGCTGGTTACGCAGTATCTAGGACAGCAGCCGCACATCATGAAAGCCAGCGGCGTCAGCCAGGATTTGCTGGACGAAATCGGCCAAGTTCTGACCTGGCCCGCCACAGAAGCGCAGATATTGGAAGCGATGAAACTCGTGCCCGATGATGTCGTGCAGATGATCACCGCTAGTGGCAGCCCAGCCGAGTGCAAAGCCAAAGTGCGCGAGTATATGCGCGCCGGCGCGACCTGCCCCATCCTCTATCCCCTGGGCGACGATGTCCGTTTGATGATCGATACCTTTGCTGAGGGTTTTTCTGACTAAGAGCGCGGGGCGGGCGGCGTGAAAATCCTCTGCGTCAGCGATACTGAGATGCCGCAGTTGCACAGCGCGGTCAACTTGCGCCGCCAGTATCACGATATTGACCTGGTCATCAGTTGCGGAGATATGCCACCCAACTACCTGGAATTCATCACCAGCATCTTGCAAGTCCCACTCTACTATGTGCGTGGCAACCACGACGAGCGCTACCACGAAGAACCGCCCGGCGGCATTGACCTGCACCGCCAGGTCTTGCAGTATCGCGGCTTGACCATGACCGGCTTGGAAGGCTGCGTCCGTTATAACAAAGGCGAAATCCAATACAGCCAGGCGCAGATGCGCAGGATGGTCTTGGGTTTGGCGCCAAAAATCCTGGCGCATCGGTGGCTGCGGCGGCGCGGCATCGACCTCTTCGTAACGCATTCGCCCGCGCGCGATATTCACGATGGCAAGGATGTCGCGCATCGCGGCTTTCATAGCTTCCTAACCTTCATGCGTTGGTTTCGTCCGCGCTATATGCTGCATGGACATGTACATACTTGGGACCGGCGCAAGGTTGTCCGCACCCAATACCTGTCCACCTGCGTCATCAATATCAACCCATTCACCGTGCTCGAATTAAACCCGCTCTAGGCACAGCGCCGGCAGGAGGCGGCAAGTTTATGTGGCAAGCCTATCATAGTGTGAGCAGCCTTGACGAAGCCCTGGCATTGCTGGCGGAGCAGGGGCGAGCGGCGCGCATCGTCGCTGGCGGTACTGACCTGATTATCGAAATGGAACGGGACCAGCATCCGCATTTGAACACCCTCATCGATATCACGCGCGTGCCCGGGCTGGACGCCATCACGCTCGAAAACGGGATTATCACGTTGGGACCGCTGATCACGCACAATCATGTCCTGGGCAGCCAGCTCATCCGCGAGCGCGCGACGCCCCTGGCGCAAGCCTCTTGGGAAGTCGGCGCGCCGCAAATCCGCAATCGCGCCACCATTGCCGGCAATCTCATCACGGCTTCCCCCGCCAATGACACCATCACCCCGCTGATTGCCCTGGGCGCAGAGCTTACTTTGCAATCCGCGCAGGGCAAGCGCCGGTTGCCTTTGCAAGACTTCTACAGCGGCTTCCGGCAGACCGTCCTGCAACCCGACGAGCTGCTGCGGGCGATTCATATTCCCGCGCTTGGTGAGGGTGAGCGGGGCATATTCCTCAAGCTGGGACTGCGGCGGGCGCAGGCCATCTCGGTGGTTGATGTGGCGATCTGGCTAAAGCGCCAAGCCGACGGCGTTATGTTGGATGCGCGCATCGCCTTGGGCAGCGTCGCGCCGACTATCGTGACTGTGCCTCAAGCTGAAGAATACTTGCGTGGCAAGGAGCTGAGCCCGGCGGTGATTTCCGCGGTGGCGCGCCTTGCGGGAGGCTATCCCGCGCCTATCGACGATGTGCGGGGCAGCGCCGAATACCGCAGTGAAATGGTCAAAGCGCTGGTGGCGAAAGCCTTGCGGCGACTGGCGGCGGATGGCTATGCTCATGGTTTGCCCGCGCAGCCACCCATGCTCTGGGGCAGGCAGGGTGGGCGAGTCGCGGCGGGGCTGCCCAAAGCAACCGTGCACCAGCCGGATAGCCCCATCGAGAGCCGCGTCAATGGAAATACTGTGCGCATCAGCAGCGGGCAACAGAAATCGCTTTTGCATTGGCTGCGCGAAGATGTCAAGCTGCCGGGCACCAAAGAAGGCTGCGCGGAAGGCGAATGTGGCGCTTGCACGGTCTTCCTGGATGATGTGGCGGTGATGGCTTGCATGGTGCATGCCCCGCGCGCGCATGGGGCAGAGGTCATCACCATCGAGGGCTTGGCAACGGAAGACGCCCTGCACCCCATCCAGCAGGCGTTCATCGACGCCGCGGCTGTGCAATGCGGCTATTGTACGCCCGGCTTCCTGATGGCGGGAGCGAAGCTGCTGGACGAGATCCCCCAGCCCGATACCGAGCAAATCAACATCAGCATCAGCGGCAACCTGTGTCGCTGCACGGGCTATTATAAAATTCTGGATGCGTTCCGCCAAGCCAGCGCGCGCAAATTGGGCGCAGAACAAGGCTAAGCTCATGGACCGCACAGTGCCAAAATCCGGCAACGATGACATTGAACTCTACATGCGCACCTATTATTCGTTGCTGCGCTCCAGTGATGCCATCGAAATTGATACCTTGGTCGAGAGCCATGTGGCGATGAACTCCTCGCTGCACGAAGGCGCTGGCTCGCTGGAGATCGATGCCTCGGCATTGATGTACAGCGCGCTGCGTCTGCCGCCTTGCATCATTGATGTGACGGAGGTGCTGGTCGGGCAGTTGGAGCGCGGTTTTGTGGCGGCTGGCTACCATGGTATCGCCAGTTGGCAGCGCGTCTATTCCACGGGCAGACGCCGCCGCAGTCATTTTGACGGGGTCAGCGCCCTGGCTGTGTATATCGTCAGCAGCTCGGATATCGACGACCTGACACCCATGCTCACCGCCTATCAAATCGAGTGGAACAAGCTGCATCTGCGCCTGCAAAACCAGGCTTTGTGCGATTTGCTGGCGCGGCATGTCGATGGCGGCGACTTGCCCGACGAAGACTTCGCGGCGCTGGCGGATGGCTTGTCGATGGCGGTCAGCGATTTGCGCCGGCTGCACCTGCTCTGGGAAAGTGACTTCGCCGCCAACCTGCTGCGCATCAGTCGCCAACGCAAGAGCATGACCCTGCGCTTGATTGCTGGCTCGCTGGCGGATTATCGGCGCGCCACCGCCTCGTGGTGGAATGAACTCTGCGTGGAACTAGGGCAAGCTGGCATTGACCCGAGCGAGCGCCCCGTCTATTTCGTCTCCAGCAACACCCACTCGCTCATCAACCTGCTGGCGGGCTTTGCGCGGCGCTATGAAGAAAGCCTGGTGCAGTATATTGAACGGTTTGAAGAAAAATCACTGCTGACCGAATACGAAGATACCAAAGAGAGCTATCACAAGAGCACCGACAACTTCCTGTATTTTGTGCTGCGGCAATACCTTTCCGACACCGGCAGCGGGACGCGGCATCTCTTCGCGCGTGAGGAGCATCGCCTGGGTATGCTGCGGATGCCTTCTCGGCATGGCTTCGAGATGGAAACGCAAGTCATCGAGCTGGGCAAGCTGGAGCCGCAGTGGTTTGATGCGCGCCTGGGCGATGCGGCGCAGTTGCAGCGGCTGCGGGAAAGCGACGCGCTCATCTTCAATATCGATTACCCGCTGGGCATGTCGGCTTACGAATTGTTCAGCCGCATATCGCAGGGCGTGGGCAGGCTGGCCGGCGTCTATGTGATGGGCAAAGCGGCGACATTGAATGGGCGCATCGGCGATATGATGATCCCCAATGTCATCCACGATGAGCATTCGCAGAATACCTACCTGTTTCGCAACTGTTTCACCGCCCGCCATGTCCGCGCCCACATGCACCATGGCAATGTGCTGGACAACCAAAAGGCGGTCACCGTGCGCGGGACATTCTTGCAGAATCCCAATTATATGGATGTCTTTTACCGCGAGGGTTATACGGATATTGAAATGGAAAGCGGTCCGTATCTCTCGGCGATTTATGAAGCCTTCCGCCCGCAGCGCCACCCTATGAACGAGATCGTCAATTTGCACTCGGTGGAATTTGATATTGGCTTTTTGCATTACGCTTCGGATAAACCCATGAAAACGGGGCAGAATCTCGGCGCGGGCAGCTTGAGCTATGGCGGCGTCGAGCCGACCTACGCCGCTGCCATCGCCATCCTGCGGCGCATCTTCGCCAATGAATTCGCGCAGTTGAAGCAAAGCCAACTTGCAAGGTATCCGACAAACTAAACAGCCACGAAAAGGGGGACTCGTGCCAGCGGAAACAAGCTCGGTCATCGGCGCATCGATCAAGCGCATTGACGCGCTCGGCAAGGTAATGGGCGAAACGCCGTATCCCGGCGATATTGACATTGAGGGACAGCTGTGGATGCGCATCAAGTTCAGTGAGCGCGCCCATGCCCGTGTGGTCGCTGTTGATGTTTCCGCTGCCGAAGCGCTGCCCGGCGTCCTGCGCGTCTTCACCAGCCGTGATGTGCCGGTCAATGAATATGGCTTGGTCATCAAAGACCAGCCCGTGCTCTGTGGACCCGGTAGCGACAAAGCTGGCGCGGATGTCGTGCGCTGTTATATGGATATGGTGGCGGTGGCAGTCGCCGAGACCGACGCTATCGCTCGGCAAGCTATCGATCTAATCCAAGTTCAGTACGAAGACCTGCCGGCTGTCTTTGACGCCGAAGCAGCCATGCAGACGGACGCGCCACAGTTGCACCCGGGCTGCGCGGATAACCTGGTCGCGCGTTACCGCATCCGTAGGGGCGATATGGCGGCTGGCTGGCTGGCGGCGGATGTCGTCGTCGAGGGCACATACGAAACAACCTGGCAGGAACATGCCTACTTGCAGCCCGAAGCCGGCTTGGGCTATATCGATGAAGCCGAGCGCGTGACCGTCGTCGTGGCTGGGCAATGGACTCACGAAGACCAAGAGCAGATCTATCACGCGCTGGGCCTGCCGCCCGAGCAAGTGCGCGTCATCTATCCAGCCATCGGCGGGGCATTCGGCGGACGCGAAGATATGTCCGTGCAAATTGTGCTGGCGCTGGCTGCCTGGAAGCTGCGCCGCCCGGTCAAAATCCAATGGAACCGCGAAGAATCCATCCTCTACCATCACAAGCGGCATCCTATCAAAGTGCGCGCGAAGTGGGGCGCGACCCGCGCTGGCAAGCTCACCGCCATGGAATGCGAGGTCATCGGCGATGCCGGCGCGTACAATTACACCTCCAACAAAGTGCTGGGCAACGCGCACCTAACTGTCAGCGGCGCTTACGAAGTTGACAACATTCACATCGATACCTATGCCGTCTACACCAACAACATCCCGTCAGGCGCATTCCGAGGCTTTGGCGCTCCCCAGGCGCTGTTTGCGGCGGAAGGGCAGATGAATCGGCTGGCGGCGGCGCTGGCTATGGATCCGCTGGAGATCCGCCTGAGGAACAGCATCCGCGAGGGCAGCATCGGCTCGGTGGGCACGCCCTTCCCGCCTGGCGTCAGCATGCCGCAGGTATTTGCCGCCTGCGGAGAAGAAGCATGGTGGCGGCAGGGGGAAGCGGGCTGGCAGTTGCAAGCGCCTGATAAACCCGCCGATAGCAGCAAAGCGCGCGGACGCGGCTTGGCGGGCGGCTTCAAAAATGTCGGCTTCAGCTTTGGCTTCCCGGAGCATTGCTGGGCGGGCATTGAATTGCAAGGCAGCGCCGAGGTTGAGCGCGTCATTCTCTACCATGCCGGCGCGGATGTAGGGCAGGGCGCGCACACAGCCTTGATGCAGATGGCGGCGGACGCGGTGGGGCTACCCTTCGAGACCGTGCATTTAGTTGCCTCCGATACCGCTACATCCGGCTCATCGGGCAGCGCTTCGGCATCGCGCCTGTCTTTCATGTCCGGCAATGCCATTCGCGGCGCGGCGGAACTCGCTTTGCAAAAGTGGCAAGACGAAGAACGTCCCGCCAAAGCCGAGTTCATGTACCATCCGCCACCGACGACGCCGTTCGACCCGCAGACGGGCTACGCCGAGCCTAACTTCGCGTATGGCTATGTCGCCGAAGCGGTCGAGGTTGAGGTCGATATCGAGACAGGCCAGGTGCAGTTGTTGGAGGTCGTCTGCGCCAACGATGTCGGCAAGGTCATCAACCGCCAGCAGCTCGAGGGACAAATCGAAGGCGCGATCGTGCAGGCGCAAGGCTATGCGCTGATGGAATATCTGGTCTCGCAGGACGGGCGCATCCTGAACCCGTATTTGTCTACCTATATCATCCCGACCTCGCTGGATGTGCCGCCGCGCGTCAAGTCAGTGGTGCTGGAAATCCCCGACCCGCTGGGACCCTGGGGCGCGCGTGGCATGGCGGAAATGCCCTTCTTGCCGCTAGCGCCCGCCATTGCCGCGGCCATATATGACGCGACCGGCGTCTGGATCGACTCGCAGCCTTTCACCGCCCAGAAGGTCGTCAAAGCCTTAAGGGCGGCTGGCATCGGCGTGGTCTAAACAGCCCCACAGCTCAAAACCTGTTATCATTGCGACTGTCAAGGATAGTTCTGCTGATGGAAGCCTGCCAACGGGAGCATGGTGGCGCATGCGGTTGAGCAAAGCATTTGATATTGTACCGGGCGATGTCGTTGCCTTTATCGGCGCGGGCGGCAAGACATCGCTGCTGGTGGGCTTGGGTTATGAACTGGCGGAGGCGGGCTGGCGCGTCCTAGCGACTACCACCACACAGCTTTCCACCGACCAACTCTTGCTCTTCCCGCGCGTCATGTCCAGCCGCGACGATGCGCGCGCCATCTCGCAGGCGCTGAGCGATGATCAATTTGTGCTGCTGCATGAGGACATCCGCGCGGGAAGAGTTTATGGTCCGCCGCCGTCATGGACGCGCGACCTGCTGGATAGCGTGGATTCCGATATTCTGCTGGTCGAAGCTGACCATGCGGCGGGCTTGCCATTCAAAGCTCCGCGCGCTGATGAACCGATAATCCCGCTGGAAACTTCGCTGGTGGTACCGGTAGCTTCCTTGAGCGCGCTGGGCGTTCCGCTGGACGACGCGCATATCTACAACCCGGCCGCGATGATCGATCGTTATGGTTTCGCGCGCAATACGCCGGTGAAGTCGGCTTGGCTGGCGCAGGTCTTGCGGGATGAAACCTTGGGCTTGCGCGGCCTGCCAGAGTCGGCGCGGGTGGTGGTCTATGTGAATCAGGTGCCAGCGGGTGGCTATGCGCTTGGGCGCGCCCGGCTGATCGCGCGGCTGTGTTTGCAAAATCCGCGTATCCATGGCGTGGCGCTGGGCTCGGTGCGCGGCTTTGCGCCGGTTGCGGAATTGCAGCGGGCGCTTGGCGCGATCGTTTTGTCCGGGCGCGCTGAGGGGGGCGCGGAAAAAGTGGCGCGGACAAGCGAACAGCTAATGCGCGCGCGCATCAACCACATCCGGGTGATTACCGGCGCGGGCGCTGCCCAAGTTTGCGCTGCAGTGAAGCGGCTGGGCTTAAGGACAATCCATGACAGGCGCTATCGGCGTGGCGGGGCGGTCTCTGCCTTGGCAGCCGGTTTTCGCGCGCTGCCCGCCCATGTGGCTGCGGCGCTGGTCTTGTCGCCGCAAGGCAATTTCCTGACGCCAAAGTTAGTCTATCAACTATTGACAGCCTTTTACCGCGGTGATGGCGATTTTATCGTTGCCGGCGCTGGGCAGGCTGAAACTGCTTTGGCAATTATCGGGCGGCGGCATTGGGCGGATATCACCGCCCTGCCACCCGCAGCCAGCCTGGGCGCGGTTATCCAGCAGTTCCAGGCTCGCATCGCCCTGCTCGATACGCAGACCGGGCTTGCGCTGCCTGGCATCGAGGCTGCCACAGTCGATGACCGTCCGTTTTGGTCGCGGAGTCGCTAGCTGTCTTGCTGTTCGAGCAATTCTCGCAGCATATCCCGCGTACCGCCGCTGCTTGCCGATGTGTCGAATTGCAGGCGCAAAGTGGCTGGTCGGCGGTCAATATGCCCGCTGGCTTCCAGGCGCATTTTATCGAAGTGGCGCATGGGCGTAACCACAATCAGCACTTCGAATGGCTGCACCGTATAATCGATTGGCGGCGCATAAATAAAGTCGGCGCGCCTGGCTTTGCGTATGCCGATTACGCCGGCTTGGTAGCGGTCTTCCAGGCTGAGCTGCCCGAGGGTCTTGCCGATCCAAGGCGAATCGTCTTCCATATAGAACTCCGCCGTTTCCAGCTGTGTCTGCTCGTTATAGAGCACATGCTGCAAGAAATCGGTGATGGCGGGGCGGGTCGTCGCCAGCAGCACAAATTGGGCGGCGACATGGAAGGGGCTGACGACACGGTCGGCGCCGGCGCGCCACAATTTATTGATCATGTCATCGGTTGTGGCGGTAACCGAAACCAGCAGGGTCTTGCTGATGCTGCGCGCGGAAATCACAGTCAAGACGGCGGTGGCTCGGTCGCTCTTGGAGATCATTATGGCTTGCGCCCGCTCGACGCCGGCTTTGCGCAAGACTCGGTCGCGGGTGGAATCGCCCAAAATGACTCGGAAGCCGCGCGCCTGCCAGCCTTCTGCCAGCGCCGCGTCATTGGTCAGCAGGACGAAAGGACGGGCTGGGTCCAAAAAGTGTACCGCGCTCTCGATGATGTGGTCATCCCCGCAGATGACAAAGTGTTTCTCCATTTCCTGGACAGCTTTTTCGCTCTCCTCCAGGCTGAGTACCTGATCAAGCTGCTTCGCCGCGCGCGATTGCACCAGGCGCTGGAAGGTCGCAAAGCTCATTTCGTTCCTGCCCTGCGGCAGGCACTCGCCTTGCAAAAGCGGGATCATCGGCGCGGGCGCAACACAGAGTAGGGTTTCATCTTCATTGATGATGCGGCTACCAGCCGGGGAGTGCAGGAAGTCGGTTGTTTCCAGGCGGATGCCAATGACGCCGGCATCGTATTTCTCTGCCAGTTGCAAATCGCTGATGCGCTTGCCGATCCAGGGTGAGCTGGATTCCACTTCCAGCTGTGTGATCTGGTGCTGTGTTTCCTGGTCAAAGAGGATGCTGTTGAAAAAGTCGTTGACCGCCGGACGCAGGGTGGCGCTGTTGAGAAATTGCGAGGCGGCTTCGTAGGGCGCGAGCACCACATTGGCGCCCGCTTTGGTCATCTTCAGCTTCATCAGTTCATCCACCACTTCGGCGGTGATGTAAAGGCGGGAGCTCAAGTTGCGCGCGCTCAGGACGGTGAGCAGGTTCTCGGCGTCTTGGTCCTGCATGACGACGATAGCCCTAGCGCGAGCCACGCCAGCCGACAACAGGATGGCGTCATCCGATGGGTCGCCAAAAATGACCAGAATGCCGGCGCTGCGCAGGTGCTCGGCATAGTCGCGGTCTTCGGTAATCACGACCAGGAGATCGAGCAGGGTGGTTTGGTCATGGAAGAGCTTCAGATACAGCGCGAATAGCTTGCGCACCAAGCCGATCAATCCACTCGCGCCGCCAGGAATCCGGCGCAGCCGGCTTTCGATGGGTTGGAATTGGCTGTCGCGATATTGCTTGCGGCGGATGCGAGCGCCATTCAAGACATAGCTGATTGTTTTGTCGACCATTTCGCCGCTGCCGCAAATGATGTAATGCCTGTCCAGCCTGCCGATTTTGCGTTTGTTGCGCATTTGTCGGCGGCGCGCCATGGCCTCTACGCTGAAGAGCAGGGCGAATGACGACGACAGAAAGAAAGCCAGCGCGCCCAAGCCGGTAAATACCAGCGCCAAGGTAAATAGCTGAGCCAGCGGCGATTTCGGCACGATATCGCCAAAGCCAATGGTCGTCAACGTAATGACGGTCATATAAAAGGCTTCGAACCAGGTCCTGCCCTCGATCGCCATATAGCCGAGGACGCCAATCGGAATAATGATGAGTATCAAGATGGTGGCTGCGCGGAATTGCCGGCGGATGTCTTCCAAAAGTCAATCCCATCCTTTATCGATACATGCAGGCTAACGGTGAATTATTGGCAATGGCAAGGCGGCTCTCGCCCGCGACATGCCCAGTTTGCCGTTGCCGCAATTGTACCGAGAAGCAGCCAACTATGCTATTATGGCTTGTACTGGGGGAGATGAGCCAGACGGAGCGGACGATGTTCACAAGCGATGACTACCAAGCCGCAGCCAAGTCCATCCGTGACCGCCTGACTCTGCAACCACAGATCGGCATGGTCTTGGGCTCGGGGCTGGGCAAACTAGCGGAGGAGCTATCTGCGCGAACCGTCATCCCCTATGCGGAGATTCCCGGCTGGCCCCCTTCCACCGTGCACGGACACCGGGGCAATCTGGTCATCGGCCGGCTGGAAGGGCAGGTCGCCGCCGTCATGCAGGGGCGCGCCCACTTCTACGAGGGCTACAGCATGCCGCAGGTAGCCTTCCCCATCCGTGTGATGAAGGCGCTGGGCATGCACACTGTTATCTTGACCAACGCGGCGGGCGGCATCAACAAAGCCTACCAGGTCGGCGACTTGATGCTGCTGGAAGACCACATTAACCTGCCGGGCATGGTGGGGGCGAACCCGCTAATGGGACCCAATGACGAGGCTTTGGGCATTCGCTTTGTCGGCTTGGCCCAAGCCTACGACCGCCGCCTGCGGGAGCGCGCCACCCTGGTCGCTGCGCGGCTCGGCATCCCCTTGCACAGCGGCGTGTATTGCTCATTATCGGGACCAGCCTTCGAGACGCCCGCCGAGATACGCATGTTGCGCGCTTGGGGCGCGGACGCCGTCGGCATGTCGACCACACATGAGGCGCTGGCTGCGCGGCATGGCGGGATGCGCGTGCTGGCTATCTCTGGCATCACCAATTGCGCTATCGACCAGGTTGATAGCGACTTGGAAACCAATCACGAAGAAGTGTTGGAGGCGGGCGCGGTTATCGTGCCGCGATTGACCGCCATACTGAAGGACTTGCTGAACGACTTCCCGACATGATCGGTTTCATTGCGCTGATTGATCAAGTCGCCATCGGCATTTATTTCCTGTTGGCGGCTGGAATCTTGCTTGCGCTGCGCCGTGTGCTTGTGCATGGACGTGAACTCCGCTCGTCTTATTTTGAGCTGGAGCGAGACCTGGCGGGCTACCGCCGACAAAATGCGCTCACCGCCGCCATCCTGCTGCTGGAGATCGTCATCATCGTAGCCGGCGTGCAAGCGGTGATCGTGCCGGAGCTGCTCCGCGACCAGCAGATTGACGCGCTGATTGCCGAAGTCGCCGCCGATATCGATACATTTGAGACGCCAGCGCCGGGCCAGCCCGCCGCCAACCTGGGCATCGAACCCGTCCCGTTGCCGCGCTCCGCCGACCTCGCCGCGCAAATCCGCGCCACACCTCTGCCCACAGCCACGCCCGTCGGCACGCTCATCCCCGCCGACCCGCCCATCGGCTGCGATTCGCCGCAGGCACAACTGCAAGTGCCCGGCAATGGCATGCGCGTCTTCCAGCCCATCCCTGTGGTTGGCACGGTCTATGCCGATCAATTTTCCTATGCCACCTTGGAAATCAGCGGCGCGAGCACCTTGGGCGCTTTTCAGGTGATTGGCGACCAAGCTTTGGAAGTGCGGGAGCGCGCCGAGTTCAGCCAATTTGTGCCGGCGGGTTATGAACCGGGCGAATACCAATTCCGACTGATGGTCTTTGATATCACCAACACTTTAGCAGCGCATTGCCTGGTGCATATCTACATCAGCGAGCCGCTGCCGACCAACACGCCCGCCCGCTAGAAGCCGCTCGATTGCAAGCGCCGCGCCACCCGCCGCCGCAAGCGCCGCAGCCGCGCGATGCGATATTGCACATGCCGCTGTTGCCGTTTGATGAGCGAGCCCTGCTGTTCGCTGGGTTTGGGTACGCCCCAGCGGATGATCATGCTTGCCCAGGCCAAGCCGCCGCCAAAGCCGACCAGCGCAATGTAGTCGCGGTTGTGGATGCGCCGCTCTTCAATGGCTTCGCAGAGAGCGATGGGGATGGAAGCGGCCGAGGTATTGCCAACCCGATCGACATTGCTCATGAACTTGGCGATATCGATGCCCAGCTTGCGCGCCGCCGCCTGCAAGATGCGCCGATTGGCTTGGTGCGGGACGACCAGGTCGATGTCCTCGATATTGATTCCCGCCAGCCGACAAGCCTGCTCAATGCTCTCGCTGACGACGCGCGTGGCGAACTTGAAGACTTCTCCGCCCGCCATGCTGATTTTGTAGAGCTGATTGCCATTGGCGCTGGCTGGCGAGTCCTTGGCGTCGATGCTGCCGACGCTGGGGATAGCCAGCAGGTCCGCGCCCGCGCCATCCGAACGCAGCACGCTGGAAAGCACGCCGCCCGGCGCATCGCTGGCGCGCAGGACGACCGCCCCCGCGCCATCGCCAAACAGGATGCAGGTGCTGCGGTCAGTCCAGTCGATGATGCGGCTCATGGTTTCCGCGCCGATGACCAGCGCCGCGTTGATCGAGCCAGCGCGGATCGAATCGGCGGCTAGTTGCATGGCATAAACAAAGCCCGAACAAGCCGCGCTCAAATCAAATGCGCCCGCCTCGCTGGCATTCAGCCAATCCTGCACCTGGCTAGCTGTGCTGGGGAAGATATTCTCGGCGGTAGACGTCGCAACGATGATCAAGTCCAGGTCGGTCGGCAGGATGTCCGCAACTTCCAGCGCCTGTCGCGCCGCGTTGTAGGCTAGGGTGGCCGTCGATTCGGCTTCATGCGCGATGTAACGCTGGCGGATGCCGGTACGCGTGAAGATCCAGTCATCGTTGGTTTCCACGAAAGCAGCGATATCGTCATTGGTCATGACCTTTTCAGGCAGCGCCTTGCCCCAGCCGATGACATGGGCATAGCGGGCTGCCGCTGCTTCCGCGCCCAGTGAACTAGACTGCGCCATTGTTCGGGGCTTCGCCAAAAATCAGCACGGCATTGTGCCCGCCGAAGCCGAATGCGTTGGACATGGCGCGGCGCACTTCATGCTGGATGCCCACATTCGGCACATAATTGAGGTCGCAGCTGGGGTCGGCGGTGTGCAGGTGAATGGTCGGCGGGATGAAATTCTCGCGGATTGTCATGACGGAAAATACGGCTTCAATCGCCGAGCCGCCTCCCAAGAGGTGCCCGGTCATGGACTTGGTCGAGCTAACGGGGATTTCATAGACCTGTTCGCCCAGAGCGCGCTTGAGGGCGTTGGTTTCCGCGGTGTCATTCAGGGGTGTGCTGGTACCATGGGCGTTGATGTAGTCGATGTCTTCGCCGCGAATCCCGGCATCGCGCAGGGCGAACTCAACCGCCTTTGCCGCGCCTTCGCCACTTTCCATAGGCGCTGTGATGTGGTGCGCGTCCGAAGTATGCCCATAACCCAGCAGCTCGGCATAGATATTCGCGCCGCGTTCCTGCGCGAATTCCAGCTCTTCCAGGACGAGTACGCCAGCGCCTTCGCCGGGCACAAAGCCATCGCGCTGCAGGTCAAAGGGGCGCGAGGCGCTTTCGCGGTCGTTGTTGCGGCTCAGCGCCGTCATATTGTTGAAGCCCGCCACGCATAGCGGCACGATAGCCGCTTCCGACGCGCCGGCGATCATGGCTTTGGCATCGCCGCGTCGGATGACGTGCATGGCTTCGCCGATGGCATTGTTGCCCGAGGCGCAGGCGGTGACGATGCAATGGTTGGGTCCGCGCAGCCCAAAGCGCAGCGAAATCGCGCCCGAGCAGGAGTCGCTGAGTATCTTGGGGATGGCCATGGGCTTGATGCCGCGATGCCCGCGCGCATCAATGCCTTGCTGCGCCTCGACGAAGGAGTTGATGCCGCCCACGCCCGAGCCGATGATGCAGCCGATCTCGTAGCGATTGTCGTCGGTTACGGGAAGTTGGCTGGCTTCCATAGCCTGGCGGCTGGCTTCCAGCGCCAACTGCGCCACGCGGTCCAGCCGGCGCGCCTCCTTGCGACCGAAGAGCTTGCCGGGGTTGAATCCTTTGACCTCGCCCGCCAGTTGATTCTGCGTCAGCGAGCGGTCATAGCGGGTGATGTAATCTATGCCGTTGACGCCAGCGGCTGTATTCGCCCAGGCTTCCTCCAGGCTGTTGCCGGTTGGGCAAACGATGCCCATGCCGGTGATTACGATTCGCTTTTTCTCCAAGCCACGCCTCTCCTGGCTCTGCGCCATTCATCGCTGTCTATCTATAATAACACGCCCGACGCGCTGGCGTTGCATGGCTGGTGGCGCAACAATCGCCTATAATACGCGCTTCGCCACCCCGCGCAATGATAGGGCTGCGGGGTGTTGCCAGCAGCCTCCCAAGCGAGTCACTGTATGATATTGGTAACTGGCGCGACGGGCATGGTCGGACGGCAGCTCATTCGGCGGCTGATGTTCGCGTCTTTGCCTATGCGCTGCCTGCTGAGCGAGCGTGAGCTGCGTCAATTGCCCTGGGATACAGCCTCCGCCCACGCGCCGGAAATTGTCGTCGGCAGCTTGCTGGATAGCGAAGCCTGCTTCCGCGCGACCAGCGGCTGCCATGTGGTCATACATCTCGCCAATGCGCAGTGGTGGGGCGGCGAGCGCGAGCTACAGCGGCTCGAGCGGGAAGGCGCGGCCAATCTGACGGCGGCGGCGCGGGCGACGCGCGTCGGGCGCATCATCACCGTGAGTCAGTTGGGCGCTTCGCCATCATCGGCCTTCACCTTGCACCGCGTCAAAGGGCAGGTAGAAGACCTGCTGCGCAACAGCGGTCTCGCCTACACCATCATCCGCAGCGGCATCGTATTTGGCCCCGAGGACGTCTTCGTGAATCACATCGCGGGCATGCTGCGGCTCAATCCGCTCTTTTTCTTTATGCCCGGGCGCGGCGAAGTCGTCTTGCACCCCATCTATATTGACGACTTGGTCGAAGCCATATATCGTAGCCTGAGTCGCGTGCGGCTGGTTGACGCGACAGTCGAGATCGGTGGCGCGGAGTACATGACCTTGCTTGATTTGCTGCGAACGGTGATGCGCGTTACGGGCATGCGCCGCGTGGTTGTGCCGCTGCCGCCTTATCTGCTGCGCGGGCTCAGTAGCGTCTATACCATGCTGCTGCCGCGCGCGCTGATGACGAGCCAATGGCTGGACATCCTGGCCGCCAACCGCACCGCGCCAATCAGCGGAGTCTTTGATTATTTTGGATTCTTGCCGCGCCGATTTGAAGAGACTTTGCTGGACTACCTGCCCCAGCGGCGGCACCTGCGTTTGAGCTTGCGCGATAGTTTTCGCCGCCGTCCGCGCATCAATTGAGGGCGCGCCATGAATGACATCCGCATCCAACGATTGCTCAAAGCTGCCCAACTTGATGAAGTGGTCGAGCTACAGAAGACCTATTGGGGGCAGGATGCCGGCAACCTCGTGCCGCGCCACATGCTCTATTCCCTGGCGCTGCATGGCGGGCATGTCCTGGGCGCTTATGATGATGAAAAGCTGGTCGGCTTTGTGATGGGCTTCATCGGCACCGATATCGACATGGACGACCGCCATGCCCGACCAGCCATGGCCAACCTGCTCATCATGTCCAAGCGCATGGTTGTGCTTAGTGGCTATCGTGGGCGCAGTATCGGCTATCGATTGAAGCTGGCGCAGCGCGATATCGCCATGAAGCAAGCCATCCGCCTGATTACCTGGACATTCGACCCGCTGCTCGCCGCCAACGCGCATCTGAATATCCGCAAGCTGGGCGCGGTGGCGCAGGTTTTTTCCGCCAATTATTTCGGGCTGACGAAGGGCGATCCATTGCGCTCCGACCGACTGGTGATCGAGTGGTGGGTGACCCAGCAGCGGGTCAAAGCCCGTGTGCGCGGCGCAGGCAGCCAACTGACTTTGCAACAATATCTGGAGGTGCGCGCGCCGATAGTCAACCGCGCGATTGCCGCTGGCGATTGGCTGCAACCGCGCCCCATGACCGCTGCGCCCGGCTCGACGTTCGCGCTGATGGAGATTCCCAGCGACTTCATCCAGCTGGAGGCAGCTGAGCGCGGGCTGGCTGACGAATGGCGCTGGCACATCCGCGAGGTCTTCACGCAGCTCTTCGCCGCGGGTTATATCATTACCGACTTTGTCAGCGATGACTCCACCGGGCGGTGGCGCAGCTACTACCTGCTGAGCCACCACTTTGACGAAGTCCATCGCCAGAATTGAGGCGCGAGCATGGCATTTAATGGCGAGACGATTGCATTCATCGGCGCTGGTGTGATGGGTGAAGCCATCATCGCTGGCTTGCTGCATCAGCGCTTGCTGGAAGCGCGGCAGATCATCGCCGCCGACCCGCGCGCCGAGCATCTGGAAGGCTTGCGCGCCAAGTATGGCATTGGCGTGACCACCAACAACCTCGAAGCAGCTGCCAATGCCGATGCGCTCGTGCTGGCGGTCAAGCCACAGGGCATGAATGTAGTGCTGCCGGAATTAAGCGGCAAAGTCGGCGCGGCACGGCTGATCGTCAGCATCGTGGCGGGTGTGCCTTTGGCAACGATTGCCGAGCGACTGGGCAACCCCTACATCGTTCGCTCCATGCCCAATACGCCCGGGCAAATCGGGCAGGGCATCACGGTCTGGACAGCCGCCTCCGAGGTCGAGGCTGCGCAGCGCAAGCAAGCCGAGAAGCTGCTGAGCGCGCTAGGCGAGCAGATTTACGCGACCAACGAAGATTTCCTGGATATGGCGACGGCGCTCAGCGGCTCAGGACCTGCCTATGTCTTCATGTTCATGGAAGCGCTGATTGATGTGGGTGTGCACATGGGTTTTGCAAGGCGCGATGCCGAAGCGCTGGTTACGCAGACCTTGCTCGGCTCGGTGCTCTACGCGCGGCAATCGGGCTTGCATCCCGCCCAACTGCGCAACCAGGTAACCAGCCCGGGCGGCACCACCGCGGCGGCGCTGCACCAAATGGAAAAAGGCGGCTTGCGCACGGTGCTATCCGAGGGCGTGTGGGCGGCCTATCGGCGTTCGCAGGCGCTGGGCAAACGCGAGGGGTAAGCCAAATTGACTTTGTGAATATAGACAAGCGCGAATCACTAGGCTACAATGACAGCGGTTTTGTCAATACGGACAGGAAATTGAGGCAAGGAGCCGCCGAATGGCTGACAATATCTATGAATCGATCCTCGAGCAAATCCGCGATATTGAGCTGGGCGCTCTCGAATCCGTCGAAGTCGGCTATGTAGAAGAGGTCGGCGATGGCATCGCGCGCGTGTCTGGCTTGGCAAATGTGCGTTACAACGAGCTGGTCGAGTTCCAAAATGGCGTGGCGGGCATCGCCTTCAATCTGGAGAAAGACAATGTCGGCGTCATCATCATGGGCGCTTATGACGACATCCAGGAAGGCGACAGCGTCAGCGCGCTCAACCGCATTGCTTCGGTGCCAGTCGGCATGGGCATGGTCGGGCGCGTCGTCAATGCCCTGGGCGAGCCGATCGACGGACGCGGCCCCATCCAATTTGATGAATACTACAATATCGAACGCATCGCCCCGGGCGTGATGGAGCGCCGCAGCGTGGATCGACCGGTGCAGACGGGCATCCTCGCTATCGATACCATGATCCCAATCGGGCGCGGCCAACGGGAGCTCATCATTGGCGATCGCCAGACGGGCAAAACCGCGGTGGCGCTGGACACAATCGTCAATCAGCGCGGCGAAGACATGTATTGCATCTATGTGGCCATCGGCAAGCGGCGGGGTGAAGTCGCGCGCATCCGCGAGACGTTGGAGCGTGAAGGCGCCATGGAATTCACCACCCTCGTGGTCGCCTCGGCATCGGACGCGGCGGCGCTGCAATACCTGTCGCCTTATGCCGGCTGCGCCATCGGCGAGTGGTTCATGGAAAATGGCAAAGATGCCCTGGTCATCTATGATGATCTATCCAAGCACGCCAATGCTTATCGCCAGGTCTCGCTGTTGATGCGCCGCCCGCCCGGTCGCGAAGCCTTCCCCGGCGATGTCTTTTATCTGCACAGCCGGCTGCTGGAGCGCGCTGCCCAGCTCAGCGACGAACGCGGCGGTGGCAGCCTCACGGCGCTGCCCGTCATCGAAACCTTGCTGGGCGATGTATCGGCTTTCATCCCCACCAACGTCATCTCCATTACCGATGGGCAGATTTATCTTGAGTCCGAGCTGTTTAACGCCGGCTTGCGCCCCGCCTTGAACACAGGCATCAGTGTCAGCCGCGTCGGTTCCGCCGCACAGACGCGCGCCATGAAAGATGTGGCTGGCGGCTTGAAGCTGCAGATGGCGCAATTCCGCGACCTGGCGGCATTCGCGCAATTTGGCTCCAACCTCGACCGCGCCACCCAGCAGCAGCTGGATCGTGGCTTGCGTTTGACCGAGCTATTCAAGCAGGTGCAATACCAGACGCTATCGCTGGACGAGCAGGTGGCATTGACCTATGCCGGCACCAGCGGCTTGGCGGACGAAGTGCCGGTGGAACGGATGCTGGCATGGAAAGAAGAATTCCTGCGCAGTTGGCGCACCCAGTTCGCCGAGGCGGGCGCATTCGTTCGCGACAACCGCAACGCCCGCGCCAAAGAGCAAATCCAGGAACAGCTAGAGACCGCCATCAAGACCTTCAACGAGGCTTGGGGCTAGGCGGACGGCTAGCTGGCTCGTGAGGAGTCCTTGAATGCCATGTGTAACTTAGCCTAGGCCTTGGCGCATCCCAGAAAAATCGGCTTGAGGAGAACCTAGATGCCGACGCTCCGAGAAGTAAAGAACCGCATCCGCAGTGTGCGCAACATCGCCCAGATCACGCGGGCGCTGGAGGCGGTATCGGCATCGCGGGTACGCCGGGCGCAAGCGCGCGTCTTCGCCAGCCGCGCCTATGCTGAAAAAGCCTGGGAGATCCTGCTCAACATCCAGGCTGCCAGCAAGAATCTGCCGCTGCACCCGCTGCTGACCGAGCGCGAAGAAATCAACCGGGTGATGGTCGTGGTCATCACATCCGACCGCGGCTTGGCTGGCGCGTACAACACCAACATTTTGCGGGTGGCGCAGGGCTTCGAGACGCGCTTGGGCAAGCCGGTCGATTACGTCGCCGTCGGTCGCAAGGGGCGCGATTCCCTCGCCAGGCTGGGCGCGAATATCGTCGCTTCCTTCACCGATATGCCCGCCGAGCCGACCTTGAGCGACATCAGACCCATCGCCCGCATCGCCATGGACGCCTTCCTGGCTGGCGAGGTCGATGAGGTGCTAATCGCCTACACCGACTTCATCAACATGCTGGCGCAGCGCCCGGCTGTCCTGGGCTGGCTGCCGCTGACCACGCACACAATCGCCAAACAGGTCGCGGCGGAATATGTCAAGGATGTGGCGGCGGTCAGCGGTGGGGCGCAGAATTATGACTATGAGCCCAATGCCGAATCGGTGGTCGACGAGATCGTCCCCCGCTTCACCGAGCTGCAGATGTACCAGGCGCTGCTGGAAGCGCAAGCCAGCGAACACGCCGCGCGCATGGCGGCTATGCGCAACGCCACCGACAACGCCACCCAGCTGACCGCCGATCTCACGCTGCAATACAACAAGGCGCGCCAGGCGGCAATCACCGCCGAAATCCTGGATATCGTCGGTGGCGCCAACGCGCTGCAGCAGGCGATCGACAATTCTGCCCAAGGCATCCTGGATGCGAACGAAAACAGACCACAAATGCAGAACGGCGTCAACGGACGCGGTTCCACAGCTAAAGTAATGAGGAGCAACTGAGATGGCGCAAATGCAAGGCACGGTAACGCAGGTGCTGGGCAATGTGGTGGATGTGGAATTCCCCGCTGGCAACCTGCCCGATATCTTTGACGCGGTCGAAGTCCCGCGCGAGGGCGAAGACGACCTGGTGCTGGAAGTCGAGCTGCATCTGGGCGAAAGCGCCGTGCGCACTGTCGCCATGGATTCAACTGACGGCTTGGCGCGTGGCGCAAGCGCTTATGCGACCGGGCAGCCCATCGCCGTGCCTGTAGGCGAGCCGACGCTGGGGCGCATCTTTAATGTGCTGGGGCGTCCGGTGGATATGGGCGCGGCAGTGCCAGACGATGCCGAGCGCCGCCCCATCCATGCCGATGCCCCTTCTTTTGAAGACCAGTCGCCGACCATCGAAGTCTTCGAGACGGGCATGAAAGTCATCGACCTGGTCGCCCCGATGACCAAAGGCGGCAAAACCGGCATCTTTGGTGGCGCGGGAGTTGGAAAAACCGTCACCATTCAGGAGCTAATCAATTCCATCGCTACCCAGCACGATGGCTTGTCGGTTTTTGCCGGCGTGGGCGAGCGCACCCGTGAAGGCACTGACCTGTATCACGAGATGAAAGAAGCCAATGTGCTGGACAAGCTGGCGATGGTCTTCGGGCAGATGAACGAGCCGCCGGGCGTGCGCCTGCGCGTGGGCTTGAGCGGCTTGACCATGGCTGAGTACTTCCGCGACCAAGGGCGCGATGTGCTGATTTTCATCGACAACATCTTCCGCTACTCGCTGGCAGGGGCGGAGGTATCGGCGCTGCTGGGGCGTATGCCGTCGGCGGTTGGCTACCAGCCCAACCTTGGCGAAGAGATGGGTATGCTGCAAGAGCGCATCACCTCGACGCGCAACGGCTCTATCACGTCCATGCAGGCGGTTTATGTGCCCGCGGACGATTATTCCGACCCCGCGCCAGTCGCCGTCTTCACACATCTCGATAGCACGATCGCTTTGGAGCGGTCGATTGCGGCGCGCGGCTTGTTCCCGGCGGTCGACCCCCTCGCCAGCACCAGCAATATCTTGCAGCCCGAAGTCGTCGGCGAAGACCACTACAGCACCGCCCGCGAAGTGCAGCAGGTCCTGCAGCGCTACAAAGACTTGCAAGACATCATCGCCATCCTCGGCGTCGAAGAGCTCTCGGACGATGACAAAGTGTTGGTGGCGCGCGCGCGCAAAATGGAAAACTTCCTCAGCCAACCCATGTTCGTGGCGGAGCAATTCACGGGCCAAGCCGGGCGTTATGTGCCCATCCGCGATACCGTGCGTGGCTTCCGCATGATCCTCGATGGCGAAGTCGACCATATCCCCGAGCAGGATTTTTATATGTCGGGTCCCATTGAAGATGTGCTGGAGCGCTTCGCCAATCGCGATGCGGACTAGGGGGCGCTTATGCCAATCCATGTCGAGTTGGTAACGCAAGCCGAAAAGATATTTGACGAACCTGCCGCCGATATGGTCTTGGTGCCTGCCGTCGAGGGCGAAATGGGCGTGCTGCCCAATCACGCGCCGGTCTTGACGACGATGGGCTATGGCGAGTTGGTCGTGCGCAAGGGCGCTGCCGAAGAACGCTTTGCCATCTATGGCGGCGTGGTCGATGTGCGTCCGAACAAAGTGGTCGTCCTGGCTGATTTGGCTGAATCGTCATTCGCGCTGGATTTGCAAGCGGCGCAGGCGGCTCGTGAACGCGCCCAGCAATTGCTCGCCGAAGGCCCACCCGGCGCGGAAAATCGCCAAGCGGAATTGGCCTTGCGGCGCGCTACCCTGGCCGTGCGCATCAGCCAAAAAATGCGCAGCCGCGGCTCTATGTTGCGTATCCTGGACGAAGACGCCGGCGAAACCTAAGCGAGCCAAGTTGCTGCACGCGCTTCAACTCCCGCAATCGCCGCGCGTGTAGACATAATCGCCGCTAATCCAGCCCTCGCTCGCCCAGCGGCGCACTTTGAAATAGCCATGATGCTTCTCGCTGGCGGGCAGCCATTCGCGCAGTCCCGTCACGCTGATGACCGGACCATCGGGCGGGCTCGCGCGGAAGTTCACATTCGCCCAGGGCCATACCTCGCAGCCGCTCAGGATTTGTAGCTGGCTTGGTTCTGGCGGGACTTCCAGCGGCGGCTCGCCACGCAGCAAGACGACGGTGCCGGCGCGGTCAATGGTCGCGCAGGTCATGCCGTCGCGCTGATACGCCGACAAGTTAAATAGCTGGCGCGGCATGTAGGCGGCGTCCAGAAAGACGATGCGCCCATGCTGCGCGAAGCAGACTTCGATGCCCAGCGTGATGTAGCCCCATATATCGACCGCGTCCAGGATGCCCCGCTCGACGAGGTCTTCCCTGCCCACGCCGATGTGATTGACCTGCCGTCCCTGCGCGCCGTCGCGCCAGTTGCTGACCTGGATGCCCGGCGGCAGGTGATTGAGCGTGTCGTGGATGGGAGTCGGGGTGGGCTTGGGCACATACGGTTCATGATCGCCGTCATCGCCATCGCCGTCATCGCGGGGTTGCGGAGGCAGGGGGATATCCTCCCAAGATACATTCAAAGGGTTAGGTCCGTCGCTTGCTCCGCCGCTGTTTCGAGCGCGAACATAAAATCCATCGTAGGCACCAGTTGCTCTAGGCTCGTTAACGGCAAATGTATAGCTGGTGACGTTGCCAACATTGCGCCAAAAGGGAGAAAAACTGTTGAATGCCTTGGCAACTTCGTAGCTGGTGGCACCGGGGGATGGGTCCCAGCTCATGGTGATGCTATTATGGGTGATGCGGGTGATACGGATGTTTGTCGGCGTGGGCGGGGGGTCTTGGCCTT
>VXNO01000139.1 GCA_009840575.1 Chloroflexota bacterium | reverse complement strand
ACCCACAGCCAGCGCCGCCACCCGCCCCGGTACCCATCGAGCCGCCGCCCGCGCAGCCGAAACCCGCCCCGGTTGCAGCCCAAAAGCGCCACGAATGGGAGCTGCCGGCCTATCAAAACCTGCTCGATAGCGCCAGCGCCAGCGACCTGGAGCAGGGACCGCTGCTGGATCAGGCTCAGATAATTGAAGAGACCTTGGCGGCATTCGGCGCGCCGGGCAATGTCATTGATTTCAACAGCGGCCCCGTCATCACGCAGCATTGCGTCGAACCGCTGCAGCACACCTCCAGCACGGGCAAACGCAGCCGCGTCAAGGTCGGTGATATCGCCAAATTGGACAAAGATTTGCAGCTGGCGCTAGGCGCGAAGTCGATTCGCATCGAAGCGCCCGTACCCGGCAAAGGCTATGTCGGCATCGAAGTACCCAACCCGCACTCGGCGCGTGTCAGCCTGCGCGATGTGATGGAATCGGCAAGTTACCAAAAGCTGGATTCGCCACTGGCTATCGCCTTGGGCATGACGGTCGATGGCACACCAGTGGCCGCCGACCTGGCGCAGATGCCGCATCTGCTCATCGCCGGGGCGACCGGCGCCGGCAAGTCCGTCTGTGTCAACGCCATCATCAACAGCATCTTGCTGCGCAACTCGCCAGAAACAGCCAAGTTCATCATGATCGACCCCAAGCGCGTCGAGCTCACCAGCTACAATGGCTTGCCGCATTTAATCGCGCCAGTGGTCGTCGAGCTGGAGCGGTCGATCGGCGTTTTGCGCTGGGTCACCGCTGAGATGGAAAAGCGCTATCAGACGCTCTACCAAGCCGGCATGCTTAATATCGCCGACTACAACAAAACGCTCGACCCCGACCTGCCGCCCATGCCCTATATCGTTGTCATCATCGACGAATTGGCGGACTTGATGATGATGGCACCAAAAGACATCGAGCTGATTGTGCGCCGCATCGTGGCGGTGGCTCGCGCGACAGGCATTCACATGATCCTGGCGACGCAGCGCCCCTCGGTCGATGTGGTTACCGGCGTCATCAAGGCGAATTGCCCGGCGCGCATCGCTTTTTCTGTTGCCAGCGGCGTCGATAGCCGCGTTATTCTGGGCACGCCCGGCGCGGAAAAATTGCTGGGCAAAGGCGATATGCTGTATTTGTCGGGCGATGCCCCCGCGCCGCGGCGGATGCAAGGCGTATTCGTTTCCGAAGCGGAGAAACAAAAAATCGGCAGCTTCTGGCGCATGCGCAGCGCCGGCATTGAGGCAATCAGCCCCATCCCGCCGCAGCTTGCAAGCTCACCGGCGTCCGCACTGTCAGCAGGCGCAAGCCAGACGAGCGAACCGGCTTTCTGGGGGGCACCCAAGCCAGATAGCGCCGACCAAACCATACCCGAAGAAGACGAAAATTATCAGTCCGCTGTAGAGTTGGTGCGGCGGCTGGACAAGGCGTCGATATCGCTGCTGCAGCGGAAGTTGCGCATCGGTTACGGGCGGGCGGCGCGTCTGATGGACATGATGGAAGAGCGCGGCGTAGTAGGACCCGCCAAAGAAGGCAGCTCAAAGCCGCGCGACGTCTTGCCGCTGGCTTGAAGTCGGGTAGAAACGGGCGCGCCACCGCGATGCTTCGGGGAGGGGCGGGGTAGATACATAGCTTTACAGCGATTTCGCAGTCAGTCCGCCATCCGCAACAAATACAGCGCCGCTTATAAAATCGGCGGCTGGGGAAGCCAGCAGCAGCGCCAAGCCGGCGATATCTTGCGGCTGGCCGATGCGCCCCGCTGGCGTCTGCGCGAGCGCCTGCGCCAAGAGTTCGGGGTTGCCCCAGAGCGCCTGCGCGAATTTCGTCTGCACCAGCCCGGGCGCGATGGCGTTGACCTGGATATTGTCCGCGCCTAGCTCCTGCGCCAAGGTCTGCGTGAGGCTGATGACTGCCGCCTTGCTGATGCTGTAGATGCCTTGGTGGTGCCCTGGCTGCAAGCCAACGATTGACGCCACATTGATGATTTTGCCGCCGCCGCTGCGTCGCATGACCGGGGCAGCCGCTTGCGTCAGCCAGACATTGCCCAGCAGGTTTACATCCAGAGTCTTGCGCCAATGGCTGTCCTCCGCCGCGAGGATTTTGCCGAAGTGTGGGTTGGTTGCCGCATTATTGACGAGAATATCCAGCCGTCCGTACTGCGCCTGCGCCCGCCCAACCAGCTTTTGCAGCGCCGCCTTGTCGCCATTGTGCGCGGTGATTGCCAGCGCCTTTCCGCCCGCCGCCGTGATTTCCGCCGCGACTTCGTCCAGCGCTGCCTGTCGCCGGCTGGATAGGACGACCGCGCAGCCCGCCCGCGCCAATTCCGCCGCGATGGCTTTGCCGATGCCCCGCGATGCCCCAGTGATGATGGCGACCTTGCCCCTCAGGTCGAATGCCGCGCTCATACCGCCCTCGTGATGCTAACGCGCGCCATTGGGAGGGATGCTGCCCAGCAATGGCAGCCCCATGCGGCGCAAGTCATCTTGATGGTGCACGCGCTGATCAAGGTGTTCCGCCAGCAGCGCCAATGCCAGCCCCAGCAGCAGCCCCAAGCCCACCTGCAGCAGCGGGCGCAGGCGCTCGGACATGGATGGCGAAACCGCGCTGATCCACGGCACATCCAGGATAGAAATCTGGGCGGCTTCGCCACGCAACTGCGGGAAGTATTCGGCATTGCGCCCCGCCAGCACAAGCTGCACCGCATCCGCAATCAGGACAAGCGCATCGTGCTGCGGGTGGCTGAGGTAAATCACGCCCACCGAGCGCGAATTGTCCGCGGCGATGCCCAAGCCAGCCAAGGAATCGGCGGCTTCGCCCAGTTGCGCCGCCAGCTCATCACGAAATCGTGAACTGCGTACCCAGTCGGTGAAGGCATTCACCACTAGCTCCGATGCCAGCCAGGTATCCATGAAGCTGTCTTCGTTGAATTGCAAATCGGGCGGCTGCGCGGCGCTGTAGCGAACCTGCAAAGTGTAGCCGCGTGGCGCATCGTCCAACAGCGCCGGCAGCGAAATGGCAATGCTGGCGACAAAAGGCAGCAGAATCAGCCACCAGCGGCGGGAGAGAAATCGTAGCGCGCTGGCATAATTCATGGCTTTCCCCTCTCTGCCGTCGCTACCGGATCGTCAAAATGATAGCTGCGCTTATCCCGATGCGCCGCCCAGGCTCCGTCTATGAAAGCCTGCATCCGCCGGCAAAAAGCGCTGGTATCAAAGCGCTGCGCCTGGCTGCGAATCTGCCGGGGATTGTAGGCGAAGGCATCGAAGTTGCGCCAGGTTGCCTTCAAGCTGTCGACAGTGGGCTGGTCGAAGAATTCGCCCGTTTCGCCTACGATAATTGTATCCAACGCGCCGCCGCCTCGGTAGGCGATGACGGGGCGTCCGGCTGCCTGCGCTTGCACGGGCGTGATGCCGAAGTCTTCCAAACCCGGGAAGAGCAGCGCCCGACACCGCGCCATCAACGGCGATAAATCAGCAGCCGGCACGAAGCCCAGAAATTCGACCGTAGCGCCCGCCAGGGTTTTCAGGCGCGCCAAATCTCGCCCCGCGCCAGCGATTTTCAGCGGCAGCCCTAGCTCGGTTGCCGCCCGCACCGCCAGGTCGATGCGCTTGTAAGGTACCAGGCGCGAGACAATCAAGTAATAATCCTGCACATCGCCTGCCGCGCAAGGCTGGAAGCGCGAGGTATCCACCGGCGGATGGATGATGGTCGATTCGCGTTGGTAGTAGCTGCGAATGCGCGCTTGCACGGCGCTGCTGATGGCGATGAAATAGGAGACGCGCTGTGCCGCCGCAAAGTCCCAGCGGCGCAGCCAAGCCACCAGCGGGCGCAGCAGCCGCTCGGTCGTTTTGCCCAGCCCCTCGCCAGCCAGGTAATCGTCCAATTGCCAGACATAGCGAGCCGGCGTCAGGCAATAGCAGATATGCAGCGCGCGCGGGTCGTGGCGCAGCCCATGGCAGAAGCCGCTTTTGTTGCTCAAAATCACATCATAGTCATGCAGGCGCAGCTTGCCCCAAGCCAGCGGATACAGCGGCAAATACAACTGATGACGGCGGTGGATCGCCGGCAGCTTGTCCAGCCACAGCCGGCGGATATCCCAAGCCTGATAATGCGGCGGCATGACAGCCGGCGCGAAGATGCTGGTGAAGATCGGGCTGGCTGGGTATTGGCGCGCCAGGACTTCCAGCACATCTTCCGCGCCGCCGATCTGGTTGAGCCAGTCATGCACCAGCGCGAGTTTCAAGCGGGTGTCCTTTCTTGCGCTGCCCGGACCGGCGCGAAACTATGGCGATGCGCCGCGCAAGCCCCGTGTTGTCGCAAAGCCTCCAGGTGCGCGCTGGTGCCATAGCCTTTGTGCCGCGCGAAACCATAATGCGGATAGCGTTCGTCCAGCTCGCGCATGTGCTCATCCCGCCAGACCTTTGCCAAGATGCTGGCGCAGGCGATGCTCAAGGAACGCCGGTCGCCATGGATAAGGCTGACTTGGGGTAGCTCGCTGTATTTGGGCAGCAGCATATAATCCAGAAACAGGCAGTCGATTTTTATGCCGAAGTCGTGGAGCGAATCCAGCGCTCGATACATAGCCAGTTGCGTCGCCGCGACGATGCCGCAGTCATCGATTTCCTGGGGGCTGGCGCAGCCGATCGCCCAAGCCACCGCGACCTGCTTGATGGCTGTGTTCAGCGCTTCGCGTTGGGCGGGCGTCAGTTGCTTGCTATCGTGTGCGCCCCACAGCCGCTTCCGCAGGTCCTGCCGCTGCAAGGGCAGGGCGACCGCCGCCGCTGCCACGGGTCCCGCCAGGGGTCCGCGCCCCGCTTCATCCATGCCGGCGAGGATGCGGTAGCCGGCGCGCTGATAGTGCCGCTCGTGCCGCAGGCTGGCTGTCGCAATGCGCTTAGTCGCGGCGCGCATAATAGCCTTGACGCCAGTTGCGCCGTATCTGCCAGATCTCGCGCAGCATATTGAGGGAATCGTCCCAGAGCCGCATGGTCGAATAAGGATCATAGTACCAGGTAATCGGCACTTCCTTGATGGTATAGCCGCGCCGCTGGGCGATGAAGAGCAGCTCAACATCAAAACCGATGCCGGTCATGCGCTGCACGCCGAAGAGGTCTTCCGCCACCGACGCGCGGAATAACTTGAAGCCGCATTGGGTATCTTCGTAGCTGCGCAAAGCCGCCAGCTTGATAATCCAGTTGTTGACCCTGCCCATCAGATGCCGATAGGTGGGCTCACCGACCCGCACAGCGCCTGGCGCTTCCCGGCTGGCAATGATGATGTCGAAGCCAGTTGTTGCGGGCGGCAGGAAGCGCGTCAACTCATCAATGCGCATGGAAAGGTCGGTATCACAGATGAAGCGCCATTCGCCCCGCGCCGCCAGCATGCCCTGCTTGACCGCCAAGCCTTTGCCGCGCTGCCCAGCCGGTGATTGCAGGGCGCGCACATACGAGAGCGAATCGGCATGTGCCTGGGCGACGGCGTAGGTCTGATCCTGGCTACCATTCTCGACGATGAGGACTTCCGCCTCATAAGGCTGCTGCTGCAGAAAACGGTCAATCTCTGCCAGGCTAGGTGGCAGGCGCGCTTCTTCATTATGCGCTGGGATGATGATGCTGAGGAAAGGTACACGCAAAGAAATAGTCTCCGCCACGACAAGGCATATTATTTTGCTGGCACAACCTCGCCAATGATACGCGAAATTCAGCGTTTGTGCAGGCTGGGACTATACAGCTAGTTACGTGGATATAGCAACCAAGCCCCCGGCCCCTTGCCCCCAGAACGAGGGAAGGGGAGTCTTTCCTGCGGTTCAGAGCGTTTTGAAGCCCCTCC
>VXNO01000021.1:4974-43149 GCA_009840575.1 Chloroflexota bacterium | reverse complement strand
TATCCGGCCGCTCAAACCCCCCCTCCCCCCAACCCCTTGCCCCCAGAACGAGGGAAGGGGAGCTGAAAAAAACGCGGTTTCAGTCACTTCGCAGTCAGGTTAAAGTCCCCTTCCTCATTTTGGGGGTGGGGGCTAAGCACAATCTAGCCCGGCGCGGGCGCGGCTGCTATACTGGCGCGTCCGCATTCAAGCACAGACAAATCGCTTATGACGCTACAACTCGCCGGCTTGCTTGACCTTGTGCGCGGCAGCCCCGGCTATCAAGAGCTGGTCGCCAGCCTGGGCAATGGCAGCGCGGGCGCAGCCTTCCATGTTGTCCGGGCGGCGCGACCCTGTCTGCTGGCGGCGCTGGCAAGCGACTGGCAGGGGCCGATCATCTACCTGACTACCACAGCCCGCCGCGCCTACAATGTCAGCGAGCAATTGCCGATTTGGCTGACCGACGCGAGTCGCTTGCATCGCTTTGCCGAGCCATCCGCGCAATTCTACGACCGCGCCGCCTGGGATGTAGGCGTCGTCCGCAGCCGCATCGCCGCGCTGGCTGCCTTGGGACGTGCCAGCGCCAAAACTCCGCCCATCATCGTGGCCTCGGCGCGGGCATTGCTGCAAGCCAGCATCCCGCCCGATCGCTTCCGCGACGATACAATCACCTTGCGCGTGGGCCAGCGACACCTCATGGACACCTTAATTTCACGCTGGCTGGGCATGGGCTACGAACCAGCCACCCTCGTCGTGGAGCCGGGCAGTTTCAGTCGGCGCGGCGGCATCTTGGATATTTTCCCGCTGGCCAGTGAGCAGCCCCTGCGCGTGGATTTCTTTGATGATGAGATAGACGGCTTGCGCTATTTTGACCCTGCCGACCAACGCAGCCGCGGCAAGCTGCTTTCGGCGCGCATCGTGCCAGCCCGTGAGGCGCTGCCCAGCCAAACGCCAGCCGCCGCGGCACAACTGCAAAACTGGGCGGAGACACTGACGGAAGACGCGACTGATTTTTCCAGCATCCGCGCCGATATCAACGCGCTGGCGCAGGGCAGCGCCTTCGCCTGTTTGGAGCATTACCTGCCCTATCTTTATGATAAGCCCGCTTGCTTGCTGGATCACGCGCCGAAAAATTGCCTGGTGCTCATCGAAGAGCTGGAGCAACTGCGGGGGGCATGCGCGGGCCTGGCTGAAGACGCCGAAGTGAACCGCGCCGACGCGCTGGCGTCTCAGCAGATCGCGCCCGGGCATCCCGCGCCTTACCTGGGCTGGGAGGCGGTGCGCGCCAGGCTGGCTAAGCTGCCGCGCTTTGAGCTGGGTAGCTTTGTTGCTGGCGAGTCACCAACTTTGTTCGCGCCCAGCGAACGATTTGGCGGGCAGTTGCGGCTGATGCTGAACCAACTGCGCCGCTACAGCCAGGGTGGTGAGCGCATCGTCGTGCTCAGCGAGCAGGTCGAGCGGCTGGGCAATCTATGGGCTGAGCAAGATGCAACGACCTTCGTTGCCACCGTTAAACAGATTGATGAGCCGCCAGCGTCGGGCAGCCTGCGCTTCGTTCACGGCGCTGCGAGCGAGGGTTGGACATTGCCGGGCGCGGATGGCGGTCTGCGCTTCATCACCGATGCGGAGATCTTTGGCTGGGCGCGCCCCGAACCACGTCGCCGCCTTGATAGCAAGCGCAGTCGCCTGCCCGATATCCGCTATACAGACTGGCAAGAGGGTACTTATGTCGTGCATGTCGACTTTGGCATCGGTCGCTTCGCCGGCTTGCGACACCGCAGCATCCGCGATACCCGCCGCGAATACCTGCTGGTCGAGTATCAGAATGCCGACAGCATTTTTGTGCCTATTCACCAGGCGGACCGTCTCTCGCGTTATGTCGGCGCGGATGGCAAAGCGCCCAAGCTCAGCCAGTTGGGCAAAGCTGACCTGTGGCTGAAAGCGCGCGAAAAAGCCCGCCGCGATGCCGAAGCAGAAGCCAAAGAATTGCTGGAAATCTACAGCCGCCGCGCCACCGCTCAGGGCCACGCCTTCAGCCCCGACAGCGCCTGGCAACATGAGATGGAAGCCGCCTTCCCATTCGTGGAGACCGAAGACCAACTGCGCGTCATCCAGCAGGTCAAAGATGATATGGGCGCGCGCAAACCGATGGATCGACTCGTCTGCGGCGATGTCGGCTTTGGCAAAACCGAAGTCGCCCTGCGCGCCGCCTTCAAAGCGGTACAGGATGGCGTCCAGGTGGCGGTTTTGGTGCCGACCACCGTGCTGGCGCAGCAGCATTATGACAATTTCAAGACGCGCCTGGCTGCTTTCCCCGTCTGCATCGAGATGATGTCGCGCTTCCGCACCAAGGCGCAACAGCGGGATATCGCCGACCGCCTGGCGAATAGCGAGGTCGATATCATCATCGGCACGCATCGCCTGCTTTCGGCGGATATTCGCTTCAAGAATCTAGGTTTGATGATCATTGACGAAGAGCAGCGCTTCGGCGTTAAGCACAAGGAGCATTTCAAGAAATTGCGCGCGCGCATCGATATCTTGACGCTCACCGCCACGCCTATCCCCCGCACGCTTTACCTCAGCCTCAGCGGCATCCGCGATATCAGCATGATCCAGACTCCGCCCGAAGAGCGGCTGCCCGTGCTCACCCAGGTGGGCGCATGGGACAACAAATTGTGCCGCATGGCTATCCGCCGCGAGCTGGACCGGGGCGGGCAGGTCTTCGTCGTGCACAACCGCATCCGCACGATCTATGGCATCCGCGACCAGCTTGAGCGCCTGACGCCCGAAGCGGCAATCGCGGTGGCGCATGGACAGATGCCGGCGCGCGCATTGGAAACCGTCATGGCGGAGTTCGCGCATGGCGAATACGACATCCTGCTCTCTACATCCATCATCGAGAATGGCATTGATATGCCGCGCGTCAATACCTTGATTGTCGACCGCGCTGATACCTTCGGCGTTTCGCAGCTATATCAACTGCGCGGACGGGTCGGGCGCTCGGCACAGCAAGCCTATGCCTACTTCTTCCACAGCCCGGGCCGCTTGACCGAAGAAGCGCGCGCGCGCCTCGAGACCTTGGCGGAAAATACACAATTGGGCGCGGGCTTCCAAATCGCCGTGCGTGACCTGGAATTGCGCGGTAGTGGCGACATTTTGAGCATGCGCCAGACGGGGCATATCGCCAGCGTCGGCTTGCACCTCTATACCGAAATGCTCCAGCAAGCGGTTCAGGAGCAACGCGGCGAGGCAGCCCGCAGCGAGCCAGCCCCCGCCTCCGCCCGCGAGCGCATCATCATCGACCTGCCCTTGCCCGCCTACCTGCCGACGGACTGGATCCCCGAGATGGCATTGCGCTTGCAGCTATATCGCCGCATTGGCAATATCGCGGCTGTGGATGAGGTGGATGTCATGCGCGACGAGCTGATCGACCGCTTCGGCGCGTTGCCTACCGCTGTCGAGGGGCTGCTGTACCAGATTCGCGTCAAGGCGCTGGCGCAAGAGCTGCGCGCCAGCCATGTGCAGTTGCGGCGCGGGCAGATTCATATCAAGCTGCCCTATCTGGCGACTTTGAAACGGGACTTGCTGGGTATTATTCTGGGCGAAGCGATCGAAGTTACGCGCACCGAAATCCGCCTGCCCGCCGATGAGGGCTGGCAAGCGCGCCTCTTGCAGTTGCTCAGCGAGCTGAAAGAGCGCGTGCGGCTGGTTGGCAGCCTCTAGGTATCGCGCGTCAAGTCGGCATAGTCGGCAGCCGTGATCTCGCGCAGCTTTTCTGTCGACATCGGGAAGATGGCGTGGGCAGCGCCGCCCGCCGCGTAGATCGTATCGAAGCGCCGCAAGCTGGCATCCATGAGGATGGGCAAGCCGCTGCTACGATGCGCGATCGGCGGGACGCCCCCAGGCGCATAACCCAGCAATTCGAGGCATTGCCGCGCGTTCATCATGCGCACCTTCTTGCGCCCGACTCCAAAGCGCCGCGCCAGTTTGCGCTCGTCTATATGCTGGTCTCCGCTGGCCAATACCAGCACAGGCTGCGACTTGTTGACCAAGAAGCCCAGGCTTTTTACAATCTGCCCCAATTGGCAGCCGATATTGTCCGCAGCCTGCTGCGATGTCGCGGTGGAGGAATCGAACTCGATGATGGTGATTTCCAGGCACAGCTTGTCCAGCGCCGCCTGCACATCCGCCACGCCCATCGCTTGCCCCGTCTCTTGCATTGCAGCGCCCCCTGCGTTATGATTGCTGCGTAGATTGTAGGCTGTTGCCTATATTTCGCAACAGCCGTGTATAGGAGCGCGACCATGCAAGTAGATGTGCAGGCTTTTCAAGAACGCGGCTGTGTGACTGTTTCGGACTTGTTCGGCGCTGACGAAGTGGCGTTTTTTCGTGAGCATTTCATGGATATGCGGCACAATGGCAGCTATCCCGGCGACTTCGCGGGCATTGACCCGACCAGCGATGACCCGCTGAAACGGTATCCGCGCCTCATTCACATGCACCGCTGGGATGAGCCCAGCCTGCGCTGGCTGCTGGATGCGCGGCTGGCGGCGGTCTTTGAGCAGTTGTTAGGCAAATTGCCGCTGGCTGTGCAGACGATGCTCTACTTCAAGCCGGCCGGGGCGCGTGGGCAAGCGCTTCATCAAGACCAGTATTATCTGCGCGTGCAGCCGGGTACTTGCATCGCCGCCTGGATGGCGCTGGATGATTGCGATGAAGAAAACGGCTGCTTGCAAATCGTGCCGGGCAGCCACACGATGCCGCTGCTCTGCCCGGTAGAAGCCGATACCAGCCAGAGCTTCACTGATGTGACCGTGCCGCTTTCTGCCGATATGCGCACCGAGCCAGTGCTGATGCGCGCCGGCGATGTCTTTTTCTTCAACGGGCAGTTGATCCACGGCAGCTTCCCCAATCGTTCACAAAGCCGATTCCGGCGCGCCTTGATTGGTCATTATATTGATGGCGACGCGGTGCAAGTCGCCAAGTATTATCACCCCGTCTTGCGTTTTGAGGGTGGGTTGGCCGATCTGTCCGTCAGCGACTATGGCGGGAAATGCGGCGTCTGGGTTGATGCGGACGGTCAAGAAGTCCTGGAGATGACGGGCGCGCTGCGGGCTTTCGCTTAATCGGCGAATAGCTTGCCGCCGGCGCGCTGGAAGCGGCTGCTTGGCTCGGCGATTTCTGCGCTGGGGTGATTGCGCGGCAGCATGGTCAGCATGATGCGCCGCCCGCCTGACTCGATGTAATAGACATGCAGGGATTGTTGGGCTTCAAGTTTGAGCCTTTTGCCCAGCCGCCGCTCGAAGCGCACTGCCTCGCCTGCCTTGCTCACCAAGGTGGTCTGCTTCCAAAATCGCCAACGGGCGGGGGCTTGCTCGGCGAATAACACCCGATAGCACAACTGAGCACGGGCAAATTTCCAGGCGCGCATGACAATGGTGATGGCAAAAGCCGCCACCAGCGCCAGCACAATCAGCCGGCCCGCCGCGCCATACCTGCCCGCCAGCAGGATCAGTGGTACCGACAGCAGCAGCAGCGCCGAGAGCGGCTCGGTGATTAGCGCGATCCATTGCCGCGACGACAAACGCCCATCGCGGTTACGATAGAAATCGTTAATCAAATCAGACGGCAGCTCATTATGCCCTGTCATGCGCCTACCCCGCTTCGTGGGCGATGCTGATATCGAGCCGATTGCGCGGGCGCAGCTGCAAGACGATGACGCTGCCGATGATAAGCCCCGCGCCCAGCCATTGTACCGCAAGGATAAGCTCGCCCAGCACAAACATCGACACCAGCATCGACATAGGCGGCTCGACTGTGCTGACGAGCGATGCCCGCGCCGCGCCGATGCGCTGGATAGCCAGGTTGATGCCAAAGACTGGCAGCACCGTGCAGAAACTGGCGATGGCCAGCAGCATAAGCAGGGTCTGCGCGTTGGCTGGCATCTGCAAGCCGCGCAGGGGGACGAGCAGCGCCAGGACAAACAACGTGCCCAACATCATCCAGGCGCTCGCCCCCGAAACATCGACCACGCCCGCCAGCGCCCGCTTGGAAAGCAAGTAATAGACCGCCACGATCGCCGCATTCGCCAGCGCCAGCGCCACGCCAATTCGGTCGACGCCGCCCACCGTCTGAAAGTCGGGCACGGTCAAGACGACGCCTGTCAATGCCAGCCCCAAAGCCAGCCAGGCGCGCGCGCCAATCGATTCGCCCAGCAAACGCGATAACAGCACGACCAGCGCCGGATAAGAATAGAAAAGCACAATATAGGTGCTGCCCGGCAGCCGCTCCAAACCAAAGAAAGCCGACAACACCGCCACCGACAGCATCATGCCAATCAGCCAGGCTTGGCGGACGGGCGCATCGCTTTTGAGTTTGCGCGGAGCCTTGCGGCGCGAAAGCAAGACCAATGCCCACATCAGCGGAACGGCAAGTAGAAAACGCCAGATGGCGATATCCATAGGCGAAAAGGTCGAATGCGCGTAGGTGATTTTGACCAGGCTGGGCATAATCGAGAAGCCGCATGCCGCCAGCAGCACCCAGACAATACCGGCGCGTTCTCTAGTTGACATGATAAATTGCGGCCAATGTGCCGATCAAGCGATGCTGACCATGCTGACGAGGTTGCTGGCAAGGGGATAAAAGATGCCGAAGATCAAGGTGCCCGCCAGCGCGATATTGATCGCCCAGCGCACATAGATAGTTTCCAGCGCCGGCACCAGCTCGCCGTTACTATCGCGCAGGTACATATTGACGACCACGCGCATGTAATAAAAGGCGCTAACCACGCTGGTCAAGACCCCGATGATCGCCAGCCCGAACAAACCCGCCTGCACCGCCGCGGCAAAGACCATGAACTTGCCAACGAAGCCAGCGGTCAAAGGAATGCCGGTCAGACTCAGCATGAAAATCGTCATCGCCATCGCCAGCAAGGGGCGTGAGCGCGCCAAGCCCGTGATGTCGTCGATGTTGCCGCCGCCGCCATCAACCCGTTCAATGGTCATGACAACCGCGAATGCGCCCAGGTTGGTGAACATATAGGCGAGGATATACACCAGCGCGCCTTGAATGGCCGAATCAGCCGCGCCAGCCGTGCCCGCCGCCGCCAAAGCCACCATGATGTAACCGGCATGGGCGATGGATGAATAGGCTAACATGCGCTTGAGGTTGCGCTGGGAGATGGCCACAAAGTTGCCTAGCACCAGTGTCAGCACAGCGATGATGGAAACCGTCGTCTGCCAGGCGGCTGCCTCGCCTTCCGCCAGCGCCAGGGCGGAAAGCGCCGTCACCAAGACGCGCAGCAGCGCCGCGAAGCCGCCGACCTTGGCGGTTACGCTCATCAAGGCGGTTACCGGTGTAGGCGCGCCTTCATAGACATCGGGCGTCCACATGTGGAAAGGCACGACCGCCACCTTGAAGCCCAAGCCGACAATCAACAACGCCGTGCCAACCACCATATAGAAGGTCGCCGAGGATGTCGCGCCGACGACCGCGGAGACGATCTCGAGAATCTGCGGAATGTTGGTCGTGCCAGTCGCACCATAGACCAGCGCCGCGCCAAAGACCAGGAATGCGCTGGAAAAAGCGCCCAGAATAAAATACTTCATGCCGCTTTCTTCGGATTTCAGCGCCAGTTCGCTGCCATCGTTCTTGATGGAGCGGAATGCCGCCAGGATGTAAAGCGGGATGCTCAGCAGTTCCAGCGCCACGAAGACGACAATCAGATCATTGGCAGCCACCATGAACATCGCGCCGGCGGATGAGAGCAGAGTCAGGATGTAATACTCGCCGCGGTGGATGCCCGCCCGCTTGAGATAATCCCAGCTCATCAATATAGCCAGCAACGTGGCAACCAGGATGACGATATTCAGAAAGCCTGTGAAGGCATCGGCGATGAACATGCCATAGAGCGCGGTCTGTTGGTCGGTGGCGGGGGCATAGACAAACAGGTTGGCGATGAAGCTAGCGCCCAAGCCCAGGCAAGCCATCAGCGGCGTCCAATGCTCGCGCTCATCGCCAGCGAAGAGATCGACCAGCACCAGCAGCAACGTCCAAGCGACCAGCAGCGTAGCCGGCAGCGTCGAAGCCAGGTTGGACTGGGCTAGGAACTCGGCGATCGTGGGCGATTCAAACATACCATCTCCTAGCGAACGAAGAGCGCCGCGATGCTATCGACCGAGATATCCAGCATGTTGAAGAAGACGATCGGCTGGATGCCCATCCAGAAGATCATGATGAGGATGGGGATGTACGCCGCGATTTCATGCCAGCGCAGCTTGTAGCCGTCTTCGTCCTTCAAGGGCTTTTTCAGTTCGCCCATGAAGACATGCTGGAACATCTTCAGCAGGTAGACCGCCGCCAGAATGACGCCTAGGGTGCCAAATAGCGTGAAGGCAAAGCCGAGGAAATCGCTGCCCAGCGAGCCCAGCAAGATGGTGAACTCGCCGATGAAGCCGTTCAAGCCCGGCAAGCCCATGCTGCTCAACGATATGACCAGGCTGATGCCACCGAAGACGGGCATGACTTTCCAGATGCCGCCGTAATCAGCCATTTCTTTGGTGTGCCAGCGCTCATACAACATGCCGACGATGAGGAACAAGCCGCCCGTGCTGATGCCGTGATTGACCATTTGCAAGGTCGCGCCCTGCAAACCCTGCGCATTCAGGGCGAAGATGCCCAGCACGACGAAACCAAGGTGGCTGACCGACGAATAGGCTACCAGCTTCTTGACGTTGCTCTGCGCATAGCTGACCCACGCGCCGTAGATGATGCCAACCACGCCCAGGAAGGCGATCGTCGGCGCCCAAGCCACGGTCGCTTCCGGGAACAGGTTGAGGTTGAAGCGCACGATGCCATAAGTGCCCATCTTCAGCAGCACGCCAGCCAATATGACCGAGCCGGCCGTCGGCGCTTGCACATGGGCGTCGGGCAGCCAACTGTGGAAAGGGAAGATCGGCACTTTGATAGCGAAGGCGACCAGGAAACCCAGGAACAGGAAGCTCTCGACCGAGGTAAACAGGAAGCCCGCGTCATCTTCCGCATCGGCTTCGGCAGCATCCCAATAGGTGCCCGCGCCCTCGTGCGTATGCACCATTTCAATGACGCCGACATCGCCGCCAGCGCTGTAGGTGCTGAAGGTGCCAGCGGTGTTGCCGACATACAGGATGGCAATCAGCATCAGGATGGAGCCAGCCATCGTGTACAAGAAAAACTTGACAGCGGCATAGATGCGCTCTTCGCTGCCCCAGATGCCGATTAAGAAGTACATGGGTACCAGGGTTACTTCCCAGAATACATAGAAGATGATCAGGTCATGCACGACAAAAACGCCTATCATCGCCCATTCCAGCAGCATCAGGAAGATGTAATAGAGCTTCTCGCGCCCGCGTTCAGCAAAGATATGGCTGCCAAAGGAGCCGAGGATGGCGATGGGCATGATGAAGGTCGTCAGCAAGACCAGCAGCATGCTGATGCCATCGACGCCGACAAAATAGCTGATATTGATGACAGAATCACCCAGCGACACCTCCGCCCAGGTATTGCGCTGCACCATCTGCAGCTCGGCGGTGGATGGGTCGAAGTTGACCCACATCAGCACCGAAGCCACGAAGGTCACCAGGCTGGTCGCAAAAGCCACCCACTTGAGGTTTTCCCGCTGCGTTTCGCCATTCATAAACATCAGAATGGCAAGCCCCAGCATCGGCAAAAAGAGGGTGATGGTTGTCAGCGAGAGTCCAGTTACATCCATAGGACTGCGTTCTCCTTAAGAGCCAGTTTGCAGCAGGGACTGAATAAACGGCAGCAACATGAGCAGGATCACCACGGCGACGCCGAAGAAAATCACCACCGCGTACAAGCGGACATAGCCGGTTTGCCAGCGGCGCATCCGGTTGGCGGCGCGCTCTACCAGCGTCCCGACGCCATTCACCGCGCCATCCACAATGCCCAGGTCAACCGGCTGACTGAGCAAAGTGGCGATGCTATCAAAGCCGCGTTTGATGAGGCTGTCATGGAAATAATCGTGCAGGAAAGCCCAGTCGACGCGGTCTGCCAGGAAGCCAGCCATAGCATTGAATGGCTGCTCGATAAACCTGGTATAGGCTTCATCCCAATACAAGCGCGCGTTCGCCAGGCGGAAGAGCGGGCGCGATGTGCCGCCGGTCTCTAGCTGGTCGCGTTTGTTGCTGGCTAAGCCCTTGCCCTTGTAGATGCGGTGCGCCGCCACGATGGACGCGATGCCTAGCGCCAGCGCCAGCCCGGCAATCAGCAGGTTGAATTCCAGCGTATGCCCTTTCGAGACGCTGGACACGCTGTGCTCAAGGAAGTATTTGAATTCATAGGCATGGTAGATGCCATCAAAAATCGGCGTGGCTTTGGGCACATTGATGAAGCCAATCAGCAACGTGAAGACCGCCAAAACCAGCAGGGGCAGCAACATGGCGCCATTGCTCTCCGGCGCGCGTTCCGCCGCTTCACTGCGCGCTTCATCGAAGAAAACCAGCACGATCTGCCGCCACATATAAAAGGCTGTGAATGCCGCCGCAATCAACAGCACGCCAAAGGCGATGAAGCCGCTGGGTTCGTTGAGCTGGAAGCCTTCGTACCAGGCATCGGCGAGGATCTCGTCTTTTGACCAGAAGCCAGCGAAGGGGAATATGCCCGCCAGCGCCAAAGTACCGATGAGATAAGTGATATAAGTGATAGGCATGCGTCGGCGCAAGCCACCCATATTGCGCATATCCTGCGGGTCGAAATGCCCCCCCTCAGGATGGGGGGAAGCGTGGTCGTCGTGGTGGGCGTCGTGATTGTGGCTATGCGCATGATGATGCCCGTGCTCGACGCCATGGATCACTGAGCCGCTGCCCAAGAAGAGCAACGCCTTGAAGACGGCGTGCGTAACCAGGTGGAACATCGCCGCGACATAAGCGCCTATGCCCACCGCCGCCACCATAAAGCCCAACTGCGAGATGGTCGAGTAAGCCAGCACGCGCTTGATATCCCACTGTCCCAGCGCGATGAAGCCCGCCATGATGGCTGTGCCCGCGCCGACCAATGTGATGATTAAGCCGATGATGTAGCCGGCGTGGTTCAGCTCCCACAAAAAGACATTCGAGCGCACCATCATGTAGACGCCAGCGGTTACCATGGTGGCGGCGTGGATAAGCGCGCTGACGGGGGTGGGCCCCGCCATGGCATCGGGAAGCCAGACAAACAGCGGAATCTGCGCCGATTTGCCCGCCACGCCCAACAGCATAAACAGCGCCGCCAGGAAGATCACATCGTCAAATGCCAGTTGGAAGCCGCCGAAATCGACCACTTCGTCCGTGCCAAAGCGCTCGGCAGCCTGCCCGAAGACGCCTAGCATCGCGCTGTCGAAATGCTGGTTGTCGCAATACAGGTTGCGGATGTCCTCTGCCAGCGGGTTGGACGCGCCATGCGAATCGTCTTTGCCGTAGTCATCTTGTGAACCGTGCCCATCATCTGCGTGGGAATCGGCAGCGCGCTCCGCAGCCGGGACGCAGACGGCTTTTGCGCCATGCCCGTCGTCTTTGGTCGCATCGGCATGGTCATCATCAGTATGCGCCAGTAGTCCATTATGTTCTTGCCAGCCGACCAGGTACTTGGCGCTGGTATTGGGCAGCTCGCCGGCTTTGAAGAAGTCAAGTGTGCCGAATGTCCAGAAGATCAGGAACATCGCCACCAGCAAGCCAAAGTCGCCGATGCGGTTGACGATGAAGGCTTTGCGCGCGGCGTTGCTGTTCTTCCAGCCTTCGGGAGCTTTTTTGTCCCACCAAAAGCCAATCAGCAAGAAGGAGCACAAGCCCACGCCTTCCCAGCCGACAAACAACATCAGGAAGTTGTTGGCGGTTACCAGGATCAGCATAAAAGCCAGGAACATATTCAAATAAGCAAAAAAGCGCGGGTAGGCTTTGTCACCGTGCATATAGCCGCGCGCGTACAGGTGAATCAGCGAGCCGACGCCCGTGACCACCAGCATCATGGTTACGCTGAGGGAATCCACGCGCAGCTGCCAGCCGATCTCCAGGTTGATGGATTCGATGCGCAGCCAGCCATCCAGGAAAGGCGGATTGACCACCGCCGCCGCGCCGTTCGTGCCGGTTACATAAACGAGCAGCAGCAGCGAAATCACAAAGGCGAAGAGCGAGGCGAAGCAGCCGATATAGCCCGACCATTTTTCACCCAGGCGCGCGCCATAGAAGAAGTTAATCACCGCCCCGAGCGCAGGGGCGAAGATGACCAGCGGGACCAGGAGTGGCAGATTTTCCATTTTAGAACGCCTCTTCCTTCGCCAAGCGCCTAGCCGCGCATCTGCTGCAAGTCATCGATATTGATGCTTTGGCGCTCACGGAAGATATTCACGATTAGCGCCAAGCCAATCGCCACTTCCGCTGCCGCCACGGTCATCACAAAAAAGACAAAAACATGCCCGTTCACCTGCCCCCATTCGCGCGCGAATGCCACCAGCGCCAGGTTCGCTGAGTTCAGCATCAGCTCGACCGACATGAAGAGCAAGATGGCGTTGCGCCGCATCAAAACGCCCAGCGCGCCCATCAAAAAGAGCACCATGCTAAGGACAATGTATGGCTCGGTGCCGATTGGGTTCATCGTCGCTTGCTCCCGCCTTTAGTCGGCTGGCTCGTCGCCGGGCTTCAGCTTGGGCATATATTCCCCACTCAGCACATCCGCGCCGGTTTGCTGGGCGATCACACTGACGAGCGGACGGTTGACGCGGCGGCGGCGGTTGATGCGGCGGCGCTCGGCTTGCGCCAGGGCATCGGGGCGCGCCAGCACAATCACGCCGATCAGCGCCACCAGCAGCAGTACGCCAACCAGCATCACCGGCAGCACATAATCAATGAAGAGCACTTGGCCGACCGCCTCGGGGCTGCCAAAGGCTGGCACGGCAAAGGCGTTATAAACAGCCGCTCGATAAGCTGGCTGGCTGCCGGGCGGTCCAGGCTCACGCGCCAGAACCCGCGTTTCGATGACGCCGCGCTCGGCTTGGTAGCCAGCGAGGATGCGCAGCGCGTTGTAATCCTGGTCGACAAATGCCAGGTTGTAATCGCCTTCGTCCAGCTCCATGCTGACCTGGTCGCCCAGTGGCAACTGGTCGATCAAGACACGATGCGGCAGCAATGAACCGCAGGCGGCATCTTCACACAAGCTGCGGATGGTGGTGTACTGGCCGATATCGACCAAAGAGACCTGTTTATCCGCCAAGCTGTTGACCAGCGAAAGGCGCATCGTGCCTACGCTCGGCGCTTTGATATCGTCTTCCAGTAGTGTGAATTCCAGCAAGTCATCGGCATTCTGGTAGAGCAGCAGGGTATGCGCGCTTTCGGGCGCAAGGCTGACAACCGCGCTGTAGACTTCGCCTGATTGGTAGCTGCCATCGCTCACAGTCGCCGAGACCGTGTAGTCGCCAGCCTGCAAATCGGTATAGTCGCGGCTGCTAGCGCGTTCGTCGTTGTAGCGGACGGCTGTTATGGTCGCGCCGACGCTGGCATCTTCCAAGCCGGCCAAGCCCACGCTGGCGGTAACTTCGTCGGTCAGGGGCATCTCAAAGCCCATTTCCAGCACGCGGAATTCCTGCGCTTCGCCGCCGGGCACGGCATTGATGAGGCGCAGGCTGGCGCGCGCATCGCCCCGCTCGATAGTCTCATCACCAAGCATGTCCGAAGCGATGGGAAAAGCGAAAATCACCAGCAGCGCCACAGCCACTAGCGAGCCAGCCAAGCCAAGCCAGCGCATGCGCCCGGAGCTATCAGTGGTCGTCTCTGCGCCCAAGAGCATGATGACAAAGAGAAAGAGCACCATGATGGCGCCGGTGTAGACCGTGACCTGCACCATCGCCAGAAAAGGCGCATCCAGCATCAGGTACAGAAAGGCGACGCAGCCAAAGTTGACGATGAGGAAGAGCGCGCTGTGCACCGCATTTTGCCGCGTCAGCATCATGCCAGCCGCGCCGACCGCTACAATGCTCACCACCAAGAACAGCCATTCCATAGGACTTAGTTCCCACCCTGAATGCAATTGTGCATTTTAGCACGAATACGAAGGGGCTTCAATTTACAGTTCCTTCGCGCTTATGTTGGGTCTGCCATATCGGGTATGGAGCGGTTGTATGCGCCGGGCTCGACCTGCTGCGGGGTATCCGAAGCGCCCTCGCCTGGCGGGTCAATGAGCATATCTTTGTCATAGATAGCGTCGCGGCGGTCAGTATACGCCAGTTGATGCTCCTGCCCCAGTTGGATGGCTTCTGTCGGGCAGGCATCTTCGCAATAGCCGCAATAAATGCAGCGCAGCATATTGATTTCGTAGGTCTTGGCATAGCGCTCGCCGGGGCTGTATCGTTCTTCATCAGTGTTTTCCGCGGCTTCTACCCAGATAGCGTCGGCTGGGCAGGCGGCCGCGCAGAGCGAACAGCCGATGCACTTTTCCAAGCCATTCTCATAACGGCGCAGATGATGACGCCCTTTGTAACGTTGATGAAATTTCTGCACCTGCTCAGGATATTGAATCGTAACAGCCTCTTCCATCAGGTGCTTGGCTGTTGTCTGGAAGCCCTTGATGACATTCATGTCGCTACCCTTTGCGTCGCTTGTGGAGCAATAGTCTCAGCGGATTGTTAATCACTAGCCCGTTCGATGGCGGTTTCCTGGCTTTGCAGGGCGCGGTCTTCGGCTGGTGTACGTCCGAAAGAAGCCATGCCTTCCAGCGCGCGCACCTGGAAGCGGATGTGCGCCAGCGGGATCGCCACCAACATGCCGACCAGATGCACCAGCGCCCAGCCCAAACCGCGCCGCTCGCCCGTGTAGGCTGGGTCGTCTTCCAGCGGGATGTCGACTTCGCTGTCACGATCGCGGCTCATGCGCTGCAATGCCACATAGCCAATCAGCAGCGCCAGCACGAAGACGATGCCGGAGATGAATGGGTAAGCAGTGCCGCCCAAGGCATCGCCAACCACAATCGCCACCGCCGTCCACGCCACCGCCAGCAGCGCCAGCGGGATCATCACTTTCCAGCCAAATTGCATCAGTCTGTCATAGCGAATGCGCGGCAGAGTCGCGCGGATCCAGATCATACCGCAGAGCATCAGCACGACTTTCACGATGAAAACCAGCGGCGCGAGCATGGGCAAGCCATCCATGGGCCAGAGGTGATAACCGCCGAAGAACATCGCCACCGCCACCAGACTCACCGCGATCATGCCCAGGTATTCCGCCATCATAAACAAGGCGAACTTCATGCCGCTGTATTCGGTCATGTAGCCCTGGGTGAGTTCTTGCTCGGCTTCGGTGAGGTCAAAGGGCGCGCGGTTGGTTTCTGCCAGCAGCGCCAATATCAAGACCGCCGCCGCCAGCGGATTTTGGAAGACGAACCAGTCCCAGATATTGCGCTGCGCATCGATGATATCGCCCAGCGCCATGCTGCCGACGATCATGACCGGCACCGCCAGCGTCAAGGCGAAGCTAAGCTCGTAGCTAATCATCTGCGCCGATGCCCGCAGCGCGCCCAGCATGGCGTATTTGTTATCGCTCGACCAGCCCGCCAGGACGACGCCATAAGTGGCGATGCTGGTGATGGCAATCACCCACAGCACGCCGACATTGGAGTCGATCAAACCTTGCGGCACCTGGAACCAGACATCGCCCAGCGACGGCGCGAACCAAGGCAAGACCAAGTCGGGGCCCATGGGGATGACCGCCGCAATCATCAAAATCGGGATGACTTTGATCATCGGCGCGAGGCGGAAGACCCACTTATCCGCGCCAGCCGGCAGCAAATCTTCTTTGAATACCAGTTTTACGCCATCAGCAGCCGGCTGCATGAAGCCTAAAGGTCCCACGCGATTGGGTCCCACGCGATGCTGCAAGAATGCCAGCAGACGCCGCTCCAGCAGCGTCGTATACGCAAAGCCGGTGACGATGACAAAGGCAAAACCCGCCGCGAAAACGATTGGCCAAAGCGCCGAGCAGCCGGCATCGTCTTCGCACTGGATGACTTTGCCCACGCGCGCTTCGGGGTTCAGCAACATGCCGATCGCGCCCTGGCGTCCATCCAGGTTGCCGGCTTCATCAAAGCCGATCCAAGCCGCGATGGCAGACAGATTGACGATGACAAGCGCGACAATCGCCAGTGTAATCACCAAGCCGATGATAGCTGCCGCGATGCCCAGCCTTACTCTTTGGCTCATATTATGCTTCCTTTGCCATCATCAGCGCATCGCCATCGCTTCAGCCACCCGGCGGATTGTGCCGGTGGTCGCGGTCAACGGTACGGGCGAGTCGGTCAGGTGCCGCGGCACTGCCAGCCCGCCCGCCATTATCTCGCTGCTCACCGACGCCCGTACTCGCACTTTCGATTCGCCAGCGGCAATCTCGATGCTATCGCCGTCAATGATGCCAGCCGCCACCGCATCGTCCGGGTGAATCAGCGCGTAGGGGCTTGTTACGCGCCCCTCAACCAGCAAGCTGGGGCGGAAGCTGCGCTGGCGGTTGTATAGACGGGTGATAGGCATGATGAGCAGCTCGCCATCGCCAGCCTGTACATCCGCGCCATCGGGGCTATCGGCTATCTGAACAGCCTCGCCGCAGTCGGCTGCTGTGGGGATTTGTACACCGATGCCACCCTGATTGGTGTAGGCTGTGCCGCCGTAATACAGGTCGCGCCCGCCCACATCGGGGAATTGCCGTTCTGTCCGGGAGAGCGCTTGGTAGCTCGCGTCCTGGAAAGCGGCGATTTCTCCGCTCAATTCCAGCATCACCGCCGCGGCGGATGGCTTCAGGCTGGCGATGCCGGCGCTCTGGCTGATACCACCAAAGAGCTTCCAAGCCGGCAGCGCCTGTCCGATGGGTCCTTGCGCGGTATAGAAGCGCTGCACACGCCGTTCGCCATTGACGAAGCTGCCATCACGCTCGGCAAAAGACTGCAGCGGCAAGATGAAATCCGCCTGCTGGGAGATGCCATCGTCAAACAGCCCGGCATAGATAATCGTTTCCGCCTGGCTCAGCCAGTTCTGCGCGGCGGGGTCGTCATCCAGCAGTTCAGCCTGCGCGACAATCAAGACGCGCGGCGGCTTTTGCATGATGTTCATGGTCGCGCTCGGCGTGAAACCGAGGTAGTGCAAGCCCATGCCATTCGCGCCTGGCAGCGGCGAGAGCAAGCCATTGTTGGCTCGTCCTGTATGCCCGCTTTCGATCAAAAAATTGGCGGCGGCTGATGCCAGTCCCTCGCTGCCCGCCAGGCTCAGCCCTTCCGCGCCAGCCACGATGACCAGATTCTCGGCGCTGGACAGGCGTTCGGCTATCTGTGGATGCAGCTCACGCAGGTCGCGCATGACTGAAGCGGCTGCGCCCGGCGCATAGCGGATGGCATCGCCTTCGACGACTTTGTCGTTGCGCGCGCCTTGCAGGGCAAAATCTTCCAGCCGTGTATCGCGGGCATTCGCCACCACCAGGTAGGCGCCGCGGTCTTGCGCCTGCTTCAAGCGCAGACGCCAGATCGGCACTTCTTCTTCCAGGTCGCAGGCGATGACCAAAATCGCGTCGTCCCGCCCCAGTTCACTCAGGTTGGTGTCCGCGCCGATGCCGACCTGCTCCACAAAGGGCGCTGCGCCATGCGTAGGCGGCCAAGCGCCCAGCCGATCGCTGCCGACGCCCTCCAGCAACTGCCGCAGCGCCCACAGGTCTTCGTTGGACATGCCGCTGCCGGCAATAGCCGCGACATCGCCATTTGCGCCTTGCAAGGTGGCGGACATGGCGGCGATGGCTGCTTCCCAGTTGGAGTTGCGCAAGCTGCCGCCGGTACGCATCTGTGGCTGCTGCAAACGGTATTCACTGCGCGTGAAGTGATGCCCGAAGCGGGTTTTATCGCTGACCCAAATCTCGTTCACCCATTCATTCTGGCGCGGCATAACCCGTTTAATCATGGCTTTGCCGCCGAAATCGCGGTCGAGACGCATGCTTAAGCTGATATTTTCGCCAGCGGCATCCCAAGGCGAGATACTAGACACTTCGTTTAGCTCCCAGGGGCGCGCGCCAAAACGAAAATCGGCGGTGGTCAGCGCGCCGACCGGGCAGATATCGGTGGTGTTGCCGCTGAAATAAGTATCGAAGCCGGGCTCGGAATGGGTGATGATCTGCAAGCGGCGGCCCCGTTCGTGGAATGCCAGCACATCATCGCCGACCACTTCATCCTGGAAGCGCACACAACGGGCGCATTGGATGCAGCGCTCGCGGTCGAGGAAGATCAAATCGCCCAGCGGATAGTGTTTCTCTAAGAGTTGTTTGTCTTCGAAATACATACGCGAGGCTTGCGGACCATGGCGCATGGTCAGGTTCTGCAGCGGGCATTCGCCGCCTTTATCGCAGATAGGGCAATCCAGCGGATGGCTGCTGAGCAGGAATTCCAGCACATCGTTGCGCGCGTCGATGACCTGCTGCGTATTGGTCTTGATGTGCATACCATCGCTGACGGTGGTCGTGCAAGCGGTTTGCAGCTTGGGGAAGTAGCGGATTTGCAGGCTGCCGTCTTCATTGCGCAGCAGCTCGCCAGTCGCCCGGTCGCGCCCCGGCGTGCCCAGCTCAACCAGGCACATACGACACATGCCGACTGGATCCATCTTGGGGTGGTAACAGAAGACTGGAATATCGTTGCCGGCATTCCATTTGGCGGCATCCACCAGGTTCGCGCCCGCCGCCACCTCGTACTCTTGCCCATCGATATTGATGGTCACTGTGTCGGACATTTATGCCTCCACATGGGTCGCTGCCGCAGCCCTCGCTGGCTGGTAGCGCGCCACAATTTCCATTCCATATAAGGCTCTATCACGCATGACTTGCTCTTCTATCAGCCAGCCCGCCCGGCTATCCAGCGCTTCGCTCATTTCTAAAGCCGCCGCAAAGTCTGCCTGCGCCCGCCCATAGTCACGTCTTTCCAGCAGCATCTCGCCACGCAATACGCGCAGAGCCATGTCCTCTGGCGCGGCGTCGATACGGTCGCAGAGCCGGCGATAGCGCCCGAAGAAATCACGCTCCTTCTGCAGGGACGAGCGAAACAGCCCGCCCAGCAAAACCTGCGGCAATCGTTTTAAGTTCATCAGTTAAGCCTGCACATGCTGAGCAAAATCATCAGGAAAATGACGGATGGTATGGATAATCGGGTTGGCGGCGAAATCGCCCAGAGCGCAGAGGGTCGTGCCAGCCATATTTTCCGCGACATCGGCAATGCGCTTGACATCGTCGGCTGTGCCACGCCCATCCAAAATGCGGTCAATCACCTTGTCCAGCCAATAGGTGCCTTCGCGGCAGGGCGTGCATTTGCCGCAGCTTTCGTGCTTGAAGAACTTGGTCACTTTGGAGGCGACCCAGGTCATATCCACCGATTCGTCCATGATAATGATTGACGCCGAGCCGATGATCGTGCCGATGCTGGCGCAATCTTCATAACTCATGCGCGTATCCAGCACTTCGTCGGTCAAAGGCACGATGGGCCCCGAGCCGCCTGAGGGCAGCATGGCTTTGAAGGGGCGGTCGTCATGCAGGGGTCCGCCAGCATGGTCATAAAGCAATTCGCGAAAGGTGCTGCCCATGGGCAGCTCATAATTGCCCGGCTTCTTGACATGCCCGCTGACGCAATAGATTTTGTTGCCGGCGCTCTGCTCGGTGCCGATGGCTTTGAAGGCTGCCGCGCCTTGGGTCATGATGAAAGGTACATTCGCCAGGGTCTCGACATTGTTGACGACGGTGGCTTCTTTATATAAGCCGCCGCCTTTCTGCGCGGGGAATGGCGGACGCACGCGCGGCTGACCCAGATAGCCCTCCAGGCTGTTGAGCAGGGCGCTCTCTTCGCCACAGATATAAGCACCGGCACCGAGATGCGTGTAGACCTCGCAATCGTAGCCCGAGCCCAGGATATTTTCGCCAACCAGTCCTTTGGCGCGCAATGCCTCGATGCAGTCGTCCAACTGGTCGCCAATATCCCAAAATTCGCCGCGCAGATAAATGTAGACAGCTTTGGCTTGGATGGCGTAGGCGCAGATCAGCGAGCCTTCCAGCAACTGGTAGGGATTCTCTTCCATGATTTCGCGGTCTTTGAAAGTGCCGGTTTCGCTCTCGTCGGCATTGACCGTGACATATTTGATTGGCTCGTGCTGGGGGATGAAGCTCCACTTGACGCCGGTGGGGAAGCCGGCTCCGCCGCGACCACGCAGCCCCGAGGCTTTGACGACATCGATGACCTCAGCCGGCGTCATCGCCAGCGCTCCTCGAAGCCCGGCAAAACCGTCATGCGCCTCATAGACATCCAACTGCTTGATATTGGGGGTATCGCGTCCCCGCAGGAGTATGTGCATGCTTGGTTTCGCTCCTTCGCCGGTCGGCTAGCCGCGTCCGTTGGCTTCGCTGCGCCACTTCGCCAATAGCTGGCGCATTTTATCCTGGTCGAGCTCTTCTACATAGCGAAAATTGCATTGCAGCATAGGCGCTTTATCACAAGCCGCCAGGCACATGACATGCTCGACGGTGAATAGGCCATCGTCGGTCGTGCCGCCCTCGGCAACGCCCAGTTCTTGCTTGAGCCAGGCATGGAAATCGTCCGCGCCCTGCAGCGCGCACGGCAGGTCGGTGCAGACTTGCAGCCAGTATTTGCCTTTGGGCTTCTCGCTGTACATGGTGTAGAAGCCGGCGATGGACTTGACCTGGGTGGGGTCGAGATTGAGCAACTGCGCCACTTCGCCGATGCCCTCGCTGCTGACCCAGCCGTATTCTTCTTGCGCGATGTACAAAAGCGGCATGACGGCGGAGCGCCTGGTTTCGTACTTTGCCAGATGCCGCTCGATGCGTTCTGTGTATTTTGGGTTGCCGATGATCGCCATGTACTGCTTTCCTTCGTTCGTCAGTCCAGCGCCAGCTAGCGGTCGCAATCGCCCAGCACGATATCCACGCTGCCGATGATTGCCACCATGTCCGCCAGCAGGTAACCTTGCGAAATCACGGGCAGCGCGCTGATGTGCATGAATGAGGGTGTCTTGAAATGCACGCGGCGCGGTTTGTTAGCGCCAGTGCCATGGATGTAGCAGCCAATCTCGCCACGCGGGCTTTCGATAGCGCTGTAGATTTCATCGTCTGGCGCATCGTAGCCATACGTCCACAGTTTGAAGTGGTGGATGACGGCTTCCATGCTTTGCCCCAGCTCACTGCGCAGCGGCGGGCAATACTTGCGGTTTTCCGAACGGGTCGGTCCTGGCGTCCGCTCCAGCCGCGCCACCGCCTGTTGCAGGATTTTCATGCTCTCGCGGAATTCGTGAATGCGAATCAAGTAGCGGTCATAGACATCGCCATGTTCGCCCAGCGGCACATTGAAGTCATAAGTTTCATAGCCGCTGTAGGGCTGTGCCTTGCGAAGATCCCAGTTGACGCCACTGCCCCGCAGAGCCGGCCCCGTCATACCATAAGCCAGCGCGACATCCGGCTCGACCACGCCGACGCCTTGCGAGCGGTCTTTCCAGATAGGGTTCTTCGTCAAGAGCGCTTCGTAATCATCGACTTTATAAGGGAAGTCGTTCAAAAATTGCTTGAGCGTCGGCAGAAAATCAGACGGCACATCGCGCCAGAGGCCGCCGGGACGAATGTAGCTGCTCATCATGCGCTGTCCGGAGAGCATCTCAAACATGCCCAGGATCCGCTCGCGCTCACGGAAGGCGTAGAGCAAGACGCTCATCGCGCCCATGTCGATAGCGTGCGTGCCCAGCCACACCAGGTGACTGGCGCAGCGAGCCAATTCCAGGCAGGTAACGCGGATGATTTGCGCGCGTTCGGGCACATCCAGGTCGAGCAATTTTTCGACTGCCGCCGCATAAGCCATGTTGTTGGACATGGGCGAGAGGTAATCCATGCGGTCGGTGAGCGGGACGGCTTTTTCGTAGCTTTTATCTTCGATGGATTTTTCGATGCCAGTGTGCAAGAAGCCAATATCGGGCAGGCAGGTTACGATTTGCTCGCCATCCAGCTCCAGCAGCAGGCGCAAGACGCCATGCGTGCTGGGATGATGCGGACCCATATTCAGCAGCATGGTATCGCCGCTGACCGCGCGCTCGGATACCAGCCCGCGCAATTCCTCGAGGTCGCCTTCCCAGCGGCGCTGTTCTTCCAGCGATGCCTCTTGTGGTGCTGCTGCGACTGCCATAGCGACCTCGTCTAGTCCTTGGCGAAAGGCTTGTGGGCGTGGATGTCTTCGACATTGAAGGAGAAGGCCACGGTCTCTTTGCCCAGCGGATAATCGCGCCGGTGGGGGTGGCCGTGCCAGTCTTCGGGCATCAGCAAGCGCCGCGGATCGGGGTGCTCCTCAAAGGCGATGCCCATCATATCGGCGATCTCGCGCTCCAGCCAATTCGCCGCGGGGAAGACGGTTGTGCCGGTCGGCAGGCGCGGGTCCGCCTCGTCCGCGAAGGCTTTGATGCGCAGCCGCCGGTTGTAGAGCATCGACAAAATATGATAGCAGACGCCATAGCGCTCCGGGCGATAGTCGCTCTGGTTGCCATCATAAGCAGCGCCATAATCGTCCGGGTAATAATCAACCGCGCTGACATCGGAGAGCATGTTGTAGACCAAGCCGGGACTGGCGCGGAAGAAGCCCAGCGCTTCTGGCAGGCGCTCCGCCGCGACCACGATTGTCGTTTCGCCACGGAAATGCTTGACATGCAAGATACCTTCGCCGAAGGCATCTCGCGCCATTTGCACCGGGTCTCTCGCCGCTGGTATTTCCATCAATCGCTTCCTTCTTGCTTGGCTTTTGGCTGCTCGCGCCTATGCCCAGTCGGCGATGCGCTCGCCCTTGACTTTTTCGTGCAGGGTCAGGATGCCATGCAGCAACTGCTCCGGGCGTGGCGGGCAGCCAGCGATATACACATCCACCGGGATGATTTCGTCGACGCCTTGCACGATGGCATAATTATTGTAGACGCCGCCGCAGGAAGCGCAGTCGCCCATGGAGATGACCCATTTGGGCTCCGCCATTTGGTCGTAGAGCTGGCGAACGACCGGTGCCATCTTGCGCGTCAGCCGCCCGGAGACGATCAGCAAATCGGCTTGGCGAGGCGTAGCGCGGTTCAATTCCATGCCAAAGCGCGACAAATCGTAGCTGGAGGCTTGCGAGCTCATGTATTCGATAGCGCAGCAAGCCAAACCGAAGAGCAGGGGCCACATCGCCCCGGTGCGCGCCCAGTTGACGGCTTGCTCGACGGTGGTGGTGACGACGCCGAGGTTGCCCAGCTTTTCGCTTACTCCCATTCCAAGCCGCCTTTCTTCCATTCATAGACGAAGCCGATGATCAATATCAGCGTGAAGACCGCCATGACCGCCAGCCCGTAAACGCCCAGGTCGCGCATGGAGACCGCCCAGGGCAAAAAGAAAATCACTTCAATATCAAAGATGATAAACAAGACCGCGACCAGATAAAACTTGATGGGCAGGCGGCGCGTCGCGGGACCAATCGGCTTCATGCCGCTTTCGTAAGGCACAGACTTGCGGTAGGTCGGTCGCTGCGGACCCATCACCCGCGAGATGTTGGCGATAATCAACGCCAGGACGACCGCTATCACCAGCAGAGCGCTTACAGGTCCAAATTCAAGGATGGTCATCGCCGAATGCCACGCGCTTGTGCTTTTTGGAACAAGTCAATGCGCATGAGGCTAGCACACGATGAAAGCAGAGTCAAGCAAGAGTAGGGGCGGGATTTTTGACATGGCGGGACTCATGCCAGCACAATCTGTACAATGATAAATATGTATCGTTGACAATATATGCTTGTTGTGTTATCTTGTCTACACTGAATATAGGGGCGGATGAGCCGGTGATGAGCGAGAGCGGGGATAAAGTGCAAAGTGGCTTGCAGCAGCATTTGCAGGAGGAACGCGAGCGGCTGCAGCAGGATATCGAATTGCTGCGTCAGCAAGTTGAAGCGAAAGAATGGCGGCTGACTCATGTGATTGCCTTGCTGGATGGCAGTGCGCCAGCGCCGGGTACAGCGCCAGCACAAAAGCGCAGACGTTCGCCAGGCACCTCGACAGCTACCTGGCAGTTGCTTGAAATGGCTGTCGAGGTCTTGCGCGAGCGCAACGGCGAGCCGATGCACTACCGCGATCTGGCGGATGAGTTGGTGAGGCGGGGAGCAATCATCCACGGCAAAGACCCAGCTAGTGGCTTAGTATCGCGGATGACCCAAGATGACGCGCGGCGCGATGAAGAAGAGCGGCGCTTTGTGCGTCCGACCAGCAAGGGATTCTACGCGCTGCGGGAGGATTATCCAAATGCGCGGAATGTGGGCGCGAAGCGGCGGCGGAGAAACGCAAGCGATTGAAATGCTGAGGATAGCTCGACAAATAGAAAGGGACAGCGGTATGCAATTCACAAATACGTCAACAAATATGGTGCAAACGATTAGCAACATCATTGATGGCTACAAAATGGGCGCTATGCGGGCACTGGCGCAAGAGCCGGTACAAAACGCCTTGGATGCAAAGCGCAGCGGCACTCCGAGGGTGGTGGTGGAATACCGCTTACTGCAGCGAAAAATGGCTACTGGTGAACCGTATTATGTGCTTACAGTAACTGATTCCGGCACGGTTGGTTTGCGCGGCGCTAGGGTGACCGCAGAAGAACTGGAAAGGCGAAGTTTCAAACTCTCGCCTGAAGAGAATTGGGCAGCATTTGAAGCGCAAGGCTATACCAAAGAAAATGAAGATGCGCTTGGCTCGCGCGGGCAAGGCAAAGCCGCTTTTCTGTACCATTCGCATGTCCCTGGTCCCACACGCCGCATGGTGATGCTCTATGACACCTTGCTGGAAAACGGCGAGTACAGGCTTGGCATGCGCTTTGCGCGTCCCGTTGACCAAACCATGGATCCGCCTTTGGTTGATGAAAAGGCGCGAGCAATGGTCCGCAACGACCTGTTCCGCGTGAATGACGAATTGGCTATTCCGCTCAAATTAAATCCTTTGCGCGAGATCGGCACGCGCATCATTGTGCCCTTTATCCCGGTTGATCAAGTTAGAGAAATGCGCCCCGGCGGCGAGCTTTCGCGTTGGCTGCAGCGCAGTTGGTGGCGAGCCATCCAACTCGACGATCTGGAAATCCAAGTTGTCGACAATGAGACTGGTCAAACCGAAGCCATAGTTGTGCCAGACTGGTGGCAGGACTTACCGCGAATCAAGGGCAAACCGCCTACAAATGGCCGTTTGTACGACTTGCCTGGTGGCGGCCGCTCATGCGTTTGGGGCAACTTACCATTGGAAGATGGGCACAAAGTCCGCCGTTTGGTTCTGCTGCATAGCGATGCCATCCTTGAAGACGAAATCTCAAAAGAACCCGAATGGTCTGGCATTCAACTGCTGCGCCACTCGCAATGGATTGAGACTTTCGGTGCCAGAGAAGAGTATGGGGACTTGATTCCGGCTGAAAAACGCGCCGGCTTCCGCGGCTATGTTGAATTTACGAAACATACCGAAAGTGCGCTGCGACATCATGAAGTGGAAAACTCGCAGCACGATCGCTTCAATCGCCGGAAGAAGATCATTAGCGATATTCGCAATTTGCTAACAGAAAGAGTGCGCGACTTCAGCAATGAAATGGGCTGGAGGGAAGCTGTCTCAAGTTCACAGCAAACGGTCTCTCAGCGCGAAAAAGACACGCATATACGATTTTTGAAGACTTTTCTGAATCCAAATGGGCGCAAACCGAAGCCTGGACGAGGAAAAGGCGAGCCAAATGGCAAAGAGCTTATCTGGGACCTCCGCCTCCACCTGGATTATCCCGATCCCAAAATCGCGCGCGTCGATTGGGGGCAGTCAATTGGAAATGTCTATGTCGAAATAAGCTGCGAACCCGGCGACGAATTGATGGGAAGCGCCGACTTGATATTGGAATGGGTGGATACCACTGGCAAGCCGACAAACTTAATCAGAAAAGAAGCTGTCATAGGCAACAACTGGGGCGAAGACCGCATACAAGCGCAGTTTCAACTTGGAGACTGGCAAATCCATCGCGGCCACGCCGAACGTGAGAGGGTAATCAATTGCCCAGCCCCGGGCGAGTATCGACTGCGGGCAGCGGTCGAATATCGTGGTGAGCGAGTGAAAAGCGCAGCGCGGACTATCTATGTGCAAGCCGAGCCAGCACCCCCACCAGAGAAGAGCCCGATTACTTTGTCTATCAGTGCCATGAACGCCGACGATGGAGAGAAGCGACGCATTGACCATGGCGAGGTCTTGCATATTGAATTCAAGTCACGCAATCGGATGCCCGATACCGCTACAGTCTACTTGAACGCGACATTTTGCGATGAAGTATTCGCGCGGGGAATGCCGGTCGAACTGTCTGGAACCCCGGCTGGTGACACCTCTATCCCGCAAACCATCTTGACTGTGAAGCGCCAACTATTGGATCCGCTTCAGTCTGCACACTTGCTAATTGCAGGCACTTTAGGCCTGAAGATGCCTGGGTCGAGCGGCACCTTTCATATCCGCGCCGAGCTACTTGATGCGCAAGGAAACCGCATCGCAAACTCCAACAAACCAGTCTACTTCCAGCGCGATCCTGGCCGTGCGAAGGACGAGTTGCCATTCGAAATACGGCAAGAATCCCAACAGAAAGAAATGTGGAAGCTGAATCGAGAGCTCACCGAATTAACCTATCCGGGCGACTACCCTCTGCGCAAAGAATTGCCAGATGTGCAACGGCAACATCGTCTGCTGCAAGGCAAGAATGCCTTCATCGCCGAAATAAGCGCCAACGGCTTGCTCGAATGGGCGCTGCGACCGAAGCAGGAAAACGGGGATGACAGCAACTATGACCAATTGCTCGATAGCATCGGCAACCCAGATGATCCCAAATGGGAACCGTATATCCGCCGGCTGGAGCAACTGGGTAATGGAGCAACGGAATCTCCACTTGAATTCGCCCAGATTAGCCGTAAAACTGTCGCTGTCATGCTGGAGATCTTCTCGCAGGAGAACAACTAATGCCCGTCCTCGTCTGGAGCGACCGCGATGGAACCCTCGGCAACAGCATCCGCACGGGCAGGCGCGTCGCGCTCAGCGCCGAGGAATTCCGCCCCGAAGCCGAAGAACTCGATCGCGCGTTGGACGACCTGCTGGATATGGCTTGGCATGCGCTAACGATTATAACGCAGCGCAAGAATGGCAAGCCGAGTCTCAATTCCTTCGAGCAAGCTTGGGTGCTGGGGCGCGCTGTCTCCGCCAGCGAGATCCTGCGTCATCCCGCCATGCAAGGCGAAGAGCGGGGCTTGCTGTGGCAGGCGCTGACGCCCAAAGCCTGGTATGGCATCCGCAACGATGCCACACGCGATTCCCGTTGGCAAGATCTCATCCCAAGCAGAAGCAAATCCTGGCAGACAATGCCAAAGAAGAAAAGACCCTACGAATTTCTCGAGGTCGGCTATTGGCTTCGCGAGCAACAACTGCATGATGCGGGCGAAGTATTCGGCTGGAAGGCCAGCAATGCGCAAGATGTCTACCAGCGCGCATCGCTGCGATCTATAGAATTGCGGCGAGAAGTGCTGGAATGGCTGCGGCATCAAACACCTGAGGTTCGAGCTGAGCTCGCAAAAGCCAAATCCAAAGGGTCAAAAGGCTTTTCCATTATTCCAATTGCATTGCGAGAACGCTTCCCTGATAAAGGCCCCGGCTCGGCGCTATTGCCCCAGCACTACCCGCAAGCCGAATTGCGCGCCATCGTCTGCGAGACTTTGGATGCCGCGCGTGATTTGCATTTCCCGCAACTATCCGCCGCAGCGCCTTAATCCAGCGCGCCGCTGCCCGCCAGGTAGCCGGACAGTTGCCGCGCCATCTCGCTGGTGCCGGCTTCGCTCTGGTGAACGCCATTAAACCAGTACTTGCGCCCGCTTGGCATGTTGGCCGCCATGTCATAGAACAGCGTGTCGCGTTCTTCCGCCAGCCCGCGAATGATGGCGTTGTGCTCGGCGACGGCGGCTTGTCTAAAGGGCTGGCTCATCACATCGCCGTTGGGCGCGTCATAGACATAAGGCGAGTAAGCCCAGGTCAGCAATAGCGTGGCGATATCGCGGCTCTGCGCCATGCTGATGATATTTTCGAGGTTGCGCTGGAAGTAGATAGGCGGGTTGGCAGCCAGGACTTGCGCCGCTGCCAGTCCCAGGTTGACGCAGACCGCTTCCGCGCCGCTGGTATCCAACTGACAGCCGCGCAGATGAGTCGGCGGGGGCAGCCTGTCGTCCAGCGAAAAAGCCAGTTGCAGCGAATCGCCCAGCCTGTGCATGAACAGCCGCTGCAATGCGCTGGCTGGCAGGGCTTGACCAAGGCTTTGCCAGGCGCCACGCAGCTCATAGCCACCCTGATAATCAGCGGGGTCGACCAGGCGCGCCCGCACATCGTTGGTGGCGTGATACATGATAATCATATCGGGGCCAAGGTCTTGGACACGCAGCAGAAAATTGACCGCCGTCTCATAAGACGAGTAGGCTGGCACGCCTGCATTGACCACCTCGACCTGGCTGTAGCCGTAGTCATCAACCAGCAGCCGCTCAAGTTTGTGGGGCCAGGCAGATTCGTAGCCGGCCAAGTAGCCGCCATAGGTCGTACTGCCGCCCAGCGCCACGATGCGAAAGCGATCGGCTGGTTTGGGCTGGGTGATTTCGGGGCCGCGGTAGCCCAGCGAATTGACATCGTCGCGGTTGGGGGTCAATCCATAATTGACAAAAGGCAGGGGACGGTACAGCGACTGCAGGGTGTCGATTTCAGCGCGCGAATACAGGTAGAGCATCTTTTGCTGCTGCGCGCCGAAATTGGTGACATAAAAACGCCAGCCGATTTCCAACGCCAACAGAGTCAGCGCAAGCGCGGCAACTGACAAGGCGAACTTCTTGTGCACGCGGCTGGCTCGTTTCTTGATGGATAGCGCCGGGAGCGCTGAACCTGCGCGCCCCCGACCTGGCGTGCCGTCTAAAATTCAGCCGAGCGCGCCGCCCCCAAGCCCAACAAGCCGGTTTCTGGCTGAGGCCGGCGGTATTGCTCGTCGTATTTGCCAAAGCGGATGACATCGCCAGTGCCGGTGATGGCTTCGACAGACAAGCCCAGGCTCTGCAATTCCTTGACCAGCACGCGGAAGCTGGTGGGGATGCCCGGCTCTTCGATTGGCTCGCCCTTGACGATGCTTTCGTAGGTCTTGACGCGCCCCTGGACATCGTCGGACTTGACCGTCAACATCTCTTGCAGGATATGAGCCGCGCCATAAGCCTCCAGCGCCCAGACTTCCATCTCGCCGAAGCGCTGCCCGCCAAATTGCGCCTTGCCACCCAGTGGCTGCTGCGTAACCAGGCTGTAAGGGCCTGTCGAGCGGGCGTGGGCTTTGTCTTCGACCAGGTGCGCCAGCTTCAGCATGTGTACGTAGCCAACGGCGACAGGGCGGTCGAATTTCTCGCCAGTGCGCCCGTCATACAGCGTCAACTTGCCGTAATGGGGCACGGGCTCGTTGGTGGCGAACATGACGCGGTCGGCGATTTCAAGCAGTTCGCGCGCGCTCAGGGCCTCCGCCAACTGCACTGCGTCCGGCGAATGATGCTGGATCCACAGCCGCAGCGAGACATCCAGCGCATTGGCATCGCGGTGGTCACGCACTTCGGCGGACAAGCCAGTGTTGTCATAGACCATGATCTCGGCGGGGTCATAGCCATGCTCGCGCAAGACCTCGCCCACAGCTACGCGCCGCACATAGGTCGCCTGGCGCTCCTGGATGATTTTCTCGTTGTCGTATTCGCCGGATTCGCCAACCAGATCGAGCAAGTAGGCGCAGATGACATGTATGTCGTCATCGAAGTCTTCAAGCTGCATGCCAGCGCTCTCCGCCAGGCGGGCTTGGTTCTTCCAGGCGCGGGCGGTGGTCAGTTTCCATGCCCAGTCGATCAACCAGGCGCGCCCCAGTTCAGCCTGGATTTCCAACTCCTGCACGCCATCAAAGACGGGGGTGATGGCGCGGAAGCCCAGGCGGTCAGCCGCCCAGCCCAGATGCAACTCTAGGATTTGGCCGATATTCATGCGGCTAGGCACACCCAGCGGGTTCAAGATGATTTCGCAGGGGATGCCGCCGTCGATATACGGCATATCTTCGACCGAGACGATCTTCGAGATGACGCCCTTGTTGCCATGGCGACCCGCCATTTTGTCGCCGACGGTGAGTTTGCGGCGCTGCGCCACACTGACGCGCACCATCTTCTCCACACCAGCGGGCAGGTCGGGATGTTCTTCGCGGTTGAAGACCTTGACATCGATAACCTTGCCGCGGTCGCCATGCGGCAGGCGCAGCGATGAATCTTTCACTTCGCGCGCATGTTCGCCAAAGATGGCGCGCAGCAGCTTTTCTTCGGGCGAGAGTTCTTTTTCGCCTTTGGGCGTGATCTTGCCCACCAGGATGTCGTTGGGTCCCACCTCCGCGCCGATGCGCACGATGCCATCCTGGTCGAGGTCTTTCAGCGCTTCTTCGCCGACATTGGGGATATCGTAGGTGATTTCTTCCGCGCCCAGCTTGGTATCGCGGGCTTCGATTTCGTACTTTTCGATGTGGATGCTGGTGAATTTGTCGCTGCGCAGCAGGTCTTCGCTGACCAGCAGGGCGTCTTCATAATTGCCGCCATCCCAGGACAGGAAGCAAGTCAATACATCCTGCCCCAGCGCCAGGTGTCCGTTGTAGGTGGAGGAGCTGTCGGCGATGATATCGCCCGGCTGGATCATATCGCCTTTGCGCACTTGCGGACGTTGGTCGATGCAGGTCGACTGGTTGGAGCGCTCGTACTTGCGCAGCGGGAAAGACAGCTCTTCGCCATCGGCTGCGCGCACGATGACACGATGCCCCTGCACGCTGATGACCTCGCCAGCCACTTCCGAGACCAGCACTTGCCCGCTGCTGCCCGCTGCCTGGCGCTCCATGCCGGTGCTGATGACCGAGACATCGGGCGTGATGAGCGGCACAGCCTGCCGCTGCATGTTGGAGCCCATCAAGGCGCGGTTGGCGGCATCATGGGAAAGGAAGGGGATCAAAGCCGCGCTGATGCCGACGATCTGGCGTGGCGCTACATCCATGTATTCAATGCGCCGCGGCGGCACGGAGATGAACTGCTGGTGCAAGCGCGCCGAGACGCGGTTGGAAAGGAATTGCCCACGCTCATCCAGGACGGCGTTGGCTTGCGCGATTGTGTATTCGTCTTCTTGATCCGCCGAAAGGTAGCTGATCTCCTGCGTAGCGAAAGGCGCGATCGGCGCGGAATCAAAACCAGCCTGCCGCAGTTTCCGCAGCGCGTCCGCATCGATGACCTCACCCTCTTCCAGCACCAGGGCTTCGGATTCTATGCCTTTGTGCAGCATGCGCCCGACCAGATCGTCAGTTACGGGCAGCGTCTCCGCTGCGCTATCTTCGCCGAGCGCGACAACCGGAACCCGCTCAAAGCCATGCTCGCGCAGGGCATTCAGCATCGCCGCATCGATGATATCGCCCTTTGCCGCGATGACCTGACGCTCGGTCATGGCCTCCGAGCGCTGCAAGTCGTCGAGTGGCTTGAGGGCGCGCTCGACCGCTTCGTCGGCTTTTGCCATCTTCTCGTGGAACAGGCGGATGCAGTTGTATGCCGAGCGCATGATGCGGCTGACTTCGCGCGGCGTCAACTGTTCGCCGTTCAGGGATTTCTCCGCCATGCGCGTGAAGTCGGCGACTTTGTCGGCGTATTTGGCGGCTTCGTCGTAGAGTTGGTCGAAGCGCTTGGGCACATCCACCAGCCGGCTGGGCGGTTTATCCAGGGCGGCGATCAAAGCCTCGATGGCGCTGCGCAAGTCGATGCGCGCGTTCAAGTAAGTCGAGATCGTGCCTTCCAGCTCGGCGGCGCGCGCGCCAACTGCCTCGTCAAATTGCTCAAGGCGCTGTTCGGTCAAGCTGTCGCGGTTATTCCAGACCAGGTCGACAGCGCTGATGATGGGTCCCGCGCTATCGACATACAGGGCGTCAAATTCCTCACGGGTTTCGTTGAGGGCGCGGCTTTCCAACTGGTCGCGCACGGCATCAATCAGGTTGGTCAACTGGCTGCGCACCACGCCCACCGTAACATCGCTGCTGATGCGGATGCCGATTAGCGATTCGTCAACCGGGCGTTCTTCCACTGCTTCCAGCGCATCGGCGCTATGCACAGCCACCGTGTCAATCTGGTGATAGCGCAGCATGCCGAGGATGTCTTCGGTGATGACAGCGCCTTTGGGCAGGGACAAGACGGCTTCTATATCGTCATGCAGCGCGCGCCCCACCAGCCGCTCATCGTCCAGCAGCAGGCTGTTGATGACCTTGCGGTAAGGCGTTTCGATGAAGCCCAGTTCATTGACGCGCGCATAGCTGGCCAAGCGGCCGATCAAGCCGATGTTGGGGCCTTCGGGCGTCTCGATCGGGCAAATCCGTCCGTAGTGGCTGTGGTGCACATCGCGCACATCAAAGCCAGCCCGTTCGCGGCGCAAACCGCCGGGACCCAGCGCGGACAAGGTGCGTTTGTGCGTCAACTCCGAGAGCGGGTTAGTCTGCTCCATGAATTGCGAAAGCTGCGACGAGCCGAAAAATTCGCGCACAGCCGCGACGACGGGGCGGATATTGATGAGCGAGACGGGCGCAAGCTGGTCCGCCTCGCGGATAGACATGCGCTCGCGCACGACCCGCTCCATGCGCCGCAGACCGACGCGCAGCTTGTTGCCGATCAGCTCGCCGACTGTTTTGACGCGCCGGCTGCCCAGGTGGTCGATATCATCAAAATAGCGGGTCGGCTCATCCGCATTGTTGATCTCGACCAGATGCCGCACGAGTTTGACAATGTCGTGCTTGGTCAGGGTGCGGTGTTCGCGCGGGACGATTTCGTCCAAATCCAAACGCCGATTGAGCTTGTAGCGCCCGACCCGCTCCAGGTCATAGCGGCGCTTGTCAAATAGCTGCTCTTCCAGGAAGCTGCGGGCATTGTCCAGGGTTGGCGGATCGCCCGGGCGCACGCGGCGGAAGAATTCAATCAGCGCCGCCTCGCCAATGCTTTGTTTCTTCTTCAGGTCCCAGTCTGGCTCCTGCTTGATGCAGGTCTCGATGTAACGGCGGTTTTCGTCCGTATCGATATCGGCAAAGAGCGCAAGAATCTCGGCATCATCGCCCGTTTTGACCGGCGAGCGCGAAGCCGACATGCCATCTTCGACCGCCGCCAGCGCGCGCAGCAGGATCGTCACCGGGATGGTGCGCTTGCGGTTGAACTTGACCGTGATGTAGTCGGTCTTGCGCGTCTCAAATTCCATCCAGGCGCCGCGGTCGGGGATGAGCTTGCAATTGGCCAGGTAGCGCCCAGTCGTCCGTTCTTCTTCGCCATCAAAATAGACGCCAGGCGAGCGGATCAACTGGCTGACCACCACGCGCTCGGTGCCATTGATGATGAAGGTGCCTTTTTCGGTCATTAATGGAAACTCGCCCAAGAAGATTTCCTGCACGATGAACTCGTCCGCCTGCTCGTGATTGACCAAGGCGACCTTGGCATGCAGCGATGCCGAAAAGGACATATCGCGCTCGATGCACTCGTCTTCATCGTATTTGGGCTCGTCCAGGCGGAACTCCAGCCCGAACTCTTGCGCCTGCGGGTCATTGCCAGGGAAGTAGAGCGACAGGTTGCCATTAAAGCTGGTGATGGGGTTGATCTCGTCAAATAGCTCCAGCAGTTTGCCGCCGCGCAAGAAGTGGTCGAAGGACTTGAGCTGGATATCAATCAGCGAGGGCAAATCCTGGATTTCGGGCGTGCGAGCGTAGTTCTTGACATTATAATAGTGTTTCAAGGCGCGGCTCCTTGGCTGGACTCTTTTCGCGGCTGGGGGCGGGCGGCGACGGGCTCATCGCGCCACCCGGAATGGCGAGGCAATGGGCAACTGAACCAACACAAATTGTTGTGGTCGGCGTTCATGTATCCGCAGCAGCGTGACGACAAGAGGATTGCAAACCCGTAGCGTACAAGCATACCAAAGGTGTTGTCAAGGCAAACCTTAGCAAAGGGCTGATATCGGGAATTGCTTATGAGCAGTATAGCAAATGCGCCAGCGATTGCAAGGGTCAATTTGCTTTTCACCGTGGGCAAAGGCGCGCATCCATGACCGCTCCAGCCCAGCCCGCGGATATCAAGAGCCATGTGCAAAGGCAATTCGCCGCAGTCGCCGCTAATTATCGCAGCAGCCAAGTCCATGCCGCGGGCGCTGATCTCGATACGCTGGTCACGGCGGCTGACCTGCAGGCGGACACGCTGGCGCTGGACGCGGGCTGTGGCGCGGGGCATACCGCCCTGGCTTTGGCAAGACGCGCGGGCAAAGTCTACGCTTGCGATTTCACGCGCGCCATGCTTGAGCAGGTGGAGGCGCTGGCAAGCGAACGCGGCCTGCGCAACCTGGCGCTGCAGCAAGCCGATGTCGAGCGCCTGCCCTACCCTGCCGCCAGCTTTGATGTCGTCGCCACCCGCTACAGCGCGCACCACTGGCATCAGCCTCAGCGGGCGCTGACGGAGTTTCGGCGCGTACTGAAGCCAGCCGGCGTCTTCGTCATTAGCGATATCATGGCTAGCGAAGATTATGCTCAGGATACTTTTTTGCAGACCATCGAGTTGCTGCGCGACCCATCCCATGTGCGTGACTTCCGCGTATCCGAATGGCGGGCGATGCTGCGAGCGGCTGGTTTCGTGGCTGAGGTCATTGAACGATTCCCCCTGCGCCTGCACTTCGCCACCTGGACGCGGCGCATGCGCACCCCAAAATCCAACCGCGACATGATCAAATCACTCTTCGCCGGCGCGCCCACGGACATCCGCAGGGACTTCGATATTCCCGCGCAAATCCGCGGCGATGACTTCACTTTCACGATCCCCGGCGCGGTGATTCGGGCTTGGCGGGCTGACGGCTAATTCGAATTACAAACGCCCGGTGGCTTGCAGGTATTCGGTGTAGCCGCCTTGGTATTCGCGCAATTCGCCGGCGCGCAGCTCGACGAGCCGGTCGACGGTCTGGTCGAGGAAGTAGCGGTCGTGCGAGACGATGACGACGGTGCCCACGAAGTCATCCAGCGCGCCTTCCAGGACTTCGACCGAAGCGATATCGAGGTTGTTGGTCGGCTCATCCAGCAGCAGTAGATTCGGCTCTTGCAGCATCACCAGCGCCAACTGCAAGCGGCTGCGTTCACCGCCGGATAAGCTACGAATGGGCTGATGCGCCTGCTGGTAGCTGAAGGCCATGCCCAGCAGAAAAGAAACCGCATTGGCTTCGCTGCTGTTTTGCCGGCTGCGGATCAACTCCAGCGGCGTTTTTTCCAGCCAGCCCGCCAGGGTTTGATGCTCTTGCGAATAGTAGCCGATGCGCACGCTGGGTCCGACCTTGACCTCGCCCAGCGTCGGCTCTAGCTCGCCCAGGACGAGCTTAAGCAAGACGGTCTTGCCCGCGCCGTTGCCGCCGATGATGCCCACGCGCTCGCCATGCCGGATGAGCAAGTCGGCATCCATAAACAGCGGCTCATCGTCAAAAGCCATGCACAGCCCGCGCAGCGCCAGCACATTCTTGCTGCCGCGCCAGCCCGCCACCTTGAAGTCCATCAAACGTTGTTCGCCGACTTTCTCGATGATTTCGCCGCGGCCCTGCATTTTTTGCAACATGCGGCGGCGTTGCCGGGCAGCCAGCATGTGCTTGCGGCTCAGCACCTGGCGCGCCCACCGTTCAAAGCGCTCGATCATCGCTTCCAGGCGGGCGATCTCTTTCTGCTGGGTTACATATTGCTGCTGTTGGCGCAGGCGGCGGCGCTCGCGCTCGTTGATGTAATAAGAATAGTTGCCATGATAGATGTCCAATTTGCCGTCTGCGAGCTCGATAGTCTGCGTGGCGACTTCATCCAGCAAGTAGCGGTCGTGCGAAATGATGACGACTGCGCCGCGGTAATTGTGAATGAACCGTTCCAGTTGGTGTTTGCCAGTCAGGTCGAGGTGGTTATCCGGCTCGTCCAGCAGCAGCAAATCGGGCGCGGCGACCGCCAGCTGCGCCAGCGCGACCAGCTTCTTCTGCCCACCCGACAAGCTGTCGTTGCGCCGAGCATAGTCGCCTTCGTCAAAGCCCAACATGGCTAGCAACTCGCGCACATGGCTGGCATGGCGGTGCCCGTTCATCTTTTCGTAGTCCGCCAGTTGCGCTTCGTGCTCGGCCAAGGTATCCGCCAGGCGCGCGGCATCGCTGTAGACGGCTGGGTCGGCCAAGCGAGTCTCAATCGCGGTCAGGGTTTTTTCCGTTGCTGCCAGCTCAGGCGGTTTGATGAGCGCAGTCTCGAGCAGGGTCTTATCGGCGGGCAGCTCGATATCCTGCGGCAAGCCGGCGATGCGCGTACACGGCGCGCGCGTGATGTGCCCGCTGTCTTCGGCTACTTCGCCCAGCAGCAGCTTGAAGAGCGTGGATTTGCCCGCGCCATTGGCACCGACCAGGGCGATGCGATCGCGGTCTTTGATATCCAGCGAAAGTCCGCGATACAGCTCGCGCCCGGCGAAGTTGACGCCGACATGATGCAACTGGATGATGCGCATGGAACTTGACTGCCGGCGGTGTTTGCAGATGCAATCCCTTGTACCACAGGCGGGGCAGACCGTGTAGACTTGGGCTGTGATGATCATTGTCGATGCCTTGCAGCATATCGCGCCGAACGCCTTGCAGCTGGGGCGGGATTACGCTAGTTGGGCTTGGTTGCAGCGGCGCGCCGAGAAGAATCCCCAGGCTCCGCCAGCCACCGCCAGCCTGCGCGACAACCTGCTGGGGCGGGTGGCGCTGGTCTTCGGCAGTGTGCGAGTCTGGGACGAGTCGGCGCAGCGCCTGCCGGCTTGGGCGCGTTACACCAGCCGCGACCTCGCTGGCACGCAAAAAATCGCGCGCTGGCAACTGGATCATTATCAGCGCCTGGCTGATGATAACCCGCAGATACGGTTGGTATTGAGTTGCCAGGACCTGGAAGAAGTGCTGGTTTCATGGCAAAGGCAAGACGACATCGGCAGTCGGCTGCAGGGCATCGTGCCTTTGCTGCAAGGCGCGGTGCCGGTCAGCGAGCCCAAGCAAATCGAAGCCTGGCTGGAACATGGCGCGCGCATCGTAGCGCCGGCTTGGGGCAGCAACCGCTATGTGATGAGCGCGGGGGAAGGGGGCGACCTGACCCTGCTCGGTTATGAATTGCTGGAAGCGCTAGCGGGTTATCAAGCCCTGCTGGATATTGCCGGGCTGCCCGAGCGCGCGGCGGCAACGGCGCTGGAAAGGTACGAAGGCGCAATCATCGCCAGCCATACAAGCGTGCGGCGCATCGTCGACCACCCGCATTGCCTGTCCGACCCGTTGATACAACAACTTTGCCAGCGTGACGGCGTGCTGGGCATCATGCTGTATAATCAATATCTGCGGCGCGATTGGCACCCCAGCGACCCCAAGCGGCAGGTTGCGCTTTCGCACTGGGTCGATGCGGTTGACTATGTCTGCCAGTTGCTGGGCAGCGCGGCGCATGTCGGCTTGGGCAGCGCTATCGACGGTGGCTATGCCTATAGCAGCCTGCCGGCGGAGATCGATACCAGCTGCGATTTGTGGCTGCTGCGGGCGGCATTGGCGGAGCGCGGCTTTTCTGATGACGATGCCGCAGCTATCTTGGGTGGCAATATGCTGCGCAAACTGCGCGAGAGCTTGACGGACGGATAAGCGGGTATGTGGCGATTTTCACAGGTTGGCATCGCTTTGGGCGCTTTGGGCGCGATGATCTGTTTTATGGGGCTCTTCCCCGGCGTAACCGGCGCGGCGACCGCAGCCGGCATCGGCCTCGTACAGGTGCTGATGGTGGTGGCTGGCTATGGATTTCTGGTGCTGGGCGGGCTGATTTATGTAAAGTGCATCTTCTACCTGGGCGTGCCAGCCACGCTCAGCCAACAGATTGGTTTGCGCCTGGCAATCACAGGCATTTTGTTCGCAGCGATGGCCGGCTTGGCGGATATTGTCGGCTTCGGCTCGCACATCCGCGATGATGCCAGCGATATCTTCTTCGGACAGCTGCAGATGGTCGGCATTTTGGCGAGCTTTGCGCTGTCGTC
>VXNO01000021.1:0-4874 GCA_009840575.1 Chloroflexota bacterium | reverse complement strand
CCTTGCCTGACCAGCGACCCAGCCTGCTCTTTGTGGTGAATATCCCGCGCTTTTTTCTGTCGCATCGGCTGTCGCTGGCTTTGGCGGCGCGCGAGGCGGGCTTTGCTGTCGCGGTGGCGACCTCTGACAAAGACAGCGCGTCGGTATCAGAAATCAAAGCGGCGGGCCTGCCATTCTATCCGTTGCCTTTCAGCCAGCACGGCACCAACCCGCTGCATGAGCTGCGGACTTTGTTGGCGCTGCGCAACTTGTACGCGCGCTTGCAGCCCGACCTGCTGCACCATGTCAGCATCAAACCCGTGCTCTATGGCGGGCTGGCGGCGCGAATTTGCCGGCGGGGGGCGGTTGTGCATGCCCTGAGCGGGCTGGGTTATGTCTTCGCGGATGAGGGGATGAAAGCGCGCCTGCTCAACACCGTGTCCAAGCCGGCTCTCAAGCTGGCTTTGGCGGGGGCTGGCAGCCGCGTCATCTTTCAAAACCCCGACGACCAGCGGCTTTTCATCCAGCGCGGATTAGTCGAGCGCGGACGAACGCGCCTCATCCGCGGGTCAGGCGTCGATGAAAAAGTCTTCTGCCCGGCGCAGGAGCCAATTGTGGCTTTGCCAGTGGTTCTGTATGCGGGGCGCTTGCTGTGGCAGAAGGGCATCGGCGATTTCGTCGAGGTGGCGCGGCGGCTGCGCGGGCAGGCGACCTTCCGGGTCGTCGGCTATGCGGAGCCCAGCAGCCCGCTGAGTGTGCCGCTGCGGCAGTTGGATGCCTGGCAGGCGGAGGGGCTGATTGACTGGCAGGGCAAGCGCGATGATATGCCCACGGTCTACGCCGAGAGCCGTGTCGTCTGTTTGCCATCGACCTATGGCGAAGGCGTGCCCAAGGTCTTGATCGAAGCGGCTGCCTGCGCGCGCGCCTGCGTAACCACTGATACGCCGGGCTGCCGAGAAATCGTGCGCGATGGCGTCAATGGTCGTCTCGTGCCGCCTGGCGATATCGAAGCGCTGACCACAGCGGTGAACATGCTGCTGGACGACCCCGAAACCTGCCGGCGCATGGGCGCGGCGGGCAGGCAGATTGTCCTGGACGGCTTCACCCTCGCCCGCGTCTGCCAAGACACCATCGCGCTGTATGACGAGTTGCTGGGCGGCGGCTACATTTCCAGGTAATCGCGTAACTGCCGTGAGCGTGTCGGGTGGCGCAGCTTGCGCAGAGCCTTGGCTTCGATCTGGCGGATGCGCTCGCGGGTTACGCCGAGCAGGCTGCCGACTTCTTCCAAAGTGTGGTCTTGCCCATTCGTCAAGCCAAAGCGCAGGTCCAGCACATTGCGTTCGCGGTCGCTCAATACGCCCATGGCCGCGCGGATCTGGCCTTTGAGCAGTTGTTTGCCGGCGGAATCTACGGGCCCGGTCGCATTTTCGTCTTCGATGAAATCGCCCAAGAGGCTGCTGTCTTCTTGCCCGACCGGCATATCCAGGCTCATGGGTTCCTGGCTGATGCGCATGATGCGGCGGACTTTCTGTGTGGCGCGACGGAGTTTGCGCGCCAGGCGCATATCAGGGTCATCGCCATCTTTTTTGCTCTGTTTAATCAGTCGCCGCTCGTCATCGGAGAGGAAGTCCATCTCCAGCGCGATTTGTTCGGTGGTCGGCTCTGCGCCTAGGGTCTGGATGAGGTCGCGCTGCACGCGCATCATGCGATTGATGGTATCGACCATATGCACGGGGATGCGGATGGTGCGGGCTTGGTCGGCGATGGCGCGGCTGATGGATTGGCGGATCCACCAAGTGGCGTAGGTGCTGAACTTGTAGCCTTTGGTGTGGTCGAACTTGTTGACCGCGCGCAGCAAACCCAAATTGCCCTCCTGGATGAGGTCGAGGAAGCTGATGCCCCGCCCCATGTAGCGCTTCGCCACGCTGACGACCAGGCGCAGGTTGGCGCGCGTCAAGGCTTCGGACGAGAGCGCGGCATGCTGCTCGACTTGTTCTTGCTGCTGCTTCGCCAGGCTGACGGGGTCGACCGTGTCTTCAATCCAGGAATCGAATTCCAACAGGCTGGGCAGCTCATTCTCCTGGTGATAGTAGCGCTGCATCTTCCGCTGATGCTCATAAGGGAAGAGGTAAAGCCCGTGCACGACTTCGAATAGTTCGCGCGCCAAGCCCGACCACTTCTGGTCTTTGCCCCATTGCCGTTGGCTGAGGTAGCCGCGGATGTAGGAATAGCCATCGCGGTCCCAGCTGGCAATGGTCTCTTGCGTCTCCGCCAGCAGGCGAAAGAAATCGGGCGGCTCGACATCCAGCTTGGCGGCTGTTTCCAGCAGCCTGTCCCAGTCTTCGCGCAGGCGCAGGTAGGCATAGCGCTCGACATCCAGGTGGTCGGGCTGGCGCGGTTGGGGGACTTGCTTGTCAAAGCTGGACAGCTCGTCTTGCAGCGCTTCCAAGTGGCCTTCGGCGGCAATCTGCGTGCTCAGCCACATTTCGCGGCTGCTATCCAACAGCGGCACCTGCCCGATTTCTTTCAGATACATGCGCACGGGGTCATCGGACTGGGGCAGGTTTTCGCGCAAGTTGCCTTGGGTGTCAACCAGGCGGCCAGTGCCGATCTCGGTTGTATAACTGTCGGTTGCGAATTCGGATTTGCGGCGCTGGACATCGTCATCACCGCCCGTCCGGGCGTGGATACCGTCCGTTCTGCTCAATTCCATGTAGCTGACTCCTGCTATTGAAACTTCGCTCCGCTACGAAATAAGTCTTTAGCCGCCGATTGCCAGGTCGATGCGCGCCTTTGCTAAGACAGACAGCTTGACTTCTATAGCGAGGCGGTCATCCAGCAGCTGGGCTGGCTCCCGATCTGTCTGCGCTTCTTCTTGCAAGTACTGCATATCTACACGCTCGTTGGTCAATCTTGCTTGCCGCAACTGCAACGCCCGGCTAATCAATTCGTTAAGTAGATCATAGCCGGGGCCAAAACGGCGACTCTTTAGTATATCGTTCAAATCGACCTGAAAGTTGCCCCGCAGCGACTGCGCGAGCCAGGCAGGTTCTTCGCGCAGCAATCCGTCCAGCTCCGCGTGCAGCTCGGCGTCGATCTGCCGCGCCAGGAAGTCCAGGGGCTCCAGGTCGTCCTGCCGCAGTGATTCTTGCAGGTGGCTCATCAAGGCGCGGTAGCGGCTGCTGCTGAAATCGTCCGCGCCCAGATCGCGCAGTGGGCCGCTCTGCAAGCGCTCGTCATCGCCAGCCAATTCGCGCAGTTTGCGGTTGACCTGGGCGAGCAGGTGTGGGTTGCGCAGCAGCAGGCTGAGGCAATAGCCCTCGGCGGCGCGCAAGGGGTCAGAGCGGGCGCGTATGCCGGTTGCCGGTTGGTCAAGCTCGGGCGGGGGCGCGGCAAATTCATCAGCGAAGTAGTCCGGCGGCAGCTCAGACGGAGCGGGCGGCAATGGCGGGCTGGGCGGCGCGATTGTCGTCGCCCAAGCCAACAAGTCGCTTTCGCGAATGCGCAGGCGGCGGGCGAGCTTTTGCATGTTGTCTTTGCGCAGCAGGTCTTTTTCCGATGCCTGCAAAATGGGCAGGAGCGGCTGCGCGACGGCTTGTTTTTCTTGCAGGCTGCTGCTGGGGGTTAAGTGCGCTGTCTCCAGCTCGATGACAAAGTCGGCGACAGACCGGGCGCTCGCCAGCAGCGAATCCCATTCGCCCGGCGATTCCCGCAAGAAGTCGTCTGGATCTTTGCCGGCTGGGACTTGCAAAATGTGGATATCGACCGCCAGCTTGCCGGCATAATCACGCTCCAGTGCCGCTCGCGCTGTTTCCAGGCTGCGGCGGGTGGCGTTGATGCCGGCTGCGTCGCTATCCAGCGCCAAGACAATGCGCTGGACGAGGCGGGGCGCAAGCAAACGCAGTTGCGCCTCGGTCATGGATGTGCCCATCTGCGCGACCACATTTTCTTTTCCAGCCTGGTGCGCCTGGATGACATCAAAATAGCCTTCGACGATGATGGCGCTGCCCGAATCGCGGATTGCCCGGCGCGCCGCATCCAAGCCAAACAGCAGGCGACTCTTGTCGAAGAGTGGCGTCTGGGGCGAGTTGATGTATTTGACATTGTCGGCGGGGTCGAGGGCGCGCCCGCCAAAGCCCACCACCCGCCCGCGGGAGTCTTGTATGGGGATCATCAGGCGGTTGCGGAAGCGGTCGTAGACACGTCCAGCATCGCTCTGCACCGCCAAGCCCGCTTCTACAATCTCTGCTTCGTTATAACCCAAGCCGCGCAGCGCATTCAGCATGAAATCCCAGACTGGCGGGGCATAGCCCAGTTGGAAAGCGCTGACAGTGTCGTCCTGCAAGCCGCGCTCGGCGAAGAGATAATCGCGGATGGGCTGGGCATCGGGCTTTTGCAAGCGCCGATGGTAATAATCGGCGGCGGTAGCCAGCAAGCCGCGCAGCCGCTCCAGCTTTGCGTCCGCGTCCTTTTGCTGGGGGGTCTGCGCGCGCAGTTGGACGCCCGCTTGCTGCGCCAGTTCCCGCAGCGCCTCTTTGAAATCCCAGCCGTTGATCTTCTGGGCGAAGTTGAAAATATCGCCACCTTCCGCGCAAGCGCCAAAGCAATGCCAGGTGCCGCGCTCAGGGTTCACGATGAAGGATGGCGTGTTTTCGTTATGGAAGGGGCAGCAGGCTTTATAGTTGCGCCCGGATTTCTTCAAATCAGGCACATAGCGCTGCACATAGCTGACGATATCGATACGAGCCTTGATCTCGTCGGTGACTGACATGGGCAGTTCCAGGATTCAGTTGGACTACAGTATATTGCGCGCGGCGCAGACCCGCAACTTCCTGGCGGGCTGGGACTATACAGCTAGTTACGTGGATATGGCAACCAAGCCCCCATCCCCCGGC
>VXNO01000073.1 GCA_009840575.1 Chloroflexota bacterium | reverse complement strand
CGATTTCACCAAAAACCCACCCATCTTACTCTGGGACTATACAACTAGCCACTCCTGGCTAGCCGATGAGTTGGCAATATGATATGCTCTGGGCAATCTACGGGCAGCGGTGGCGCTATTTATGACGACAATTTTGCTGATACGCCATGCGGTCAATGACTTCGTGAAGACGGGCAAGCTGGCGGGTTGGACGCCTGGCGTGCACCTGAACGAAGCGGGCATCGCCCAAGCTGAGGCTTTGGGAGCGCGTTTGGCGGGGGCACCGCTCAATCACCTCTACGCCAGCCCCATCGAGCGCACAATGGAAACAGCCGCCGCCATCGCCGCGCATCACCCGCAGCTGACCGTCCAGGCTTGTGAGCAGATCGGCGAAGTGCGTTATGGCGCTTGGCAGGGCAAGTCGATCGCCGAGCTTGCGCAGCGCAAGATGTGGGCGGTCGTGCAGGAGTATCCATCGCGGGCGGTCTTCCCCGAAGGCGAAACCATGCGCGGCGTGCAAACGCGCATCGTCGAGGCAATTGAAACGCTGGTGCGCCGCCACCCTAATCAACTGGTCGCGCTGGTCTTTCATGCCGATTTGATCAAAATGTGCCTGGCGCATTATTTGGGCATGCACCTGGATGTCTTTCAACGCATCGTGATTTCGCCCGCATCCATCAGCACCCTGCAGCTGGGGCACAGCCGACCCTTCATTGTCAACATGAACGACACCGCGCACCTGCAAGCGCTAAAATCGACGGGTAGCAAAGCGGACGAGCAATCGCCGCGGGGTGGAGGCGCGCAATGAGCAATGTGATTGAGTTGAATCCGGTCGACTTCGTCACGGTTGGCACGATTGGACCCAAAGGGCAGCGCACCTTTCACCTGCAAGCGGGCAAGGACAATCGCATCGTCTCGTTTACTATCGAAAAAGAGCAGGCGCAAGCGCTATCAGCCGCCATCACCGAGATGCTGGATGATATTGATGCGCGAGAAAACACCATCACCGAAGCCAACTTCAGCCAGTTGGATATGGAATTGCGCGAGCCGATTGAGCCACTCTTTCGCATCGCCCAGATGGGCTTGGCGCACGACCGCGACCGCGACCAGATTATCCTCGTCGCGACCGAATATGTGCCTGGCGACCCCGATAAACTGGACGATCTGGATGAACTGGATGTGGATGATGATGACAGCGTGGCTGACTTTTTTAATCCCTACGCTGGCGACGAAGGCGACCCCATGGTGGCGCGTATGTGGTGCACGCGCCAGCAGATGCGCGCGCTCAGCCTGCATGCCATGGACACAGTCAAATCAGGAAGACCCGACGCGCGACAAAATGGACGGATCATCTTTTATTGGACCTAGCCGAGCTTTCGGGAGAGTCGCTGCTGCGCTCGCCGTTTGCGCTGCTGTTTGCTGCGCCTCCCCAGATGATTGTGCATCTCCAGGAAATATTCAAATGTCTGCTCGGTCTGCGCGGCGCTGCTTTGCAGATGTTCTGGGCAGAAAGCCTCCCGCTGGCGGGTGATCTCGTACAAGAAAAGCGACGCCGTAACCGATACATTCAAGCTCTGCGCAATGCCACGCATGGGAATAGTAACACGCCGGTCGGCGAGTTCCAGCGCGCGCTGCGAAAGCCCATCGCGCTCGTTGCCCAATAGCACAGCCAGGCGCGGTTGACAAAAATCCGCTTCATACAGCGGCTCGGCAGCGGCGTCCAGCACGGTCGCGACCACTTGCCAGCCGTCTTTTTTCAAGGAGCGTAAGGCTTCTTCGCTGTCGAAATGACTGTGGTATTGCAGCCATTTGTTGGTGGCGGTGGAGCTGTTCTTGCCGATTGTCTTGGGGTCGAATGGGGAACTGTTCTCAAAGATGACATGCAAGTGCTGGACGCCAAAAGCATCGCAGCTGCGGGCGATCGCGCCGAGGTTGTGCGGGTCGAAGACATCTTGGATCACAACCGTCAAGTCCGGCTGGCGTTGGCTGGCTGCGCGGCGCAGCTTTTGCAGGCGCGCTTGGGTAGGCGCTGAACCGCTCACAAGGCAAACAGCCGCGCCAGCTCCAGCGTGAAGCCGGGCAGCGCATCGCCGCCGCTTAGCGTGTCCTGCGCGCCCAAGGATTGCATCTCGCCGCCCTCGCTATGCACTTCGACGCGCTGCTCAGCCGGGAAGACCAGCCACACCAGCCGCGTCCCATTGCGCAGGTAGAGCTCGGCTTTGGCGCGTATCGCCGCGAGCCTGTCGCTGGGCGAGGCAATCTCCACCGCCAGGTCGGGCATGACAGCGCTCAAGCCGCGGTCGCCGGGCTTTGGCGCGCGGTCGTGACTAAGGAAAGCGACATCGGGGCGCAGCACAAGATAGCGGTCATCGGCAGAGCGAAAACCTGCCTCCACCGTCACTCTGCCCAGATTGTGCTTCTTGGCATATTGCCGAAGATAATAAGCGACCTCGACTGCGTATTCCCCATGCACAAAACCTGGTGGCGGCATCTCGACCATCTCTCCATTAATGAGCTCATACTCGTTGTGCCTGTATTCCGGCAGGAGACACATATCCAAAAATGTATCGGTGTCAAGCAGCCGTTCCAGTACGGGCATTTTTGCCTCCTTGTGATGCTTGTGGGCAAATCATAACACGGAACATCCAGCGGGCAGCGCCCTGCCTCGCGTGCCGATTTGCCTTCTGCGCGCGGCTGTGTTCAAATTGTGTGGGTATGAGCATGCCCGGATACGAGGCAACCGCATGAGCGCAAAGACGATTGGCATCCTTACTGCTGGCGGTGATAGCCCGGGCTTGAATGCCGCTATCCGCGCGGTGGGCAAGGTAGCGATTAACAAGCACGGCATGCGCCTGGTCGGTTTTCGCGATGGCTTTCGTGGCTTGATGCAAAATCGCGTCATTTGGCTGGGCTTAAGCGACCTCAGCGGCATCCTCACACTGGGCGGCACGATCTTGGGCACCAGCCGTGACAAACCGCACAAAATGCCCATCGGCGGCAAGACGCGCAATATGATGGATGTTATGGTCGAGGTCTACGAGCGGCATCATCTGGACGCGCTGGTCTGCCTGGGTGGTGGCGGCACCGCCAAAAATGCCTATCGTTTGTCGCAGCAGGGGCTCAATGTGGTCTGCCTGCCCAAGACGATCGACAACGATGTCAGCGGCACGGATGTTACTTTTGGCTTTGATACCGCGTTGAACATCGCCACCGAAGCCATCGACCGCCTGCATTCTACGGCGCACAGCCACCATCGCATCATCGTCTGCGAAATCATGGGGCACAATACCGGCTGGCTGGCGCTGGGCGCGGGGTTGGCGGGCGGCGCGGATGTCATCTTGATCCCGGAGATCCCCTTCGATATCGAGGCAATCGCCAATTCCATCCGCGAGCGCAGCCGGGGCGGCAATCGCTTCAGCATCGTCGCTGTTTCCGAAGGCGCGATGACGCAGCGCATCGGGACGAAGCTGCAAGATGCCCGCGCCCGCCTGGCTGAAGCCAATGCCGAAATCGCCCGCTGCCAAGGCGATAAGGACGCCCGCAAAGCCGCCAGAAGCTTGCGCGCCTCCATCCGCGCCGAGCTGGCTGAGATCGAAAGAGAACGTAGTGGCAGCACCCTGCTGCTAACCCGTGAGCTGGAAAAGCGCACCGGGCTGGAATCGCGCGTTACCATACTCGGGCATGTGCAGCGCGGTGGCATACCATCGCCCAAAGACCGCTTGCTGGCGACGCGCCTGGGTACGGCAGCCGCCAACTTTGTCGCAGAAGGCAAAGGCAATATCATGGTCGGCATTCATGGCGATGTGGTGCGCGCCGTGCCGCTGGCAGATGTGGTCGGCGTTCGCAAGAATGTGCCACTGGACCATACCTGGCTGCGCAGCGCCCGCGACTTGGAAATCTGCCTGGGGGATTGAGCTAGGCATAGATGACATGCTGCAGCAAGAAGCGCTCGATGGACTTGTAGTAGGTCTCGATGGTGGTCGCCTGCCGCCAACCATGCCCCTCGCCCGCGAACAAGTGATACTCATGCGGGATGCCGCGCCGCTTCAAAGAGGCGACGATGCTGTCCGACTGGTCTTGCGGCACGACTACATCATCTGTGCCTTGGAAGACGATGATGGGGTCGACGATCTGGTCGGCGTGGAAAACAGGCGACCTTTCGCGGTACAGCGCTGCCGCTTCGGGCAATTTACCCAGCAGCCAATAGGTATAACGTTCTTCAAACTTGTGCGTATCCATCAGCAAGCCGAACTGGTTGGAGACGCCATAAGAACAGATGCCTGCCTTGTAGAAGCCAGGATGCTCGACCAGCGATTGCAGCACAGTGAAGCCGCCCGCGCTGCCGCCCATGATGACCGCTTTGTCGCCATCCACCAGCCCCGCCGTCGCCAGATGCCTGACGCCAGCCAGCGAGTCGCTGACATCATAGACGCCCCAGTTGCCGCGGTGCATATCCATATAGGCTTTGCCATAGCCGGTGCCGCCACGATGATTGACTTGCAGCACCGCATAGCCGCGCGTGGTGAAAAATTGCACTTCGCTATAGTAGCCGGCGCAGCGCTGCGAGGTCGGGCCGCCATGGATATTGACGATCAACGGTGGCGCGCCAGGCGGCTGCTCATCGCGCAGGACAGGCGGATAATATAGCCCGTGCACCACGTCGCCATCATCGCCTTGCCAGGTGATGGCTTGCGCCGCGGAAAGTTGGTCCGCGCCGAGGTTCTCTGTCCCGCGCCGCCGGTGGACTTGCAGTCTGCCAGCCCGATGCAGGGATATCACCCGCGGCGGGGTGAGCGAAGACGACGCGATCATGGCGATTTTATCGGTCTTGGGCGCGATGCTGACCTGCTCCATTTCGCTGTAGTCGTCCAAGCCAGCGACTGTTTCGCATTCGCCCGATGCCACATCACAGCGCTGCAAGCTGAAGAAAGCGCGGTCATTGCGTAAAACATAGATGGCGCGGCTGTCACCCGACCAGCCATAGCTGCGCATGCCCTGCGCCCAAGCCGGCGTGCCGTGTTCCGCCTCTGCCTGAGTCAACTGGCTGTGCTGCTGCGTTTCAAGATCATACAGATAGACCTGCCCCCAGCCGCTTGCATCGCTGATATAAGCGAGATAGCGGCCATCGGGCGAAAAAGCCGGCTGGAAGATGGCTGTTTCGGTATCGCCCGCCAAAGTTACGATGTCCTGCGCATAAGGGATTTCCGAACCGTCCGTAGCCAGCTCAATCAAGCGCAGCTCGCTGCCATTCCAGGGCATCTGCGGGTGGTTCCAGGCGACAAAAGCGATGTGCCGCCCAGCCGGGTGCCAAATTGGCTGCATGACAAAGTCGGTGCCAAAAGCCAGCCTGCGCGGGAAGTGCGCGCCCTCCGCATCGACAATCAGCAAGCCATCTTCATGCTCATAGCTGTGCGCATAGGCGACCCAGTTGCCATCGGCGGAAAGCGCTGGCGCGGCGCAAGCCCCGAAGGCTGGACTAATTGCGCGCGCCACGCCACCAGCCAGCGACTGGCGGTAGAGGCGATTCTTGGTGGCGAAGACGACGCTGCCCGCGCCGACCGTGAATGCGCCGCCGCCGTAGCCAACCGCGCCCGCCACATTCAAGCTCGCGTCAGTCAAGTCACGCGGGGCGTCCCAGCCAGTCTGCGCGACCAGCACGCCGACCTTCTCGCGATTCTCCCACCATACCAGGGTTTCGCCAGCGGCATCCCATTGCGCATCGCGCAGGCTGAGGCCACTGGCGATGGCCGCGCCGCTGATTGGGCTCTTCCAGGCACCATAGGCTTTGCTCATAATTTTGCCTCGCGCTGATTAGCAACAAGCCTACATTTTACCGCAGGCGGCGCAAATCAGAATATGCGGTTGTGAATTGCACAGGGCAATCGCATCAATTTTTGCCACAGAGGCACAGAGACACGGTGTAGCGATTAGCTGTATAGTCCTAGATTATACTGGTACTGTATCCAAGGAGCAAAAGGACGAA
>VXNO01000179.1 GCA_009840575.1 Chloroflexota bacterium | reverse complement strand
GCCCCTCCCTCATTTTGCGCCGCGTAGACACTGGCGGTCGGGGAGGGGTTTGGGGCGGGGGCAAAGCAACGCGTATCCAGCAGATTCGCCACTCCCGTACACAGGGCAGCTTGCGCTCCGCTGGCAATCTGTGTTACTGTGCTGCGGTCAAGCGCTTGTGGGCTTCGTCATCATGTCGCAAAATCCCGCTCGTCCTCACCCGGTCATCCGCGACCTTCTGACGGTGTCTTTATCGTCCATTGCCGATGCGCGCGGACGCTTCATGGAGACCTTTCGCAGCGAGTGGTTCCCGCAGGTCAGTTGGGCGCGCCTGCAAAGCAACCGCAGCGACAGCCGAGCCAGCGTCCTGCGCGGCTTGCATTATCACTTCGAACAGGTCGATTACTGGTGCCTCATCAGCGGGCGCATCCGCGTCGGGCTTTTTGACCTGCGCCGCAGCTCGCCAAGCTATTTGCAGTCAGCCACCATCGACCTGGGCACCGAAAAACCGTTAGGTATCTTCATCCCGGTCGGCGTGGCGCACGGGTTCGCCGCGCATAGCGATTGCACTTTGCTGTATATCGTAAACAATTATTATGATGGCGGGGATGAATTCGGCGTTGCCTGGGATGACCCGCAAGCCAATATCGACTGGGGTTTGGCATCGCCGCAACTCTCGGCGCGCGACCAGGCGAATCCGCGTCTGACAGAAATCCCCGCGGCGCAGTTGCCAGCCTAGCCCTAGACCGCAATCTGGCTATGCCGCGCGACGGTCAGCTCGCGCATGCGGTCGAAGACATTGACTCCCAGTTGCGTATACACATCCAGCAGGTCGACCAGCACCCAGTTTTCGCGGATGAGCCCATTTTCGCAGCGCCAAAAGTCGAGGCTGCGCATGGTGATGGCTTGCCCTGATGCCACGATGCCCAGCCAGCCATCGCCACTGACGGTCATCTGCATACCGGGGAAGGCGGTGAAGCCGACATACTCCGCATCGCCAAAAAAGGCTCTGTTGCCCCTGTCCCAGAATGTGTCGCGGTCGGGCATGGCTTTCAAAAAAGGAATTTGGTGCCAGTTGCGGAAGCCACTGATGCGGCGCATGGAGCCGATGCCGGCCGGTCCATACCACATCATCTGTGGATGCCAGTATTTATCCAACCGCATGGCGGCGACGCCCTCTTCATTGCGCTTCAAGCCGACCAACATGTCGCGCACCAATTCCAGGCTGGCTGTTGATTGCGCGGCATTGTAGGGGCTGCTGATGATGCCGTCTTCGGTTGCGGGCCCCGGCGCGACCCACTCCACCGCCAGGCTCGGCGACATCGCCCAGGTGCCAGCTTGCATCATCACCTGCGGGATATCCCACAGCGCTTGCATCTCGACGATCCGCCCGTCTTCCAGGCGGAAGAACTCGTGATAGCGCATCGCCAGCAGGTGCTGCGTCGGCGGGATGCCCAGCCAGGCGCGCTCAAAGACGCCCATATAATGCCCGCAGCAGCCAACCCAATCCCCTCCATTGCTTTCGCCGGCCATGACGATGAAGTCGCGCCGTTCCAAATCCGGCACCGCTTGCAGCAATGGCGCGTAAGCCTCGGCGTAGAGTTGGGCGGGTCCGGTCATCTTCTCCAGCGGGTTCGCCAAATGCACTTCGCAATCCGCCGCGAAGATCTCCGCCAGCTGCCCGGGTAGCGCCGCCGCGTCAATATCATAGAGGGCGGCTCGCAATGCGCCTATGCGCCGCTTGTTTTTGTTATGCACGGATTCGCTCATGGCCTCTCCTTTTTCGCTCAGTCGCCGACCAGCCACTGGCTCGCCGACCAGGCGCTATGCTGTCGGAATTGGTGGCGCATGCGCCCGAATACATCCACGCCCATCTGCAGCAGGATATGCGGCACATCGATGGGCACCCAGTTCTCAACGATGGTGTCATCATCGCAGCGATAAAAGTCCATGACGCGCATGTGGATGCGCTTGCCCGTGGCGGGAGCGCCAAAGAGGCCGCCGCCGCTGTGCGTCGCCCGCAGGTAGCCCCAGCCGCCCGTAACGGCGAAGTAGCCATCGCCGATGCGGATGAAGTGACCCTGCTCGCTGCCAGAGCGATCGGGGAATGCCACCAGAAAGGGAATTTGATGATAATCTTCGAAGCCGCTCAAGCCGCGCGTCGTGCCGATGCCGGCCGGTCCATACCACATGAAGTTGCGATGCCAATGCCGCGCCTGCTCCATCTCATCCAGGACTTCGCGCGTTGGCGGTTTCCCGTTGTAATAACCCAGCGCCGCGTGCATCGCTAAGATCGTCTCGATTGTCTTGCGGGAGCGGGCTGCGTCTTGCGGGGAGAGGATGACGCCATCCAGCGTGCGCGGCGGGAGCCAAGCCATCTCTTTGCCCAGGCTGGGCGCGATGGGGAAATATCCTGCCTGCCGCATCAAATCCAGCGCATCCAGGAAGATATAGCTGGCCGCGATTTTGCTGTCAATCAGCTCGTGCGCCTCGCAGAAACGCAGCTGCACAACGCCGCGCGTGGCTGGTATGCCCAGCCAGTCCTGGACGAAAGTGCCGACATATTCGCCCATGCATGCCACCATATCGCCATCGCGGTAGCGTCCGCCCGCCACGAAGTATTCGCGCCGTTCCATATCCGGCAGCGCCTTTCGCAAGGGCAGCCACAATGCCGCCAGCCCCGCCGCCGCGCCAGTTAGTTCATTGATGGGGTGCGTAACATGCAGCGCGACATCAGCGGCGAAACCCTCCCGCGCGATGTTGGGCAGGCTGTCCAGCGGCTCGTCGCTCAGCGCCTGATGGATGGCGATGACGCGGCGCTTGTTGGCGATGTTGCGCGCCTGGTCGATGGGGCTGTATTGGAATGTTGATGTGAAATACTTGTCGTCGGTCTGGGTCAATTCTATGTATCTTTCCGCAGGTTGCTCGCTAGCCATGGATCTGCATTAACAGGGCGAATTCGTCAAAGACCGTCCACTCATTGGCAATCAGCCCATCCTGGATTAGATGATGGGTGATGCCCAGCAAGCGCACTGGTTTGCCGGTCGGCTCGCCATAGCGACCATAGCCGGTATGCGTGCCGCGCAACGTCCAGCGCGTCGCCACCCGCCAGCCCGATTCAGCATCGCCCACATGACAAAAATGATCAGCGCTGATGGCGAGATCCGGGAAGGGCGAAAGCAGCGACAAGACATAATTATGCAAGTCGTTGATGCCCAAGAAAGAGCGCCCGGTGGGACCCTCGAAGGCGAAATTTTCGTGATAGAACTCGCGCGCTTTGTTCAGCAAGCGCCAGTTCCAGATTTCGTGAAACATCTGCCCGATAAAATCTTCGGGGTCGAAGGCTTCGCCAGGGCGGGCGACCCACTCGCGGGGTGGCAGTTGGCCGATGCCGCGCTCGATATCGCCGACGATGCGCGTAGAAAATTCGGAATCCCGCTGGCGAGCTGCCATCTCTTTGGCGGTGGCGATTGGGTCCAAGCCCAGCTGCAAGACCTTGCTCAGCTCATCGCGCACGACCCATTCTTCGACGACCATGTTGCGCTTGCACAGGCAATCGGCGATGGCGAGGTAGTTGACGCGCTTGCCAGTCGGCGGGCCGTAATTCGACCAGCCGCGGTTGGTGCCTTCGTGCATCAAGCGGTGCGAAGAATACAGCCCGACCTGGTCATCGCCGCCCCAGATCACCTCATGCCCATAGAGCCGCCGATCGGGGTAAGCAGCCATGGCTTCGATGCTGGCGGCGAAGACGGCTTCGCGACCATACAAAGTGCCGCTGGCGGTGTGAAAATGGATGGTATTGGCATAATAGTCATAGAGCTTGCCGATGCCTTTTTCTTCCCAGATTTCATGGGTGATGCCGATGATGTAGTCCACGAAATCCCGATAGCGCGGGTTGAAGCCCTGCATGGACATGGCGCGCTCGCCGGCTTGGGGCATAAACTGGATATCGATTTTGTCCGCCAGCGTGATATTTTTTGGGCTTTTGGCAGGTTCTGCCGCTGGCTGCAAGTCGCTCGCTTCTTGGATATTTTCTGTCATTTCTTCCCTCGTTGCCGCGCTGGCTCATCTTCAGCGACTTTACCAGCCAGTCCCGGCAAAATCAAATGCTATGCCAGCGCCCAACCCAGCGCCGCCAGCGCGTGCAATTCTGTGCTGTCGTAAGTAGGCAAAGCTGAGTCCGCCGGCTTGATGAGCAGGCTGATTTCGGTGCAGCCCAGGATGACCGCCTGCGCGCCAGCCGCCGCCAGTTGCTCGATGACGCGCTGGTATGCACGTCTTGATTCCGCGCGCACCAATCCACGCACCAGCTCGTCATAGATGATGCCATGCACAATTTCGCAGCCAGATTCGTCCGGGATAAGAACACTTAAGCCGTGCCGTTCGCTCAGCCGTCCGCGATAGAAATCCTGCTGCATGGTGAAGCGCGTGCCTAACAGCCCGACCGTCCGCAAGCCTGCCCGCACGATAGGCTGGGCAGTGGCGTCGGCGATATGGATGAGCGGCAAATCGACAGCCGCCTGCACAGCTTCGGCCATTTGGTGCATGGTGTTGCTGCAGATGACGATGCAGCCCGCGCCCGCGCCCGCCAGTTGCCGCGCCGCCCTTACCATGCGCTGGCTCGCTCCCGCCCAGTCGCCCGCCACTTGCAGCGCTTCTATCTCGGCGAAGTCGAAGGACAGCAGCAGGCAATCGGCAGAATGCAAACCGCCCAGCCGCCGCTGCGCCGCCTGGTTGATGATGCGGTAGTATTCGGCGCTTGATTCCCAACTCAAGCCGCCGATTAAGCCGATGCGTCGCATAGCAAATTCCTCCCGCGCCAGTATAGCAGAGGCTGCCCCTGGCCGTGCTACACTACATTCATGGCGCACTATCGAAAGATCAACCGCAACCGAAAGCGACCCTTCTTCAGTCAGCGGCGGCGCGGCTTGTCGGGGGTTCCGCTGGCGCTCTTCGCTGGGACGATCCTGGGCATCTGCATTACCTTGCTGGCGCTGACCTTCTTTTATTATGACGAGATGCAGGGCGCGGCATTATCTTTGTTGGGCTGGGTGCCGACGCCGACGCTCTTCCCCAGCCAACATGCTGAGCAGGGACTCGTATTATACAACCAGGGCGATATTGAGCGGGCGCTGGCGGATTTTGAGCAGGCGATCCAACAGCGACCCAACGATGTAGCTTATCTCTATGAATATGGGCGCGTGCTGATTGAAGCCGACCAATATGAACTGGCGCGCGAACTGGGCGAGCGGGCGATTGTCGCCGACCCGGACGACCCGCGTGGCTATGCTTTGAAGGCGCGCTCCTTGATTTGGTCCGACCCCGGCAGCGCCATCCCGGTGGCGGTCTCGGGCTTGGAGCGCGATGCCGACTTCGCGCCTTTGCATGCCGCGCTGGCTGTTGCCTATACCAATATCGGGCGCTATGCGGAGGGCTATCAACGCGGCTTGCGCGCTACCCAGCTTGACCCGCTCGACCCCTTCGCTCACCGCGCCTTTTCTATCCCGCTCATCTACACCGGGCGCAGCAGCGAAGCCATCGCCGCGCTGGAACAGGCGGTGGCCATCAACCCCAACCACACCGCCGCCTATTTTGAACTGGCGGGACAATACCGTCGCCAGAATTATCAGGAGATGGCGGTAGGCATCTACCGGCGCATCCTGGAGCTGGAGCCGGGCAACGCCAAAGCCTACCTGCGCATCTGCCAGACCTATGCCGAAGTCGGCGAATTCCTGGAAGGCAGCCGCTATTGTGAGACCGCCACCGAAATTGACGAGACCTACGCGCCCGCCTGGCAGTATCTGGGGCAATTGCAATACAACCGCCGCAATTATGAAAGCGCGCTGGATTCACTGGAGCGCTGCGTCGCGCTAGGCTCGGTCGCGGTGGAATGCTATTACATTCGCGGGCTTGCCTATTATTTTTTGGATCAATGCGATACGGCTTGGCGGGTACTGCAAGAAGCGTTGCAACTGACCAGCCAGCCTAGCATCATCGCCATCATCAACGAGGGCCTGAGCGGCATCCGCGCCAATTGCCCCGGCTATGAAAATGTGCGCTTGCCCACGCCCATCC
>VXNO01000010.1 GCA_009840575.1 Chloroflexota bacterium | reverse complement strand
GGGCGTTTGTGGAAGGCAAACCCCAACCCCCGCCCCCTTCCCCAAGGCATTGGGGAAGGGGAGCTAGGGCAGGTGGAATGGTGATTCTGTATGGGCTTTGGTGTCTATGCGAACGCGCGGCGAAACCTTCCCCCCAATGCCTTGGGGGACCGAGGGGGTTAGACATGCCTTGGGGGGACCGAGGGGGGTTAAATTTATGCTACAATTGCCGTAACTGGCAACAAGTGGCATGAGGCAAAACATGAAACCATTGGAGTTGGAGTACCGGTATTTCCTTGAAATCATGGGTGGTCTCGCCGAAAGGCATGGTGCCGGGAACTATGTAGCCATCAAAGGTCATGATGTGCTCGGCGTGTATTCTTCCTACGAGGAGGCCGCCCAGGCTGTCTACCAGGAACATGAAATAGGCACCATCCTGCTGCAGAGGATTGAAGACAGCATCGAGGCGATGACCGTGTATTTGCATACGCCGAGAATAGCCTCCTCAGTATGACTTCAAGGCCTCGTGTGGACACAGAAGTGGGATTCTTTACAGAATCAGCTCTTAAGCCCATGCGCGGTTATGGATATTCACTCCTTGCAATCGCCAGCCAGAGGAGAAGTTGCTGTAGGCGCGGCAAATGAGTTTACGGCATTGTGGGATACTGGAGCAACGCATAGCGTAATCAGCCAGCATGTTGTCAACACGCTTCGTCTAAAGCAAGAAGGCTTTGTACCGATCGTACATGCAAATGGCGAAGATGTTGCGCCTGTGTATCATGTCTTCCTCACGCTGCCAAACGGAGTTGGATTTCCGATGTTGAATACCCCAGGAACACAACTAACCGGTTTCGACATATTGATTGGAATGGATATCATCAATCGGGGCGACTTCGCCGTTACAAATAGAAATGGCAAAACCATGTTCTCATATCGCTACCCGTCGATGGCTGCTATTGATTTCCAGTCGGAACCAGAGTGATTGGGCCAGGATTCACAATGCGACCGTTGGGCTAGCGTTGGCGTTGCGTGACCATCCACTCGCCCCTTGCGCAATCCGCGCAAATGCTTGCTGCATTTCACCGTATCTCCTCCGCGCCTCTGTGGTAAAATCACCACCATGAACCTCATCGACTACGCCAGCATTCTCATCCGCCGCGGCTGGATCATGCTCTTGCTCGCTGTGATTGCGGCGGGCGCGGCATTTTTCTTCAGCCGAACGCTCGACCCCGTCTACCGGTCTACGCAGAAGGTGCTCATTGTGCCCAGCCGCAGCGACTTCGGCTTGACGCAGGCAATCAAGCAGACGCTCAACAACCATGTCGCCTGGCTGGATAGTTCCTTGCGCGCCGCCGCCGTCATCGACCGCTTGCAGATGGATATGACGCCGCTGCAATTGCGCGGGGATGTGCGCATCGCGCCGGATATCGACCGCCTGCTGATTCAGGTTGATGTCGAGCATCAGGATGTCAACCAGGCGCAGCGCGTCGCCGCCGAATACGGGCAGATGCTGGTGCAATACCGCAACGACCTCAACCAGCAGGCGCGCCGTGAAGACCGCATCGAAGCCAGCCTGCAAGACAACCCCGTCACCGTGCGCGCGCGACCCAATGTAACTATCAATACGCTGGTCGGCTTGATTGCCGGCGCCTTCGTCGGTGGCATAGCTGTCTTCGTGCTGGAATATCTGGAGAGCGCTGTGGTGCGCCGCCGCGACGATGTGGAGCTGCCGGTGCTGGCGGCTGTGCCAGAGTGATGCGGGCGAGTCGCCGCCTCGCCCCTACATTCATTCCTAAATTTTCGCATTACTTTCTTGATTCTGCTTCTGCGCCTCTGTGGTGAATTAAGTGTAAGGACTTGCTTGCGTCAGGATTCCCGCCAGCGTCGTCAGGTTGATGTTGCCGCCGCTGACCACGCAGACGACCTTGCCCGCGCCTGCCCTGCCCGATAGCGCCGCCGCCACACTGGCTGCGCCCGCGCCTTCCGCGATGACCCGCGCCCGCAAAGCCAGCCGGCGTATCGCCGCGCGCGCTTCATCCAGCGAGACCACCAGCGAGCCATCCAGCAGGCTGCTGACCATGTCCCACATTTCCGGCAGTACACTCGCGCCGCCGATGCCATCAACGAAGCTGGGCTGGTAGTCGATTGCGACTGGCTGCCCCGCTGTCAGGGAAGCGGCCAGGGGCGCAGCGGTCTCAACTTCGGCGGCGTAGATGCGCGTATCGGGCTTGATTGCGCGGATGGCCGAGGCGATGCCAGCGCTTAATCCACCGCCACCATAGGGAATCACAATCGCGTCCACAGCCGGCAAGTCGCGCAGAATCTCCAGGCCAATCGTGCCATTGCCGGCGATGACGGCCGGGTCGCTGACGGGGTGAATGAAGAGCCCGTCCAAGCCCGCGAACTCGCCCGCGACCATAGTCTGCCACCAGCTTGCGAATGGCACGGAGATGATTTTTCCGCCCAGCCGCTGGATGGCGTCCAGTTTGGTCTGTGGCGCATGGTCAGGCACGACAACATGACAAGCGATGTCCAAAGCGCGCGCGTGCCAGGCGACGCCCTGCGCCATATTGCCGGCGCTGGCTGTCCAGACACCTTTTGCCAGTTGCTTGCGGTCGGCGAGGTAGATGGCATTGCCCGCGCCGCGCAATTTGAAGCTGCCGATGGGCTGCAAGTTCTCCAGCTTGAGGTAAAGCTGGCATGGCGCGTCGGCCACATCAAATTGCAGCAGCGGACTGCGCAGGACCGAGTCAGCGATGCGCTCGGCGGCGCGCTGAATCTCGGCGAGCGGGATAGCTTTCATGCCCGGTGCGCCAGCAGATAATCCATAGCCACTTCGATGCTGTAGAGCAGCCCCTCCCTCAAAATGAGGGAAGGGTTTGAGGTGGAGAAATAGGCAGCTAGTCGCAAGCGCCTGTGGTCTGCGCTAGGCTGGCGCTGATCCAGCCGCTGCGGCCCAGGTAGTTGACCAGGAGCCAATTGGCGGTGCGCGCCGACGCCGACATGGTGATATTGAAAGGCAATATGCCCAGGACAGTGTTGCCCGCGGGTCTATCCACCAGCCGGGCGACATTGCTCGTGGTTACCTGGCAGTCGATCAAGGGGATGGACTCCGCATCGGTCAGCGCCGCCACATGCACTACCCTGCCCTGTCCAGGCACTTGCGCGCAACGCAGGTTCTCGTTTTCATAGAGCGAGAGCCGCGAAACTTGCGCCGGGAAAGTGCTGTCGTCTTCAAAGACCACTGTGCCCGCGCCACTGAAGCAGAACTCCACCCCCGCCGCGGCATTGCCAAAGATACTTAGCGCTTGCACCACGCCGGCATTCATCAGCGGATGCTTGTCGATATCGGCGATCTCCACCGGCAGACAGCGCACATCGTGGCTGGACGTGCGCACCAGGTAGCCAGCCGGCACCCCGGGGCAAATACAAGGATTTTCTGGCGATTCCGAATGGTAGGGCACTTCGATAACCTGCCCGACGCTCAAGATGGCGTCGCTGGGCAGTTGATTGAGTTCGATTAGCGCCTCGACTGTAATTCCATATTGAATCGCCAGGCGGAAGAGGTTGTCGCCAGCCGCAACAACATGCTCGTAGACTGGCTCGCAGACAGGCAACGGAGTCGGCGTTGCTGTCGCTGTTGGCAATGGCGGCGGGTTTGTGGGAGCCGGCGGGAGTGGATCAGGAGGTCTTGGCGTGGGGGTAGGCGTGGGCAAGGGGAGTTCCCAAGCGCCGATATCACAAGCCGCGCCTTGGGGACGGCGCGTATCGACCACATCGTCATCCGGGTCGTCCAACTCGCGGCACAGCTCATTGTCGGCCGCGTCAATGGCCGGGTTGCCCTGCAGCAGCTCGTGATAAATGACGCCTTCGATATCCCGCAGCGAGCTCAATTTGAGCTGCTCCAGCTCTTCTTCGAGGGACAGAGCGACCAGCTCAAGACCTTCTTCTACTGATTGCGCCTCTGCCGGCTGCGCTTCTACTGATTGCGCCGCGACCGTTTCTTCTGTTTGGTCGATGCTTAGCGCTTGCGGGTCGATGTTGGAAAGATCCGGGCAAGATTCATCCTGGATGTAATTTGCCGAGTTTTCCAAGATGCTGTAAGGGCTGATGCCAGAATCGCAATGCAGGACGCCATCAGCCAGTTGACCCGACATCCAGGTATTGCCGATATCCAGTGTGGCAGTGAGTCCCGTCATGGCAATTGAGCCGCCGCGCTCCCAAGCGGTGTTGCTGGTGAAGGTATTGTGCACCAGCGCCACTGAGCCGGTTGAGTCCGGGTCCGCGCCAGCGTTGACTGCGCCGCCTTCGCGGGCGCTGTTGTTGTGGAGCGTCGTGTTGTGCATCACCAGTGTGCCATTCCAGATTTCGATGACGCCGCCTTCATCCGCGCCGTTGTCCTGGAAACCGCTCTTTTTGATTTCGACTGCGCCGCCAGTCGCGTGGATTGCTCCGCCATCCTGCGATGCGCGGTTGTTGTAAAATACGCTCTCGTCGATAGTGAGCCTATGCTCATTGTCTGACTTGCCCGCGATATAGATACCGCCGCCAGTGCCACTATCAGCGACATTGTTTCTGACAAAGCTGCGGATAAGCGTAACCCTGGCGCCATTGGCATAGATGCCGCCGCCTGAATTAAGCGCCTCGTTGTTTTCTACGCTGCTGTCTTCGAGTATAAGGTTGCCGCCGTCAACAAAAATTGCCCCGCCGCTCGTGCTGGAAAAGCCATTGCTGATGGTCAGGTTACGGATGGTGACATCGGCATTTTCAACCCAAAATATAGCGCTCAAATCGCCACCCGAGAGACTGTTATCGTCGCCATTGATGGTGAGGTCGGCAGTGATTCTGGGCAGCGCCTCGCCGGTCAAGGTTATATCGCTGGTCAGCGTGATGGTATCCGCGCCGCTGCCGGAGGTGCATCTGCCTTGCGCCAGGTCGCGGTTGGCGGACTCAATGGCGGCGCTGAGTGGACAATCGTCATCTACAGTAATGCCAGCAGCGAGAACAGGCGCGCCGGACAAGCCCACAGCCAGCAGCAAGCCGAGTAGAGTGCAAGAAATAATCGCGCGGATTCGGAACATAGAGATTCCATCTTTCTCCATACAATTGCTAGCGACACGATCCAGCTTGTGGGCATTCTATTGGAGAGTGAATATGCGGCAAGTTGATTCAAAGCGAAATCCATGATTGCCGCCCACGCCGCATAACCAAAACACGACAGCGCGAACGGCAGCCCCCTCGCGCGGCAAGCGGAGGGGGAATTGACTTGTGTGGAGGTTTCCGATCATTCGCAAGCGCCTTCGGTCTCGACCATATCGGCGCTGACCCAGCCGCTGCGGTCGAGGATGTCGACCAAGAACCAATTGGCTGTGCGCGCCTGTGCCGGCATGGCGATATTAAAAGGCACCAGCGCCAGGATGTTCTCGCCGGCGGGGCTGTCCAGCAGCCGGGCGACATTGCTCGTCGTTACCTGGCAGTCGGTCAAAGGGATGGACTCATCATCAGTCAGCGCCGCCACATGGACAACCCTTCCTGGCCCTGGCACTTGCGCGCAGGTCATGCCGTCTTTTTTAACGGTCGCCAGCTTTGTTGCCAGCGCCGGCGTTACGCTGGTGTCTTCAAAGACGACTGTGCCCGCGCCGCTGAAGCAGAACTCAACGCCTGCCGCGACTTCGCCCCAGATATTCAGCGCCTGCTCGACGCCGGCGTTCATCAGCGGGTGCTTGTCGATATCGGCGATCACCACCGGCTGGCAGCGCACGCCCTTGCTGACTGTGCGCACCAGGTAGCCGGCCGGCGCATCCGGGCAACTGAAGGGATCGTCCGGCTGTTGCGGGTGGCAACTGGGCAGGTCAATGAGCTGTCCCACACTCAGGTTGTCGCTGGCGAGTTGATTGAGCTCGCGCAGGGACTCGACGGAGGTGTTATATTGCAGCGCGATGCGGTAGAGGTTCTCGCCTGCCGCTACAACATGTTCGCAGACGGGCAGCGGCGTGGGCGTCTCTGTGGGCGTATCGGTCGCGGTTGGCTGATCGGGTGGCGGGATGGTGCCCGTTGGCGTCGGGGTAGCTGTTGGAT
>VXNO01000151.1 GCA_009840575.1 Chloroflexota bacterium | reverse complement strand
TACCGCCGCGTCATCGAAGCCAGCAGCAACGAAGGCGACCTTGTGCTGGATCCCTTTTGTGGCTGCGCAACCACTCCCGTCGCCGCCGAGCAGCTCAAGCGCCGCTGGGTGGGTATGGATATTTGGGACGGTGCCAAGAAAGCCGTTCAAGAGCGCTTGCGAGATGAATGGCTCTTGGAAAAAGACGCAAGTTCAAAAATGATGTTTCCGCATGAGGTCTTTATTTTGACCGAGCCGCCTGTCCGCACGGACGACAACGAAGTCGCCGCGAAAAAGCTGAACCTGAAGATCCAGCGCGCGCAAGAACCCTGGCAGCGCATCACCCATCGCGGCATGATGAACATCCTGTCGGCGGCGCAAGCTTCCAGCGGCGGCGTCATCTGCGCTGGCTGCGGGCGCGTCCTCGAACGAGAATTTATGCAGCTTGACCACATCACGCCGAAGTCGGGTCGCGGCGAAAACCATATTATGAATCGCATTTTGCTCTGCGGTCCCTGCAACCGACGCAAAGGCGATACGCTGACGATGCCCGGCTTGCTGAAGGAAAATCGCAAGAAAGCGGTCGGCTGGATGAAAGACGAGAGCCTGGCGAAGCTGGCGCAGGAAGCGGCGCGCGAACGGGCGGACTGGGTGCGCGACAACTTTGACAGCGAAGAGTGCCGCGCCTTGATTGCTGGTTAGGGCAGCCTGGTCTAGCGCCGCCCCTCAGCCGTTCAGCGCGCTCAAGACCTGCTCATGCAATGCGCCCGTGCTGGCGATGATGCCGTCGCCACTGAGCGGCGGGCCACCCTGCCAATCGGTGATTATGCCGCCCGCGCCTTGGATGATTGGCACCAGCGCGACGATGTCCCACAGGCTCATGACGGGGTCGACCATGATATCCACATAGCCAGTCGCCAGCAGGAAGTAACCATGGCAATCGCCCCAACTGCGGTTGAAGCGCGTTTTGCCTAGCAACTGCTGGAAGGCGATGCCATTTTTGTGTTTGACGACATCGATGTAGTCGGTATAGCAGAGCACCGCCTCGCCCAGTTCGGTCGTCCCGCGTACATTCACAAGCTCGCCATTTAAGCGCGCCTCTGCGCCATCGCCAACCAGCAAGTGCGAAGTGGCGGGGTGATGAATCACGCCGATAAGCGGCTTGCTAGCGCGCATTAAGCCGATGAGCGTACCAAAGAGGAAGGTACCGCTGACGAAGGACTTCGTGCCGTCAATCGGGTCGAGCACCCATTGGTATTCGGCGTCTGGCTGGTGTATTCCGAATTCTTCGCCGAGGATGCCATGCGCGGGGTATGCCTGCATGATCATCTCGCGCATGAGTTCTTCGGCGCGTTGGTCAGCGATGGTCACGGGCGAACGGTCGGCTTTGCTTTCGACTTGTATGTCGCTGCGGAAGTAGCGCATGATAATCTCGCCACTGGCGCGCGCCATCTCGGTGGCGAAGTCGATGAATTCCTGCATTTCCTAAACCCCCCTCAGCCCCCCGACGAGTCAGGGGGAAGCAAAGACTCATGAAGCTGTCCGATGAACTATGGGGCGCATGGCTGTCTATTCCGTGAGCGTGCCTTTGCTGCTGGGGATGCCGCTGCGTTGGCTGTCGATAGCGACTGCCTGGGCGAGGGCGCGCCCGAAGGCTTTGAAGAGCGCTTCGGCTTTGTGGTGGTCGTTGCGTCCATACAGAACAGCCGCGTGCAGGTTCATTTTGGCATGCGCCGCGATGGTCTCCAGCGCGTGAATGACCAGGTCGGTGGGCATCTGCCCCATGGTTGGCGTGGAAAAGTCGGCTTGGATGACGGCATAGGGGCGTCCACTGAGGTCAATGACCACGCGCGCCAATGCCTCGTCCATTGGCACATAGGCGCTGCCCATGCGCTGGATGCCGCTGCGTCCGCCCAGGGCGGTGTCGATCGCCCGCCCCAAACAGATAGCGACATCTTCGATGGTGTGATGGGCGTCGATGTGCAGGTCGCCTTGCGCCGCCACTTGCAGGTCGAACATGCCGTGCAGCGCGATATGCCCCAGCATGTGGTCATAGAAGCCGATGCCGGTGTTAATCTCGGCTGCCCCGCCACCGTCCAGCGCCAGCCGCAAGCTGATGCTGGTTTCTTTGGTCTCGCGCTGAACCTCGGCGCTTCGCTGGGTCATTTGTCGCATCCTTGTTTGCGCGCGAGTATAGCTTAATTCACCACAGAGCGCACAGAAGTAGAGTCAAGAAAGTAATGCGAAAATCCAGGAATGAATGTAGGGGCGGGGGCGTTTCAGCCAGCGATTCGCGGCAGAGCTGCCAGCAGCCGGTCGATTTGTGGCGCGGTGCCGGCGCTGATGCGGATGTGGTCACGCAGGCGCGGCTTGTCATAATAGCGCGCGATGATGCCAGCTTGCGCCAGTTGATCGCGCAACTGGGCGGCGGGCATGCCAAGCACGTGACACAGCACAAAATTGGCTTGCGAAGGGTAGGGCTGCAAGAAGGGCAATTCCGCCAGCGCGGATTCCAGCCGTTTGCGCCCCTGCACGAGTTCGCCGACGCGGGCGCGCAGCAAATCGATATCTTGCAGCGAGGCTTGTCCGGCTGTGTCCGCCGCCACATTGACATTATAAGGCTGCTTGATCTTCCACAAATGCGGCATCAGCGCGAGCGGGAAGATACCATACCCCAGCCGCAAACCCGCCAAACCCGCCCATTTGCTTAAAGTGCGCAGGACGATCAGGTTATCGTGTTTGCCGACCTGGCTGGCGAGGCTGTCGGCGGCTGCGAATTCGATGTAGGCTTCGTCGAGAACCAGCATAGTCGGCAGCGCCAAGAGCCGCTCGAATTGCGCGGACGGGATGAGGTTGCCGCTGGGGTTATTGGGCGAACACAAGAAGACCAGCTTGGGTTTGTGCTGCCGCACGGCGATTTCGATTTTCTCCACATCCAGCGAAAAATCCGCCCGGCGCGGCACATCAATGACGCGGGCGTGGTAGAGCGGCGCATTGAAGCTGTACATGGCGAAGGTGGGCGGGCAGTTGATGATGCAGTCGCCTGGTTCGATAAACAACTGAAAGATAATCTCGATCAGCTCATCAGCGCCGGCTCCGCATAAAATTTGCTCGGCTGGCGCGCCACAATAATCAGCCAGCAGCGAGCGCAGCCGCCCACATTCGGGGTCGGGATAAATATGCGCGCCCGCTAAATTTGCCAGCGCTTCCTGCACGCGCGGCGAAGGCCCGAAGGGGTTTTCATTGGCGTCCAGCTTGATGAGTTCTTCAGCTTTACGTCCGAGTCGCTCGGCGAAGATTTCCAGCGAAGTGGTCGGCGTATAGGCGCTCATGGCGGCGATATCGCGGCGGATACGTGGCTGCTCGCTCATGGGGATCCTCCCCTGGCGCGCAGTTGGGCGGAGGCGGCGTGGGCATCCAGCGATTCGGCGCGGGCGAGCGTTTGCGCCGGGGCGCTGAGCTGGCGGGCGGCGTTTTTGTCCAGCGCGATTAAACTGGTGATTTTGACGAAGTTCAAGACATTCAGCGGCGAGGCGAAACGGGCGCTGCCACCGGTGGGCATGACATGGCTGGGTCCAGCCACATAATCGCCCAACACTTCGTAGGAATGTTCACCTAAGAAGACGCCGCCAGCATTGCGCACCCGCCCCAGCCAGGACCAGGCATCTTCCACCAGCAGGCAGAGGTGCTCGGCGGCATAGTCATTGGCAAGCTGGAAAGCCTGCTCCAGGTCAGTTGTGACGACGCAGCCGCTGTTCCCCCCCAGCGCGCCCAGGATGATATCGCGGCGTCCCAGCGCTTCCAGTTGGCGGGCGATTTCTGCGCCGACCGCCTGCGCCAGGTCTTCGCTGGGCGTCAACAGAATCGCCGAAGCCAGCAGGTCGTGCTCAGCCTGCGCCAGCAAATCCGCCGCTGCCAGGCGCGGGTCGGCATGGTCATCGGCGATGACGACAGTTTCGGTGGGCCCGAGCAAGCCATCGATGCCGACATCGCCATAGACCTGTTGCTTCGCTAGCGTGACAAAGAGGTTGCCAGCGCCGACGATGCTGGCTACGCGCGGGATGCTCTGCGTGCCATAAGCCAGCGCTGCAATGGCTTGCGCGCCGCCGACTCGGTACAGTCGCTCGACCTCCGCCACAGCCGCCGCCGCCAGGATTACCGGATGGATATCGTCGCCGCCGCTGCCGGGTGGTGTGCAGACGGCGATCTCCCCCACGCCAGCCACCTGGGCCGGGATGACGGTCATCAGCAGGGAGGAGGGCAGGGGAGCGCTGCCGCCGGGCACATAAACGCCGACCGAATCGAGCGGGTGGATCAACTGCCCCAGCGCGCCCTGCTCGCTGCTGTCGATCCAGCTTTGCAGGGGCTGTTTTTCATGAAAGTCGCGGATGCGCCGGGCGGCGATTTGCAGAGACTCGCGCAGGTCGGCCGGGATGGATGCCAGCGCGGCAGCCAATTGCTCAGGCGCGACTTGCAGCTGGGGCTTGTCGCTGTTGTCGAGCCTTCGATTCCAGCGCAGCAGGGCGGTGTCGCCACCTTGTCGGACGCTGGCGATGATGCGGCGCACCGCTTCGTCCGGGGTGAGCGGCTCGCCAAAGAGCGCTGCCGTCCGCGCCAGCACCGATTCTGGCGGCTGGATATCGCGCAGGGAGCGACGTTTGAGCAGGCTTGCGCGCGCCAGGTCAATATCGTGAAAGATGCGCCAGGCAGGGTGGCTCATTGCGCGGCCTCGTGTGACTGAGTCGGGGGCTTATTGTAGCTACAAACGCGGGTAAGTAAATGCAAGCAGCTGTGATATACAGATTCGCCGCCGCGGATTGATGTAGAGGCGAGGCGGGGACTCGCCCTCTAGCGAATGACATAATATTCAGTATAAATCAAATTTACTGAATCCAATAAGCTGTGGTATACTCGCGCATAGTTGCGTTATATTTTCATTAACACTGCAATTGGCGAAGAACACAGGAGGGTCTATGCGACAAAGCGCATTGCGTATCTATTCACTTTACACACCGACTTCCCAAGCGAAAGGACAGTCTCATGCGTAAGTTTTTGCTCCTGCTGCTCGTGGTGGCAATGGCGATTCCGGCTGGCGTGGCGCTGGCGGATGGCCATGAATTTGATTGCGGCACTGACGAAGAAGTAACCATCAAGTTCTTTGGCGACCCAGTCGGCAACTACCCCGAGGCCGAAGACCGCATCATCAGCCACTTCAATGAAGTCTGCCCGAATATCACGGTTGAGCGCAACGATGGCGCTGCCAATGTAACGGACTTGATCGCCTTCTACTTGACTGCCTTCGAAGCGGAAAGCAGCGACCTGGATGTCATCCGCGTCGATGTTATCTGGCCCGGGCAATTGGCTGAGCATCTGATCGACCTGAACGGCATCGCGCCGCAATCGCATATTGATGCGCAGATGCCCGCGTTGATCGACAACAACACCATCGACGGCCGCCTGGTCGCGCTGCCTTTGCGCATTGGCTTTGGCATGCTCTACTACCGCACCGACTTGATTGAGAAGTACGGCTACGATGGACCGCCAGCCACCTGGGACGAGTTGGAAGAAATGGCTGCGGCAATCCAGGCGGGCGAGCGCGCCGAAGGCAATGATGAGTTCTGGGGCTATGTCTGGCAAGGCAACGCCTACGAAGGCTTGACCTGCGATGCGCTGGAATGGCATGTATCCGCCACGGGCGAGAACTTCTTGCAGAGCGATGGCACCATCAGCGCGCTCAGCGATGCCGCCGTGGAGATCTATGAGCAGGCGGCTGGCTGGGTCGGCACGATCAGCCCGCCGGGCGTTGTCGGCTACCAGGAAGAAGATTCGCGCGCTGTCTGGCATGCGGGCAATGCGGCTTTCATGCGCAATTGGCCCTACGCCTATTCGCGCAGCCAAGCCAGCGAAGACATTCCGGGCTTTGATGTAGCGGCGCTGCCGGCTGGCGATAGCGGCATGGGCGCATCAACCCTGGGCGGCTGGCACATCGGCGTTTCCAAGTACAGCGAACACCCGGAAGCGGCGGCGGCTTTTGCCATCTTCCTGACCAGCGTCGAGAGCCAGAAGGACTTCGCTATCTTCACCTCCAACCCGCCGGGCGCTACCGAACTCTACAGCGACCCCGAAGTCACCGAAGCCATGCCTTTCATCCGTCCCGACCTGGCAGAGGTTACGACGGCGCGTCCCTCGAACTTCTCGAAGGATCGTTACAATGCCGTATCGACGCTCTACTTCAATGCCATCCACTCAATCTTGACCGGCGAAGAAGATGCGGCGGTCGCGCTTGAGCTGCTGGAGCTGGATATCGCGGATCTCTTCGATATGTAGGCTGCTTCGGCACTCGCGGAGGGCGGCAGGCTGCGCCAGTCGCCTTCCATGCAGTCCCTGCTTCGGGCATTGCGCCTGGGGCAGGGCGCTCGGCTAATGCCTCCCAATAGGAAATTATGACGAGACAACTGATCATCTTATGAGCGAAAAACGAAAAACTAGCGACCGCCGACTGCTTGTCAACGCGCTGAGCGTCGTGATGATTCTCATCGGCGTATTGACGATCGCCCTCTTTTGCCTGACCGTGCTCAACGACCCCGGCATCCAACTGGTCTTGAACTGGACGCCCGGCGATGATGATAGGCAAGCCCCATCGCTGCTGCTGATCTTCCTGGAGCGCTTTGGCATCATCGTATCGGCGCTATTCATCGGCGCAGGGGCTTTCTTCATCGCCATTGGCTGGCGGCTGCGGCATGGGCATATTCGCACCGCCTATTGGGCGCGCATCTTGCTGCTGTGGCTGGCGATAGGCATCGGCGCTTACATCGCGCTGGCGATATTCAACATCCTCAACAGCGCGGCAATGGACAGAGAGCCTGTCGATTGGGGCGCGCTTGTCAATGAGGTTGCGCCGGCGCTGCTGGTTATGCTGGGCGCGGGCGCTCTGTGGTATTGGGTTGACCGCAATATCGACACGCTCTTCAGCGGCGAAGATTCGCTGATTGGCCGTGAGACGCGCCTGGCGTGGAACCTGCTCATCCCCACCTTGACGATATTTGTGCTGGTGGCGGCGCGCCCGCTGGAGCAGACTTTCATCCGTAGCCTGACCGACAAACGTTTTGCTGGCAGCGCCGTGCCGCAATTTGTTGGTTTGGAGAATTACGCCAACCTGCTGACCATCCGCGCCGACACTGTCGCCTGCCGCAGGAGCGACCCCGATGACCCCTGCAGCACGCGCGCCAATGGCGCCATCCGCTGGGAATCGATCGACCGCGAGCTGCTGCGCGCCGGCTATCGCACAGTCGCCTATATCCCGGTCGGCAATGACCAGTCGATTGCCATCAGCGGCTTGGACGATGACTTCATTGAGGCGATAGGCACGACGGTCGTATTCACTGTCATTTCGGTGGCGCTGGAGTTGATCATCGGCTTGTTCATGGCGATGGTGGTCAATTCCAAGTTTCGTGGGCGCGGGGCGATGCGCGCGATTATGCTGGTGCCTTGGGCCATCCCCACAGTCATTTCGGCGCGCCTCTGGGAGCTGATGCTCAAGGACACCAGCGCTGGCATCTTCAACAAGATATTGCTGGACCTGGGCGCGATAGAGTCGCCGCTGGCTTGGCTGGCGGACCCCTCATTGCAGATTCCTACAGCCATCATCGTCGATGTCTGGAAGACCGCCCCCTTCATGGCGCTGCTCTTGCTGGCGGGCTTGCAGGTCATCCCCAGCGACTTGCACGAGGCGGCATCGGTGGATGGCGCTAGCCCGGTGCGGCGTTTCTTCTCGATCACGCTGCCTTTGCTGCGCCCCGCCATCGCCATCGCCTTGATCTTCCGCACGTTGGACGCCCTGCGCGTCTTTGACTTGTTCAATGTGCTCTTTGGGCGGCAGCAGCTATCGATGGCCACCTACAATTTTGAGACACTGGTCAGCAACCAGTTGGATGGCTATGCCTCCGCCATCAGTGTCATCATCTTCATCTTCATCTCCATCTTTGCCTTCATTTACGTCCGCCTTTTGAATGTGGAGTCCTGATATGGTTCAGTCCACACCGCCTACAACCACCATCTTCGGCTTGACTCCCAAAGAATTGAGAGCGCGGCTGCAGCAGGCCCTCTTGTATTTTCTGGTAATCCTGGTCGCGGTCTACGCCCTCTTCCCCTTCTACTGGGCATTCGTGACTTCCTTCAAGACCGAAAGCGAAATGTTCCAGTCCGCCACTTACCTGCCGCGCGACCCCACATTGGAAAACTACCAGTATGTCTTTAGCGATGGCTCCTTCTTGCTGTCGCTGCGCAATTCAGCGCTGGTTTCATCAGCGGCGTCGATATTCGCGCTGGTCGCCGGCTCCTTCGCGGCTTATGCGCTGGGCAGGCTGCGCTTCCGCGGGCGCGTGGCGCTGCTTTATGTCGTCTTGTCCATGACCATGTTCCCGGCGATTTCGATTCTGTCAGGCTTGTACACCATCGTGCGCCAACTCGGCTTCTTCGGCACCAGCTTGTCCCTGCTGGTTACTTATCCTGTCTTCACCTTGCCTTTCACTGTCTGGGTGCTGACCAGCTTCTTCAAAGGCTTGCCAGGCGAGATCGAACAAGCCGCTACCGTCGATGGCTGCACCCCTTTCCAGACCTTCCGCCTCATCCTGCTGCCACTGACCGCGCCGGCGCTGGTGACGACGGGCCTGCTGGCATTTGTACAATCATGGAATGAATATCTTTTTGCGCTGAACTTTACGGCGACCAACCCGTCCGCGCAGACAGTGCCGGTGGCCATCGCGCTCTTCACCGGGGAATCCGACATGCAGGAGCCTATCGCCCAGATCATGGCGGCGGCGATGGTGGTTACGATCCCGCTGGTGGCGCTGGTGTTGGTCTTCCAAAATCGCATTGTCGAGGGGCTGACGGCTGGCGCAGTCAAAGGCTAACGCGGCCTAGCCTTGACATTGACATGGTGAATCATCCCCTCTTGCCCGCCATCGTCGCTTGGGCGCGCGGTGAAGACGCCATCCGCGCAGTCGTCATCACCGGCTCGCTGGCACGCGCGGACGGCTCGGCAGATGAGTATTCCGACCTGGACGCGCAAATCATTACTTCCGAGATCGCGCGCTATTGCCAGGACGACCGCTGGCTGGACGAACTGGGCGAAGTCTGGATCCGCTTCCCGCTGGGTGAGACCGTTCCGTATCGGCTGGTGTGGTTCGCCGGTGGCAGCAAGGTCGACTTTCAGTTCATGCACATCGATGAAATCCGCACAATGATTGTCAGCCAGCAACTGAGCGACGAATACCTGCGCGGTTATCATGTCGCGCTGGACAAGGCCGGCTTATACGAGGGGCTGCCGCCATCGCCGCGCAGCTTCCCGCAGCCGCCCGCGCCCAGCCGCGAGCAGGTGTATGCTTGTCTCAACGAGTTTTGGTTTGAAGCTCTGCATGCCGCGCAGTTCATCCGCCGCCGCGAATTTTGGGTGGTCAAATTCCGCGATTGGACGATGAAAACCATGCTGCTGCAAGCGCTGGAATGGCGGGCTCGCGCCACTGCTGACGCGCCGACCAATACCTGGCTGCTGGGCAAGCGCATGCACGAGTGGGCGCGCGGAGACGAATATGCCGCTATCACGCGCATCTGGGCAGGCTGGGACGCGCGACAACTCTGGCAGGCGCTGCTCATCCAAGCCGATATCTTCGCTGTCATATCAGACAAGTTGTGCGCCGCGCTGGGTTACGAGCAGCCAATCCAAGCGCGGGAAGAAATCCGAGCTTATATCCACGCCTTGTATGCGGAAGACCCTGAGGCAAGGCGATGATGGGACCCTACAAAGTCATCTCCCCGTCTGGCTCCAGCACGACCGCTTCCGCCTCGGTTTCAGCAGCGACGCGCTCTGCCCAAGCCCCGACATCTTGCACGATAGGCGGGAAGGTGTTGTAGTGCATGGGAGAAACTTTGTCTGGACGAAGCAGCCGGATTGCCTTTATTGAATCGTCTATGCCCATGGTGAAGCAATCACCGATAGGCAGCAGCGCCACATCCAGCCCTTCGTCGCCGATGAGCCGCATATCGCTGAAGAGGCAAGTATCGCCGGCGTGATAAATTGTGCTGCCGCCGCCACGGATGACAAAGCCATTCGGCTGCCCGCCATAGGTGCCATCGGGGAAAGACGAACTATGAAAGGCGATAGTCCATTTGGCGCTCATCCAGTCATTGCGGAACGTGCCGCCAGGGTTGCCTTGATACACATTTTGCACGCCATGCTGGGTGAACCAGTCGCCCATCTCAAAGTTGCAGACAACCAGCGCGCCAGTGCGTTTGGCGATTTCTACTGAATCGCCGACATGGTCGCCATGCGCGTGCGTCAACAAGATGACTTCCGCATCCAGGTCTTTGGCAGAGGCTTTAGCCAGGGGGTTGCCGCTGACGAAAGGGTCGACCAGGAGCTTGTGCCCGGCGATGTTCAGTGCGTAGGCTGAATGACCCAGCCAGCGAATTGTTACTGCCATGTCAGTCTCCTTGCGCTTGGTTTCGCTTGCATGAGTAGAGTGTAGCAATTCCGCGCGCGCATTGCGAATCTGAGACGTACTGAGGAGGCTCGCGCGGACTGCAACCAGGCTGCCATTCGCCGCGTATGCCTGTACAATACGCGCAGGGAACTCAAAACTATAGGGGGAGCTCGCTGATGGCAAACGGGAGAATTGCATTGCTGCTGATCGTTGCGCTGTTGATGGGCGCGGCTGGTGGCATATTCGGCTACATCTATATTACGGGCGGCAGTGGCGAGCCCAGCATGTCGGTGGAAGAAGCGCTGGCGACCCGCCAAGCTGACGAGGCGCTTGTCCGCGAGGCAGTTGGCACGGCGGTCGCGCAAGCTGCAAATGAAATCATCCCGGCGGCTTTGGGCGCGGCGATGCAAGCCGAACGCGCCCGCCAGCCAATTACTTTTAATATCGTGCCTGCCGAAAGCCAAGCCAGCTTCACGGTGGAGGAAGACCTGCGCGGCGTGCGCACAACTGTGGTCGGACTAACCAGCGATGTCGGCGGGGCGATCAATGTGGTGCTAGGCGACCCAGCCGCCTCGTCTATCGGCGATATCCTCATCAGCGCGCGCACCTTGAGGACCGATAACGATATGCGCAACCGCGCCCTGCGCAGCCGCATCCTCTTCTCCGCTCAAGACGAAAACGAATTTATCGTCTTTGAGCCGCGTGAGCTGAGCAATTTCTCCGCCGACAGCATCGCCGTGGGTGAGACAATCCGCTTCGATATCAGTGGCGATTTGACCGTGCGCGGCGCAACCCAGACCCTTACCTTCGCGGCGCAGGTTACATTGGACCATGAAGACCAAATCAGCGGCAGCGCGGCAACCACCGTGCTTTATGCCGACTTCGGCTTGAGCATCCCGGATGTGCCCAGCGTGTCCTGGGTGGCGGACGAAGTCGAGTTGCGCCTGGACTTCGTGGCGCGGTCAGGCAGATAGGCAGCGCAGACAGCCGGTATTTTCTGCGCCCGTAGAATACAGGTACAATGAAGCCAGTATGTATGGCGAAAGGCAGCGATTCACCATGGCTATCCGCGAGCGGTTCGTTTCGGTTGAACAGTTCCAGGAAATCGTCGAAGCGCCCGAAAATCAGGACTGCAACCTGGAGCTTGTAGAAAGGGTTGTCATCGAAATGTCGAAGCCAAAACTGTTGCACGGGATCGTATCAGCCAACCTTGTACTTGAGATTGGAACTTTTGTGCGAGCGCACGACTTGGGCTATGTAGTCACCAATGACGCGGGCTTTATTCTCCAGCGCAATACCTATGGGCGCGATACAATTCGTGGCTTTGATGTCGCCTTCATCAGCAATGTCCGCGCGCCCGAAACATTGGAAGATGCCTGGTATGAAGAAGTCCCTGACCTGGCTGTCGAGGTGATCTCGCCTGGCAACAAAGCTAGCGATATTCATTTGAAAGTCATGCAGTTGCAGAATGCCGGCACGCGGCTGATATGGCTGGTCTATCCCGAGACGCGCACCGTCCAAGCCTATACAGAGGATGGCGCGACGATCCTGCGCGAAGATGATACTCTGTCCGGCGGCGATGCGCTGCCGGGCTTTGCGCCGCGCGTTGGCGATATTTTTCCCTAAGCCCTTCCTATCCTGCGTGAACATCTACACAAACAACACACTCCACAGTATGCGGCAAGGGCAATTGGAAAAGGCGACAATGTGTGCCGCCCCCTCGGTGTTCTCTGTGTAGCCTCTGTGCTCTTTGTGCTTAGCCTTTTAGCGGCGGCGGCGCGCCCGGCGTTTGCGCGGCAGGCGCATCGGCAGCTTGTGGCGGCGGTTGCCATCAAATTGATAGAGCGCGTTGGCTACTGCGCCGGCCGTCGGCACCAAGCCGATTTCGCCCACGCCTTTCGCGCCATAGGGTCCGTAGGGGTCGGGCACCTCGACGCCGATGATTTCCATCTCGGGCATATCTTTGGCGCGCAGGATGCCGCATTTGCGCAGCATGGTGCTCTTGGGCACGCCACCTTCCAGCGGCAAATCTTCGCTGATGGCATAGCCCAATCCCATGTGGATCGAGCCTTCCAACTGCCCCTCAAAGAGCGTGGGATTGAAGATGCGCCCGGCATCGTGGGCGGCGACGATCTTCTCCACCTGCCCATCATCGTCCAGGATGACCAACTGCGTGGCATAGCTGTAGCTGTAGTGCGTGTAGACTTTCTCTACAAAAGCGCCGGGTTTGGTCGTCCAGTCGACGGTGAATTCGCCTTCGTATTGCCGCCCGACCAACTGCTCCAGCTTGTGGTATTCCAGGTCGGCTTTGAAGCGCTTGCAGGCATCAATGATGGCATTGCCGACCAGCGATGTCCCGCGCGAGGCGGTTGTCATGCCCGTAACCATCTCCGACTCGGTGGCGACGCGCACTTCGATCAGCGCGGGGTCGATGCCGGTTTCGGTAACTAGCGCTTGCACCGCCATGGTATGCACGCCTTGTCCCATCTCTGTCCAGCCGTGATCGATGATGACCTTGACGGGTTCGTTAGCCCTCTCTCGGTCCCCTCCATCGGGATGGGGGGGAAGCTGGTCGGGGGTAGAAACCACAGAAATGGTAACTTTGGACGAATCGGGCATGCCATTGCCGATGCCGGTATTTTTGATGCCACAGGCGATGCCAGCAAATTTGGCGCTGCGGAATTCCTCCTTTACAGCAGCCAAGGTGGACTTTGCGCCCGCGCCCGCCTCGATGACTTGCCCGGTCGCGGTCATATCGCCGTCATCCAAGGCATTCTGGTAGCGGAACTGCCAGCGATCAAAGCCGCCTTGCTCGCAGAGGTCGTCGATGCAGCTTTCCAGCGCGAAAGCCGTCTGGTTCACGCCGAAGCCGCGCATCGCCCCGCAGGGCAGGTTGTTGGTGTAGACGGCTGTGCTGACGATATCGGTTACGGGGAAGTTGTAAGCGCCAGTCGCATGCCCAGCCGAGCGCTCCAGCACCTTCATGCCCACCGAGGCATAAGCGCCAGTATCGCCGACGAAGCGCCCTTTGCAGAAGGTCAACATGCCAGCCTCATCACAGCCGATGGTGTATTCCATCCAGATGGGGTGGCGCTTTGGGTGCATGAGGATGGACTCATCGCGGGTGAGCCGCACCTTGACCGGCAAGCCCAGCAGGTAAGCCGCCAGCGCCGCATGCCCTTGCACGGATAGGTCTTCCTTGCCGCCGAATGCGCCGCCATTGGGCACAAGCACGACATTGACCGCCGCTTGAGGCAAGCCCAAAATCTTGGCAATCTGCACGCGGTCTTCAAAGACGCCTTGCCCCTGCGAGAGGACTTCAATGCCCCCCGCAGTCGCCCCATCGGAATGGGAGCTTGGGTAAGCAATGCAGGCTTCGGGTTCCATGAAGCCATGCTCGATCATCTGCGTTTCATAGACGCCGTGGCTGGTGAATGCCGCTGCCTGGATGGCTGCATCGAGGTCGCCGCGGCTGGTGATGGACTGCGAGAGGATGTTGCCGCCGGCGTGGATGGACGGGCTTTCCGCCAACATGGCCGCATGCATATCAGTTACAGGCTCCAGCACCTCATAATCGACATCAATCAGCGCGACGGATTCGCGGGCGATGGCGTCGGTTTCGGCGACCACACAAGCCAGCACATCACCGACATAGCGGGTTGTCTCGCCTAGCCCAATCATCAGGGGCCAGTCCTGGCGTATCAAGCCGATATGCCGGTCACCGGGGATGTCGTCGGCGGTGATGATGCGCAAGACGCCGGGATGCGCCAAAGCCGCGCGGGTATCTATCGCTTTCACCACCGCGCGTGGATGATCGCTGAACTTCAACGCGCCGACCACCAGCCCGTCCATGCGGATGTCATCGACATAGCGGTGCTGCCCCAGCACCAGGTCTTGCGCCTGATATTTGGGCAGGCGCGTGCCGATGCTGCCATCAACTTCAGGCAGGTCGACCTCTTCTTCATTGCGGATGGCTTCGGCGGCGCATTGGATAGCATCGACGATCTTTTTGTAGCCCGTGCAGCGGCACAGGTGCGGCGTCAGCGATTTTTCGATATCAGCGCGGCTGGGCTCGGGATTGTGGTTGATGAGGTTGTTGGCTTGCATGACGATGCCAGGGATGCAGAAGCCGCACTGCACGCCGCCCTCGCGCACGAAGGCGTTGGCAAAGACAGCCTGCCGATACTCGCCCAGCCCTTCGGTGGTGGTGATAGCTTTGCCAGCCAGCTTGCCCATCTTGGTTACGCAAGCCAGCAGCGCCTTGTCATCGACCTGCACCACGCAGCAGCCACAGGCGGCTTGCGGCGCGCAGCCATCTTTGGGCGAAATGATGCCCATCTCATCGCGCAGCCAGCTCAACAGCGGCTGTTCGGGGTCACCAGTGTAGCTTACGGCGCGTCCGTTCAAATGGAAGTTAATCATGGGTAGAGTCTCCTATCCGCTTGGTCAGCCAGCCAGGCACTTTTCGATAGGAAATCCCTAACGCCGTGGGACACGACCTGCGACTGATAGCCTGTATTATGGCAGGTCTTGGATATTTTTTCAAATCCGCTTGCGATCTCGCGCTGATGTCTATGGCGCTGGCAGTCCGCTGATTTTCATTTGCATTAATTTCAGCCTTGACAACTTCTTTGTCCCCAATACAATCTACACTCGTTAATTATCCACAAGTCAAATCAAGGATACTACCATGCGTAAGATGTTGTTCCTCGTTGTGATTTTTGCTGTGCTGCTCGCGCCGGCAGCGGCGCAGACCAAACTGCGCAAACCAAAAATCACTTTCCTGGCACAAGGGAACCATAAGACTCATTGCCTGACCGCCGTGTTTGACAAGGTAAAGCGCGCCGAGTCTTATGAGGTGCGGGTCACCAAGGTTGGCAAAGGCATGCTGCAATATCGTCCAGATACCCCGGAGTCGCAGAAGATTCGCGGTTGGCATGGCGTCTATTATCAATCCCAAAATGGCCACCAAGTGCCTACTGTGCGTCTACTGAGTGGCGACGAGAGGGATTTCCTTCAAGTTTGGTGGTGCAATCTGAAGCAGGACCAAACAGTCAGATTCCACGTTCGCGCTGTCAGCAAGAACGGCAAGGTTGGACCAGCCAGGAAAAGCGTAGCTTTTCACCTCAAAGAAGGGTGGCCGGTAGAGGGCAACTGGTGGACTAAAAGCTAGGACTTGGCCAGTTCGCTCAGTAAATAGAGCCGCTCAAAATGGGCGGCTCTTTTATTGTCACAAATCCAAAGCGCCCCAAGCTAAGCGACAGTTCTCTGATATGGTACAGTTAAGCTCGCCCAGCGCCCTCTGTTGAAAGCGAGCCGCGATGACTATCAAGGAAAAGCTGCAAGCCCGCTTCCAAACTGAGTTCGGCGCAGAGCCAGCCTTCATCGCGCGCGCGCCGGGACGGGTCAATCTCATCGGCGAGCACACCGACTACAACGATGGCTTCGTCTTGCCGCTGGCTATCGACCGCGCCGCCTGGATCGCTCTGCGTCCCCGCGTCGACAGCCGCGTTCGCGTCATTTCCCTGGATATGGCGGATGAGCAGGTTTTTGACCTGGCTGATTTGCCGCGCCCGGACGCGGTTCGCTGGATCGACTACATCATCGGGGTGGCTTGGGCATTGCGGCGTGGCGGCTATGCGCCGGCGGGCTGGGAGGGCGTTTTGGCGGGCGATGTGCCCATCGGCAGCGGCTTGTCATCTTCGGCGGCGCTGGAATTGGCGGCGGCGCGCGCTTTCTATTGCGTGAGTGACTTCGACTGGGATGCGACACGGATGGCGCAGATCGGCCGCGCAGCCGAAAACGAATGGCTGGGCATCCAGACGGGCATCATGGACCAGATGATCTCGGCGGCGGGTGTGGCGGGACGCGCCCTGCTCATCGACTGCCGCAGCCTGGAGTGCAGCCCCGCGCCCCTGCCAGCCGAGACTTCCGTCGTCATCCTCGATACGGCTACGCGGCGCGGTTTGGTCGGCTCGGCATACAACGAAAGGCGAGCGCAGTGCGAGGCGGCTGCGCGACATTTTGGCATCGCGGCATTGCGCGATATCGACTTGGCGACATTTGCGGAACGAGCCACAGAGCTGGAGCCGTTGATTCGGCGGCGGGCGCGGCATGTCATCAGCGAAAATGAACGCACCTTGCAAGCGCAAGATGCCATGCTGGCGGACGATGCCGAGGCATTGGGGCGGCTGATGATCGCCAGCCACACAAGCCTGCGCGACGACTTTGAAGTGTCCAGCCCGGCGCTGGATGCCATCGTCGATTGCGCCAACGCTGACCCCGGCTGTTATGGCGCGCGGATGACGGGCGCGGGTTTTGGCGGCTGCGCGGTTGCCCTGGCGCGGGCGGAGGCTGCGGCTGATTTTGCGCGCAGAGTCGGCGCAGCTTATGAAGCCGCGACCGGCAACAAGCCCGTTCTGTATGCAACCCATGCCAGCGCGGGCGCATCCACAATAGGATAGGGACTTCCTTCCGTTGATACTGGGGAAGCAAAGAACGCGCGAGGATTCTGGTTTTTCTGGCGAACGGCTTGACAGATTGCCTTGCTGATGCAGGCGGATGATGAAAATCCTGGCGCTAGTATCTTCACTGGACTTGAGCCAGCCCTTCAGCGCGACGCCGGCTTGGTGGCAGCTGCTGAAAGGGCTGTATGAAATTGGCGTAGAAGTCATCGCCGCGCCCTACCAGGGGCCGGCCATCGACAGCTTGTGGTGGCGCGCTGAAGCCAACCCGGCGCGCTGGCAGGGGAGCGCCTTCAAAGCCGCGCGAGATTTCACGCGGGCGCTGCGCCCAAAATCCGCCGCCGATTCTATTTCGCCTGTCAGCGATTCATGGTCGGATAAGGTGGTGCGCGCCACAGCCCAGAAGCTGATTGCTCCGCTCTGGCGCGAGCATCTCGCCCAAATCTTGCGTCGCGAAGGCGATATCAGCGCTGCGCTGTTTATTACCGTGCCGCTCAATCATCTGCGCGGCGTACCGAGCTATCTGTCCGAGACATTTGATGTGCCAGCGCTGTTTTATGATGGGGATGTGCCAGCCAGCCTGCCCGCCATGCAGGGCTTCTCGTCCGGCTTTCGCATCTACCAAGGCGCGGACTTGGGCGAATACACCGCGTTCATCAGCAACAGCAGTGGCGGTGAAGACTTGCTGCGGCAATTGGGCGCGGCGCAGGCGCATACGTTGTGGTATGGCGCGGATCCCGATGTCTTCCGCCCCGTGGCTGTGCCAGCGCAGGATATTGACTTGCTCTTCTATGGGCATGGGCGCGAATACCGCGAAGAGTGGATCGACAGCTTAATCACCACGCCAGCCAGCCAAAGGAGCGACTTTGATTTCGCTGTGCGCGGCACCAACCTAGGCGACTTGGGCCCCGTGCGGGAATTGCCTTACCTCAGCTTTAGCAAGCTGCGCGAATATATCTGTCGCAGCAAGCTCAATCTCTGCATCACCCGCGGCGCGCATGCCGGTGTCTATGCCTCGTCTTCGTCGCGGCCTTTCGAGCTAGGCGCGTTGGGCGCTTGCATCATCGCCAACCCTTATGCCGGCATCGAAGAATGGTTCGAGCCCGGCAAGGAACTGATTATCGTGAACTCCGCGGAAGAAGCGCTGGATCGCTACCAGTTTCTGCTGCGCAATGAAACGGAGCGGCAGAAAATCGGGCGGGCGGCGCGTGAACGGGTATTGAAACAGCATACTTTCCGCCATCGCGCGCGGGAACTCGTCAACATAATCAAGCAATATATCTAAACCGCGCTGCGCCCCAGCCAGCGAATAGGAGAGCTGCTATGCCAATCGATATTGGAAAAGCGCGAGATTTTGTCTACCGCCAGGGCACATTGTTTGAGCGCGCGCTATTCGCTTGGCTCTTTGATGATGGCAGTCTGGAGCGGCTGCAGCAGGTCATCTTGTGTTACAAGAATCCCGATGGCGGCTTTGGGCACGGCTTCGAGCATGATTTGAAAGCGCCGCAATCCAATCCGCTGGCATTGGAATACCTGCTGGGCGTCATGCGGCACTGCGGCATCCCGGCGGGATCCCTGCTGGACGGCACAGCCGACTGGGTCGAGGCGCAGATGAACGCGGACGGCAGCCTGCGCAATCCGCCCCAAACGCGCGATTATCCCCTGGCGCCTTGGTGGCGGAAAAGCGGCGGGCAAACCCTGCCCGACAGCATCGTCGGCAACTTGCTGCGTTTCGAGCGCGCTACGCCCAGCCTGATGGAGAAGACGAAGCGCTGGGCGCTGGACAATATCAGTATCGAGTCTATCCTGGCTAACGAATGGCTCTTCATGGCTTATCACGCCTACGACTTTTTCTTCGCTATGGATGACTATCCCGCGCTGGCCGACTACCAAAGCGCCACTATCGACAACATCCTGGCTTGCGCGCGCGCCTTGCCCGAGTCGCAATACGATTCGCTCTTTGCCTTTGCGCCGACGCCCGATTCCCTGCTCGCCCAAGCCTTGCCAGCCGAGCTATTGACGCGCTGCCTGGGTCACCTGGCGGGCGCGCAGCAGAGCGATGGGCATTGGCGCGACCAGCACGAGCTGCCGCAGTGGTATACCATCACCACCATCAACGCGCTGCTGGCATTGCGACGTTACGAGCGCTGCTAACCATGTGCTACACTGACCGCCAGGCACAGAGGGGAGGCGCGGCTTGGCTATCGACAGCATCATCGAATTCGACTGCGCGCCCAAACGGGCTTTGTCGGCGGCGGGCATCGTGCAGCGCCTCAAAGAGCGCGCCCAAGCCGAGTCGGTCATCGCATCGCACCGCGCCAGTGACGACCAACGGCCCATCGCCGAGATGCACTTCGAATTCTCGCGCAGCACACCTGGCAATCCCGGCGCAATCCAGCTAATCGCCGTGAGCGACGTGCTGGAATATGCCAGCGACCTCGACGACTATGCCCGGCATTGCCAGGCTTGCCCAGCCAGCCGCGGCATCGCTTATGGCTGCGTGGGTTTTGTGCGCTACCCAATCAGCGCGCTGGCTGAGAATTGGCTGCTGGAGCGCCTGCCTGTGCCCGATGAGCCGCTGGTCTGGCTGCTACTGAAGCAAGGTATCCAAAAGCTCGGCTATGATGGCGCATCCCTGCGCGCGCTGCGCCAGAGCGACGCCAACCGCAGCTATTTTGAGCTGGCTGCCGCGCCGCGCCGCCGCCTGGGTGAGCTGCGCGTTTCCGGCGATCAAGCGCTGGAAATGATTTTGGGCGTTGGCGAGCGCATCATCCCCAACCACAGCGGCATCTTGCTGCTCTTCTTCGGCGCGATTGACCGTGATCTGGAAGCGCAGCAAATCCAGGAAATCTCATCGTATGCGCCCGATATCCGCCAGCGCGCCGCTTTCACGCTGGACTTGCCCGCGAATCCCGATGGCTGCATCCGCGAGCTGGCGGCGCTGTTCCACGCCTTATATGTCGCCTGGAAGTTGAATGTGCCGCTCTTCATTGACGCTTGATTGCAGGAAGGTAGATGACCATGCCGAAACAGCGGATCGCCTGGATTGAAACTATAGCCGAAGCCGAGGCCAGTGGCGAACTGAAACGCGCCTATCAGCGAGCCGGCGAGCCCGGCAGCGACCATGTCGACCACATCATGAAGATACACAGCCTGCACCCGCAGTCCCTCATCGACCACCTGCATTTGTACAAGACGCTGATGGCGGGCGCGGGACCCTTGAGCCTGGCGCAGCGCGAGATGATCGGCGTGGTCGTCTCGTCAATCAACCGCTGCGAATACTGACTGCACCACCATGCGCGCAACCTCCGTCAGTTGACCGGAGACGAAGCTCTAACCGCACAGATCGAGCGTGATTATAGCCGTGCGGATTTAACAGCTGCTGACCGCGCCATGCTGGATTACAGCGCCAAGCTCACACGAACGCCCGGCGAAATGGTCGAAGCGGATGTGGCTGTCTTGCGCCACGCAGGCTTCAGCGACCGCGCCATCCTGGATATCGCGCAGGTGGCCGCCTATTACGCCTATGTCAACCGCATCGCCGACGGGCTGGGTCTTGCGCTGGAAGAGTATTGGGCGGAGGGGAAAGACGGCTACTAATGTCAGCCGCCGCGCGTCGCCAATGCCAGCAGCAGCAGCGACAAGAAAATTACGCCGATCGCGCCGTAGGCATATACTTTGCCGAAGAGCCGCCGCGCTTCGGAGCCTTCGCTGAAGATCTCTGAGATTTTCATGATGAAGCGCAGTATACTAGATTTGATAAAGCGACTCTAGATGCCAGCAAAGTAGGGCAGGGCAATCGCAGCAAAGTATTCACCACACAGAGCCGCGTAGACACTGCCATCACCGCCTCGCCCCTACATTGCTCCTCTGTGCCTCTGTGGTGACTATAGTTTATCGATATACTTGCAATCACTGGGAAGCCACCATGCCAGCCATACCCGCCGACTTCAGTGGATTCATCGTCATTGTCAAGCGCGATTGTGAAACCTGCCAGCTCATTGCGCCGGCTTTGCGGCAATTGGCTGCTGCCAGCGACTGCCTGGTCTATTCGCAGGACGACCCCGCTTTCCCGCCGAGCCTCCCCGCTGTGCGCGATGACCGCGAGCTGGAAGCATCCTATCGCTTGGCTATCGAAATTGTGCCGACCATCATCCGCGCTGAAGTTGGTGAAGAAGTGGAGCGCTTGGTCGGCTGGCGACGCGATGACTGGCGCGCGCTGACCAGCCTCCCCGGCTTGGGCACGGGCATAAAGGCATTCAGCCCGGGCTGTGGCTCGAAGTCGCTTGACCCAGGAATGCTTGAAAAACTGGCATACAAGTATGGCGATAGCCCCTTGAGCGCCCGCCGCATTCATGTCGCCCCGCTGCAGGATGAGCACGAACTGGCATTCGAGCGCGGCTGGTCGGATGGCTTGCCGGTCGTGCCGCCCACAGAAGAGCGCGTCCTGCGTATGCTGGCGGGCACGTCGCGCGCGCCGGACGAAATCGTCGGCATGATCCCGCCCGATTATGCCGCTTGCAGTGTAGAAAAAGTTGCCATCAATGCGGTCATGGCTGGCTGCAAACCGGCCTATTTGTCGGTCGTCCTGGCGGCGGTCGAGGCAGCCTGCCGGGATGAATTCTGCATGCACGGCGTCTTGGCGACCACCTATTTCGCCGCGCCCATCATCATCGTCAATGGACCCATCGCCCGTGAAATCGGCATGAACAGCGCGCACAATGTGCTGGGGCAGGGCAACCGCGCCAATGCCACTATCGGCCGCGCCCTGCAATTGGTGATTCGCAATGTCGGCGGCGGGAGGCCGGGCGGCGTCGACCGCGCCACGCTGGGGCAGCCCGGCAAAATCGGCTTTTGTTTTGCCGAGCGCGAAGAGGATTCCTATTGGGAGCCACTGTCGGTAGAGCGCGGATTCGCCTCCGAGCAATCGACCGTGACGCTATTCGCGGGTGGCGGCGTGCATGTGGTGGGCGATCAAAAATCCCGCCATCCCAAGTCGCTGACTCGCAGTATCGCGGCGATGCTGCGCGGCTTGCACCACCCCAAGCTCTATGGCGGGCCCGATGCGCTGCTGGTCATCTCGCCGGAGCACATGCGCGTCTTCCGTGAAGCTGGCTGGAGCAAGGCGCGCTTTCGTGAAGCGCTGGCGGACGAGCTCACCGTGCTCGGCGAGCGCGTCCTGGCGGGGGTAGACGGTATCGCAGAAGGCATGAGCGAGCGCGTCGCCGGGCTGCAAGTGGCAAAATTCCGGGAAGGCGGCTTGCATATCGTGCATGCGGGCGGTGGCGCTGGCATGTGGTCGGCGGCTATCCTGGGCTGGGCAGCCAGCGGCGCGAAAGGCAGCGTGCCCGTCACTGTACCTATAGAACATTAGGTAGTCGTGAAAAGTGATTCGCCACAGAAGCGCAGAGGGCACAGAGATTTGCTGTAGGGGCGGGGCGGTGCCTCGCCCGTTTAGCCCCCACCCCTAAGGGAAACTTATCAGGAGAAAGCCCATGACAACCTTGCTAGACCCGACCAACGAAGCCCAGCCCGCGCAACGCCAGGCGCTGCCGCGTCCGCAATCGCTGGCGGGCAAGCGCGTCGGCTTGCTGGATATTTCCAAGCCGCGCGGCGATGTATTCCTCGACCAGCTTGAGACGAAGCTGGGCGCGCTGGGCGTGGCCACGCTGCGCTATCAGAAGCCAACTTTTGCCCGCGTCGCCCCAGCCGAGTTGCGCGGGCGCATCATCAGCGAATGCGACCTGGTCATCGAAGCCCTCGCCGATTGAGGCTCTTGCACGTCGTGCAGTGTGCACGACATTAGCGAGCTGGAAGCGGGCGGCGCGCCGGGCATGTTCGTGGCTTCGAGCGAGTTTGTAGAGGCGGCTGCCGCGCAGGGGGAGGCGCTGGGCTTTCATCCAGCCGCGCATTATGTGCCGCACCCGATCCAGGACCGCAGCGATGATGAAATCCGCGCTTTGGCTGACGCGGCATTTGAAGACATCCTGGCGCAGCTTGTTGCCAGCTAATCGTAGCGGCTGAGCACCACCGCGGTGTTGTGTCCGCCAAAGCCGAAGGAATTGCTCAGCACATGCTGCAGCGGCGCTTGCTTGCCAACCAGCGGCGTATAATCCAGGTCGCATTCGGGGTCGGGATTTTCCAGGTTGAGCGTCGGTGGGATGAAGCTGTCGTGCAAAGCCTTGATGGAGAAAATGGCTTCGGCAGCGGCGGTCGCGCCCAGGATATGCCCGGTCATTGATTTGGTCGAACTGATGGGAATCTCATAGGCAACATCGCCCAGGGCATGTTTGATAGCCAACGTCTCGCTCTTGTCGTTGAGCTGCGTGCCGGTGCCGTGGGCGTTGATATAGCTGATTTGCTCGGCGCTGATGCCGGCTTCTTTCAGGGCGCGGCGCATGGCTTCGGCGGCATCCACGCCATCGGGGTTGGGCGCGGTTACATGGAAGGCGTCTGAGGTATGCCCGTAGCCGGTTAGCTCGGCATGGATGGTCGCGCCCCGCGCCAGGGCATGTTCCAGGTCTTCCAGGATGAGCAGCGCCGCGCCTTCAGCAGCCACAAAACCATCGCGGGTGGCATCAAAGGGGCGGGCGGCTTTGGTCGGGATGTCTTCGGTGGTGGTCAGCACTTTCATATTGTTGAAGCCGCTGATGACCATAGGCATGATGCAGGCTTCGCTACCACCCGCCACCATCACATTGGCGCGCCCCATGCGGATGAGGTCAGCGGCATCGCCCAGCGAGTTGTTGCTGGTCGCGCAGGCAGCGGTGATATTGTAGTTGGGTCCTTTTAAGCCGAAGTGCATGGACACGCGCGAGCTGATGCCATCGTGCAGCAGGGCGGGCACAATCACCGGGCTGACGCCGCGATGCCCCTTGGACTCAAAACCTTGCAGCGCCTGCACCACCGTGACGATGCCGCCGATGCCGCTGCCGACCACCGCGCCCACATCGTATTTGTTGTCATCGGTGATGACGATGCCAGCATCTTCCAGCGCTTCTTCCGCCGCGACCAGCGCCAGCATCTGCGCCCTGTCCATGCGCCGCATCTGTCGCCGCCCGAACCTGGCGACCAAATCCAGGTCTTTAACTTCGCCCGCGACGCGGTTCTCCACCAGGTCGGCGTCAAACAGACGGATCCAGTCAATGCCCGAAACGCCCGCGCGGATCTTCGCCCAGGAATCTGCGACATTGTTGCCCACCGGGCAGACCAAGCCCATGCCTGTGATGACGACCCGTTTCTCTGCCATAGCGTTGTTTCCGTTCACTTCACGCCTTCGCATCGCGCCGCTTCCCGCAGCTATTGCGCGCATTATGCCCCGTTTTGCTCTGGTCCAGCAACCGCGACCACCATGTTATCCGCGCTCAGATAGCGCCGCGCCGCCGCTAATATGGCGTCCCTGTCGATGCTCTGGACGCGCTGCGCATAACTCGCCAGGTAATCCAGCCCCAACCCATAACTCTCCATGCTGTGGATTCGTGAGGCGATGCCCTCATTGCTCTCCAACTGCAGCGGCATGCGCCCGGTGAAATAACTCTGGTTGTCAGCCAGGTCGTCTTTGGAGACAAGTTCGCTGGTCAAGCGCTGGATTTCGCTGCGGATTGAGGCGATCGCCCGCTCGACATTGTCGGGGTTGACGCCCGCGCTGATCGTCCAAGGCTCGGGGCCATGCCCGCCGCCCAGGCGACTGAAGGCATAATACGCCAAGCCCTGCCGCTCGCGCACGGTTTTGCCGATGCGTCCCATCATGCCGAATTCGCCCAGCACGCTGTTCGCCAGTTGCGCCGCCAGGAAGTCATCCGCCCGCCGCGCTGGTCCCACAATGCCCATACAAATATCCGCTTGCGTCTTGCCCGGCACATAGACATCCTGCCGCAGCGATTCGGCTGCTCTGTTGGGCGCGGCGACAGCCAGGGCAGGCGGCTGGTCGTCCTTGCGCCAATCATCAAAAGCCTCGGCAGCCAGCGCCAGGGCTTCATCGGCGGCCACAGCGCCAACCACCACGATGATCATGCCGCGCGGACCGACATGCTGCGCGTGAAAAGCGGCGAGGTCGGTCACATCCAAACCCGCGAGCGTCGCTTCGCTGCCGCTGGGGCTGTAGTGATAAGCGTGATTTGCGGGATACAGCGCCTCCCGCATGGCTCGGCTCGCTCGATAGCGCGTATCGAATTGACTGTATTGCAGCCAGGTCAGCCGTTCGCCGCGCAGACGCTCGACATGCTCGGCAGGGAAAACAGGATTGCGCAGGACGTCATTCGCCACATCAATAAGCAGCGGCAAATCTTCCGCCAGCGCCTTGCCCGAAAAACCGAGTTTGTGCACATGGGCGCGAAAGCCCAGGTCAGCGCCGTTGTCTTCCAAAGCGCTGTGCAATTGCTCGAAGCTGCGTCCGCGCGTGCCGGTCAGCAGCGCGCTGGCTGTCAAGGAAGCCAAGCCATTTTGCTGCGATTCTTCGTAGAGGCTGCCCGCATGCAGCGAGCCCATCAAATTGACCGATTGCACGGCGGGGTTTTCATAAGCTAGCAGGACGATGCCATTGCCCAGCTCGGCGCGGGCGATATTGCTGGCGCGGGGCAGGCTGTCTTGCATGGTCATGCTGAGGCTCCCTGCGCATCGGTCGGATGCAGATAACCCACTACGCGCTGGTTTGGAACCAAGTAGCGCCGCGCCACATCCAGCACATCGTCGGCGCTGACGCTCATCAGCCGCTCGGCATAGGCATCAAACCAGCCCACTTCGCCCAAAATGAAGGACTGCGCCAGCCAATAGGCTTGCCAGGTTACGCTCTCGGTGCTGTAGGCGAAGGCGGCTCGGCTCTGTTTGCGCGCTTTGTTCAGCTCATTTTCGCTGATGCCTTTCTTTTGCAGGCACTCGATTTCACCCAGCAGCGCCGCTTCCGCTTCTTCGGGGCTGCGACCATCGCGCAGGGTGATTAATATGCTGTACAAGTAGGGGTCAACTGTCGGTGTCAAAGACGCGCCGACACTGGCTGCGATTTCGGATTTGACCAGCGCTGCATACAGGCGGCTGGTCTTGTTGTCCGATGCGCCGCTGGAGCCGCTCAGCACCGCGTCCAGCAGCTTGAGTTTCATCCAGTCGGGGTGGGTGGCGGCCGGCGCGCGATGGCTGATTTCACAGAAAGCTGTCTTGCCGGGGCGCTCGATGGCGATGCGGCGTTGCCCTTGCTGCGGCGGCTCGGGACGGGCGAAAAGCTCAGGCGCTGGCTGCGCGGGGATGTCGCCGTATAATTTTTCAATCTTCGCCAGCATGTCGCGGCTGTCGAATGCGCCCACGGCAATCGCCGCGGCGTTGGCGGGCTGATAATGCGCCCGATAATGCGCGTAGAGGTCATCGCGGGTCATCGCGCGCAGGTCGGTCTCATCGCCGATAATTTCGTGATGATAGCCATGCACGCGGAAGGCGGCGGCGCGCAGCTCTTCTTGCAGCCAAAAGGTCGGCTGGTTCTCCGCGCCCTGCCGTTCGCTGATGATGACCGTGCGCTCGGATTCCGTCTCTTCACGGTCGAAAAGCGCGTTGCTCATGCGGTCGGCTTCGGCTTGCATGGCGATGTCGATTTTGTCGGCGGGCAGGGTCTCGAAGTATTTGGTGGCGTCCATGCTGGTGAAGGCGTTCCATTGCCCGCCGGCGCGGTCGATTTCGCGGTCGAGCATGCCCGCGGGGAAGCGGGGCGTGCCTTTGAACATCATGTGCTCGACCCAGTGCGAGATGCCGGTCTTGCCGGTGGGTTCGTTGCGGCTGCCCACGCGGTAGGCTAGCCACCAGGAGATAACCGGCGCGCTATGCACTTCTTTGAGCAAAACGGTGAGTCCGTTGGGGAGGGTGTGCTGGGTGGCTTGGATCATACTATTCCTGTAGTTTGCGAATCTGCGCGGCATTGTAGCAGTTTTGAAGGCATATCACACAGCCAGCTTATGATGAGGTAAAATGCCACATAGAACCGGGTTGCCCATAGAAAGCGGCAGAGCATGAGCATAAGCGAGGCAGTCGCTCGCCAAAACCTGAGTGAGCTGCTGGATTCATATTACAATCTCGTGCACTCGACAGAGTTGGAACTCGCCAGCGAGAGCGATGTACTGGTCTATATTGAACGACTATTCAGAGATGTGCTTGGTTGGCCCACCGAAGACGTATCGAGATTTCAACGGGAAAAGCGGGTTGTAAATCGCAAGCGAGTCGATCGTGTTCTACATCTTGAAAATGGCGAGACGATATTCATTGAAGCCAAGCGCTTCGGCGCAATTGCCCGGCTTTCCGACGAATGGGCGCTGAAGCCTGGGCAGCTCTCCTTGCCCGGCATGGCTACCGACCGTACAAAAGATGAACAGCAGGCGATTAATTATGCGTTCCAAAATGATGGCACCTGGGCGATATTGACAAATTTTCAAATTTTTCGGCTGTACAATGCGCGCCGAGACTGGCTGGTCTTTACATTTGAAGCGCCACGCGCCTATGAAGTCGACTTTGACCTGCTCTGGCAATTGTCATGGGACAACTTGAACAGCGGCAGCCTCGATACGCTCAACAGCCAGCGGTGGACGCGCGAAGTTGATACCGACTACTTGCAGTTCATCAGCGAACAGCGCGAACAACTGGCTATCGACATCACCCACAACCCTGAAAAGAATCAATGGGCTTACACTGCCGATGGCAAGCTGCGACTGCGCCTAGTGCGGGAAGTCGTGCAGCGCTTTCTGGACAGGCTGGTTATCGTGCGCTTTGCCGAAGACCACTTTGTGATACCCTCGCACACCCTGCAGCGCTTCTATGATTTGCGAAAATCAAGCCCCTATTATACGCAGGACTTGCAGCACTACCTGCATGATTTCTTTCAGCACTTTGACCGCGAACATAATTCCGCGCTATTCGCCCCTGGTGAAGTGGATAAGGCACACTTCAGCGATGCCGTCTTGCTACCACTCATTGAAAAGCTCTACGGAGCTCGTTATCGCGCCATGCCTGCGGATGTCATCGGCAATACCTATGAGCAGTATCTTGGCAATACACTCGTGGAAGTCGATGGCGCGGTGGAAACGCGAGTCAACCTCGAGACTCGCAAACGGCAGGGCAGCTATTATACGCCAGCCCATATTGTGGAATTCATCGTCGACCGCACGCTCGGCAGCTTCCTCTATGGCACAGAAAACGGCAAGCCCGATGGCGCGCCTTTGTCGGGGGCAGAGCGAAAAACTTCAAAAGATATACGCAACCTGCGTGTGCTGGATAGCGCCTGTGGCAGCGGCTCATTTCTCATTTATGCCTTTGAAGCGCTGGCGGAGTTCTATCGGGCGGAAGTAACTCGTCTGAGCGAGCAGTATGCGGATCTGGTAAAACGCCTGGCCGCATCCAATGGCGAAATCCCCCTGGAAGCGCATGTCGAGGCGCAGCGCATCGCCAACGAACGCGATTTCCTGCGCGGCAATTATCGCAATCTAATCCTCGAACGGCATCTCTACGGCGTCGATTTTGACCCGCAGGCTGCCGAAATCGCCGTCGTCAACTTGATGATGCGGGCGATGGTGCGCAAGGGCAAGGTCGCGCGGCTGCCCCTGATGCTGAATCAAAATATCAAAGTCGGCAACAGTCTGGTTGGCTTGCCAGCCCATGACGCGCGCTGGAGCGAGCATGAAAACAGCCTGGCGGCACTGCGGCAATTGCGTGAAGAACTCACGGCTACATCACACCTCGATGCGCGCCACAGCGAGATTTTGTCATCGCTGAGCGCGGAGTCCCAGCGCCTGTATGAACGCTTTGACGAGGAATTCAGCAATCAAGGATTGACATCCGAGCAGAGCCAACCATTCCACTGGATGGTTGAGTTCCCGGAGGCTTTTGTAGACGCCAGTGGCAAGCCGCTCCCCGATCCGGGCTTTGATGTGATATTCGGCAACCCGCCTTATAGCGCGAAGCTCTCGGCGGCGGAACGAAAATACTTCCGCGGCGAGTTCAAGTTAGGCATGACGAACACGGCCGGCTTGTTCATGGCGCAGGCGCTGCGGCTCCTGGCGAAAGGGCGGGGCAGGCATGGCTTGATTGTGCCCAAGTCTTTTCTATACGCCTCTAACTGGCGCAGGCTGCGTGAAAGCCTGCTGGAGGGGCTGGAACACCTTGTGGACTGTGGCAGAGCCTGGAGTGAGGTGCTCTTGGAACAAGCCATTTATGTTTACAACTATGCCAGGAGCGCGGATACATATCAGAACTATCTTCTGGAAGATGAAATCATAGAACTGATTGGCACATTGCCAAAGCCCGCTTGCCTGGAGTTTGGTCTATATCTCAACGGCGTGCACGCAACTGATCTTGAAATTGGATACAGAATGCAAAGACCAGGCATTGCGTTGGGCAAATTCATTTCCGTTAGAGCGGGCGCAGACTTGCAAAAAGCTGTAGTAGCAGGCAAACAGGGTTTTCGCCTACTTGGCGGCATAAATGTTCAGCGATACACGCTGAGAGAGCAGCGTGGATATTTTGACTCAGATGAGCTGCCTCGAAAAGCACGGGTTAATGAGGGCGACATCTTGGCGCAGGACATTCTCGCCTTCATCGAGAATCCGATGCCACATGTAAAAATTACGGCTCATAAGGTGCTGGCAGATGAAATCAATATAGGTATATTGAACACAATCAACAAGCTAGCGATAACTTCTGGGGAAATTGACCCGAATGTGATTCTGGCGTTGCTCAATAGCAAACTCATTAACTGGTATGTCTATAGATTTATCTTCGCAAAACCCATCCGTACTATGCACTTCAATCGACCCATTATCAGTCGCATCCCGCTTCCCGACCTGGAATCCCATCCCCTACTCATCGCCGATATCACCGCGGAAGTCGACAAAATCTACGCCAACCGCCACGCCAGCTTGGCAACTTCTCAGCAGCGCATTGACGAACTCGTCTTCCAACTTTACGGGCTGTCGGATGAGCAAATCGCCCATGTGAAGGCCAACATGCCCTAAGCCCGCGCCCGCCTTTCGACCACCTCGCCCGCAGCATCCAGCCCCGCCACCCAATCGCCCAGCGCCGCCACTGCTCGGTGCATGCCCACCGTGCTGCGCGCGTTGCCGATGGTCGTCTGCTTGACGATGTATTCGCCTGCCCTCGCCCGCGCCGCCAGCTGTATCATCGTGTGCTGGGAGATGCTCGGCTCTTCCACCACCACTTCGAAGAGCGCGACCTCCCGCCGACTGTCCAGCCAGGCATGCAGAACGGCGATATGCGCGCCATCGATAGACAGCTTCATTGGCGCGAAGCAGTCGATAATCTCGGCGGTAGCTAGCGGTGTTCGCAGGATGACATGCGGCATTAGCAATTCCTTCTGTATGGGCGGGTGTGGCACGGGGCGATCATCGCGCCGATAGCGAAAGAAATGCCCGCGCCGCCCTTCACGATAGCCTTTTGCTTCGTATTTGGTGGGGATGCGCCCGGCGACTTCATGCTGCCAGGGCGCGGCGTATTCGTTAGTTAAGCCGGGCGCGCTGGATAATATCGCATCAGCCATCTCGGCATAAGCGCGGATATCCGTGGCGAGCAGCAGCAAACCGCCAGTCGCCAGCCGACTCGTCAGCAACTCGACTGTGCCGCGTTGGATGAGCCGCCGCCGCCCGTGCCGCTTTTTGAACCAAGGGTCGGGGTAGTTGATGTGAAATTCCTGGACAGACTGTGGCTCCAGTAGATGCCACAGGGCGGTCTCCGCGCGGCAATGGATCGGGCGCACATTGCGCAGCCCGCTTTTTTCGACTTTTGCTTCGGCTTTTGCCATAGATTGGCTGGAGATTTCCAAGCCGATGAGGTTGCAGTCGCGGCGCGCCTCCGCCAGGCGCAGCAAATAATCGCCATTGCCAAAGCCAATCTCTACAATCAGCGCTTGACTGCGAGGAAAAAGCTCCTCTTGGCGCAGGGGGCAATCGACCGTGAAGATGCTGAGTTTGCGCTTCATGGGCTAGTGGAAAAGTCTGTGCGGGAACTCCCCTTCCCTCATTTTGGGGACAAGGGGCTGGGGGATGGGGGTAATCATCAGGCAGTCGCCAGCGGTGGTTTGCGCAGAGTCTCGGGTACGAGGAAAGTGAATATGCCCGCCGCCAGCAGCCCCGAGCCCGCAATCACCCAAATCGCCGAGCTGAGCAGCAGCGCATCCGCCACCACGCCCACCACCAAGGGCGCGCCGGTATGCCCGACATCGCCGATGAGCCGCCAGACGCCCAGGAACTCCCCGCGTGAGCCCGCCGGCGACAAATCCGAGCCCAGCGTCATCATGCTGCCTGATCCCAAGCCATTGCCGATGCCGATTACAGTGGCTGCGAATAACAAGCCGCCGAAGCTCGCCGCGAAGGGCACCAGCGCCATGCCCAGCGCCTGGATGCCGAAGCAAGGCACGATGGCGAACTTGCGCCCATAGCGATCCATCAGCCAGCCCGCCACCATGAACAAGCTGAAATCCACCGCCACAGACAGGCTGATAATGAGACCGATCTGGTCGATAGACAGGCTCAGCGCGTCAGCCGCGTAGAGCGGGATGATAACTGTGCGCCCGGCGCGGATCATCTGCCCGAAGACTTGCGCCGTGCCCGCCGACGCCAAGATACGCTTGTGCTGCTGCAGGACGGCAACGAGGTGTAAACCATGCCCGGCGTCTTTGGCTTTGCGGCGCGCGATTTTCTGCCCCTGTGTGAATAAAGCCACCAGCAGGCAGCCTATCGCCGTCACCAGGCCGATAACCAGGAAGGTCGCGCGCATGCCCGCCATGCCCGCCAGCAAGCCACCTATCGCCGGACCGATGAAGCCGCCCAGCCGAAATGTGCCGCCGTACATGGAGATAGCTTTGCCGCGCTGCCCCGGCTCGACATGGTTGGTGATGTAGACATGCGCCGAAACGGTGTACATCGAGCGCCCGAAGCCGGCGAACAAACGCAGCAGCAGCACCACCCAAATCGACGCCGCGAAAAAGAGCAAACCCAGTGAAACCGCCTTAAGCAGCAAGCCCATCAGCATGACTTGCTTGTCGCCGAAGCGCCGCTGCATCATGCCGGTCGGCACATCGGCGATTAAAGTGCCGATGCCCTCGCCCGCCAGCACCAGCCCAATCAGCGCATAGCTAATGCCAAAATCGGCGGCATACAGCGGCAGGATAGGCACGAGCAAACCCTGCCCCAAAGTAACCATCAAGGCTGGCAGATAGAAGGACAAAACCAGCGCGCGCAAGCCGCTGGCTGGTTGTTTGACTCGCGGAAATCGCAGGGAGGCAGTTGGCATTCGGCTAGTCTAGCGAGCTTCGGCTAGTTGCGACACGGCTAATCGGGCGAGTATTCGCGGATAACTCGCCCCAAGGTTGCTATTGCGCGCTTGATTGCCGCTTCGTCCACCCGCGTGAAATTGAGCCGCATGGTCGACAAGCCTTCCGACGGGTCGATATAAAAGAACTTGCCCGGCACAAAAGCCACTTTCTGCTCGACAGCCCGCCAATACAGCGCCTCGCCATCCACATCGGGCGGTCCTTCGATCCAGATGAACATGCCGCCTTCGGGCTTGATCCAGCGATAGCCAGCCGGGATATGCGCGTCCATTGCCTCCAGCATGGCGGCCTGCCGCGGCGCGTACAGCGCGATGATATTGGGTATCTGTCGATTGATATAGCCGCTGCAGATGTATTCCGTAGCCAGCGCCTGAGCATAGGAATTGCTGTGCAAGTCCGCGCCTTGCTTGGCTGTGCAGAGCCATTCGCGGATGAGCGGCGGTGCCAGGCAAAAACCCAAACGCAGACCGGGCGCGAAGATCTTCGACAAGGTGCTGACATAGACCGTGTTGTCCGGCGCGTATGTCTGTAGCGCGGGCACCACCTCGCCATGATAGCGCAAGTCGCTATAGGGGTCGTCTTCAATCACTAGCGCATTTTTGCGTTTGATGATGTCGGCAATCTGCTGGCGGCGCGCCCGGCTCATACTGCGCCCGGTGGGGTTTTGGAAAGTGGTAACCAGGTAGATGAACTTGATTGCCTGCCGCTCCAGCGCGGACTCCAAAGCCTCGGGCAGGACGCCATCCTCGTCGCTGGCGATGCTGACATAGGTGGGCTGGTAAGCGCCAAAAGCCGAGAGCGCGCCGAGATAGCTGGGCGATTCCAGCGCGATGCAATCGCCCGGGCTCAGCAGCACCTTGCCCAGCGTATCCAGGACATTTTGCGAGCCATTAAAGACCAGCAGTTCATCCGGGTTTGCGGTGATGCCTTTGCCCGCCAGGTAGCCCGCCAGCGCTTCGAGGAAAGGCGCAAAGCCTTCGGTGCGGTCGTATTGCAGCGCCGCCGCCCCATAACGATCCAACACCGCTTCGTTTATCTTGTACATCGCTTCAATAGGGAAAGATTCTTCGGCGGGGATGCCGCCAGCAAGGGACACCATGCCCGGCTGGGAGACCACCTTGAGGATTTCGCGTATTTGATTGCGCTGCATGGACTGCGTGCGCTGGCTGAGCAAATGCTGGAAGTCGCTCATCATAAGTTTCCTGTTTGGATGCGTTGATGACAATGGACAGTCAAGGCTTTGCCCCCGGCAATAGGGGGAGGGGCAAAGCAGGGTATGCAAGAATCAGACCAGGTAGTCGCGCAGGTTGTGCGCCACTTGTGGATGACGCAGCCGGCGCAGCGCTTCTTTCTCCAATTGGCGGATGCGCTCGCGGCTCAAGCCGAATTTGTTGGCGATCTCTTCCAGCGTGTGTGGCTCGCCGCCGCCCAAGCCGAAACGCATACGCAAGATGCTGCTCTGGCGCGGGGTCAATTCCGCCAGGACTTCTTCAATCGCCTCGCCCAGCAAAATCTGCGTGGCGGAGTCGACGGGGCTGACCGAATCCTGGTCTTCGATGAAGTCGCCGAATTCGCTGTCGCCATCTTCGCCGACCGGGCGCTCCAAAGAGGTAGCGTGCTGGCTGGCGTCCATCATGGCGCGCACGGCTTCGGCAGCCACTTTTAGCTCTTCCGCAATCTCTTCGGGCGTGGGTCTGCGGCCCAGGCGCTGCTCCAGGTCTTGCGAGGTGCGATACATCTGGCGGATGCGCTCGGTCATGTGCAGCGGGATGCGGATGGTACGCGTCTTCTGTGCCAGCGAACGGGTGATTGCCTGGCGGATCCACCAGGTGGCGTAAGTGCTGAAGCGGTTGCCGCGCGAATAATCGTATTTGTCCACCGCGCGCATCAAGCCGACATTGCCCTCCTGGATGAGGTCAGGGAAGGGCAAGCCCTGCCCCATGTAGCGCTTGGCAATACTGACGACCAGCCGCGTATTCGCCCGCCCCAGGTGTTCGCGGGCATCTTGGCCATCGCGCGCCATCTGCCGCAGGTGCCGCCGCCAACGCTCGCTTTTCTGCGCTACTTCCGGGCTGTTGAGGTGGCGCTGGGCACGGAAGCCGCGCTCGATGCGCTTCGCCAGGGCGACTTCGTCCGCAGCGGTGAGCAGCGGCTCCTGCGCCATCTGACGAAAATAGAGACCGACTGGATCATCGGAAGAAATATGGCTGATATCGGTGGCTGTTTTCTTGGGCAAGACGACGCGTTCGGGGAGATCCGCTTCTTCCAAATCCGCTGCTTCGCTAGTCAAACTACCGCCAGCGCCCAGCGCGTTGTCATGGCGCAGCTCAATGCCGCGTTCTTCCAACATCGTGAGCAACTGGCGCATGGTAAGCCCATCTTCACGCTTGTCGTCCAGCAACTCTTTCAGTTGTTCGTAAGTTACATATCCCCGTTCTTCCGCAACTTCCACCAACGATTGAAACACAGCCAACCCTTTACTTGTGAGGTGAATAAGACGAAAGCACTAATAGGTACAGCCAATTCAAACGCGCAACCTTAACACCATTCTGTGCAAAAATGCTGCCGGATGTCAACCGACAGTTTGTGGCAATTCTGCCGCTTTTTCTTGTTACACCACTGAAAGCCCCCGTCGCCTTAGCGCCGCAGCGCCTTGTTCACGATGCCGAACCAAAAGGGCGCGCCTTGCGCAGCCGCTGCCACCGTGGCCGCGATGCCCAGCAGTTTCGCCAGCAGCAAAGTCGTCCAGCCGTCGGGGTTGTTCTCGGGCAGATAATTCCACAGGTTGATCGGGTCGCTGCGGGCATAGTGATCGGCGGGCAGATAGGCGAGGTTCTGGAAGCTCCAGCCGATGGGCAGGCGCAACGCTTCGATATCGCCCAATTGATCCACGATGGCGGCGCCGCTGGCCACAGCCGCTTCGAGCTGGGTATCGCCTTCGGCATCGCTGGCGCGAAACTCGTCGCCCGCCTCGCCAAGCTGATCGCCCAACATGCCGCTTTGCACCGAATAGGTCGCGGTACTGCTGATTTGCGCTCGTTGCGCCGGGTCTTCCCAGAGCGTCCGCGCGATGTGCAAGCTGTCAATGTTGATGAGCAAGGCGAAGCACAAAGCCACAACCAACGAAAGCAGTTTCATCTTGGCGGTATAGGCGGCGCTGGCGCGGTTCATGGCGCTGTTGAACCAGCCTTCCAGGTTGACGCGCGCCGCTTGCATGGTCTCCGCGCCAGAGAGCACCGTCGCCAGCACATTGCGCAGTTGCTCGTCCTCGACCTGGCGCACGCCCGCTAGCAGCGCGACGTGGTTCGTCTGCCCCGCGCCCACTTGGCTGACCTCTTCGTCAATCTGGCTGACGATGTCCGCCAATGCCGCCCGATAGCGCCGATCCTGCACATAGCGCAGGGCATTGCGCAGCTCCGATGTGTCTTGACCATCCCTGACCACGCGCTGCACCATCACCCGCAAGCCGCGCCGTTCGGTCCCTGGCGGCATGCCATTCACTACATTAATGAGCGCGCCATACAGCCGCTGGTCGGATTCAGCTTTGACTGTCGTCAGCACCACATCGACGAAAGTCGCCGGCTCGATATAGTCGACAGAGGCGATCGGCCGCCGGGCGATTTTCTCAGCTTCGGCGCGGGTGATGCGCTGGTTGGGCGCGATGGCATCGGCTTTGACCAGTTGGATCAGTGGATGCGTATAGACCTTGGCGCGGATGACCGGGTCGGCAATCAAGCTGTTGATCGCGCCGCGCAGGTTCCTGGCGCGCATTTTGGTGGCGCGGGCAAAGAGTGTGTTGACCTCAGTGACCACGATGCTGAGCAAGATGATGACGAAGACGACGCCAACCACAACTTCAATAATCGCAGTCAAGCCCAGCCCCTTCACTTGGCTATGGACAGAACGCGCGGCATTCGCCTCCCCTTGACGCTGCGGGAGCAAGGAGATTCTGCACCAAAGTATAGTTTAACCCCACATTCCCGCAAGTTAGAGGCTGACACTGGCGAGCGTCGCTGTCGGCGTTGCGCTGGGTGGCGGGGGAGTGTGTGCGCGCGTGAGTGGCGGCAAGGTTTCGGTTGGCATGGTAGGCACAGGACTGTGACTTGGCGTGGGAGTGCGAGTCGGCGCGGGTGTATTCGTGCGGGTGCGCGTGGGGGTCGGGTAGAGCGCGCGGATGATGTCTTGGTGCATATACACTTTCTCCAGGCGCTTCGTCAAGCGATTCTCATCAATGAGATACCAATCCGCATCGGGGACGGCGGCGATGACACAGACGATCTCGCCTTGTGGCAACGCGGCTTTGATGCGGCTGCTGGTATCGGGTTGGGCGCGCACGATGGCTTCGCGCACGCTGACTTCGAAATCCTGGCAGGCGGGCACCGGCGTGAAGCTGGGCAGGGGAGTCGGCGCGTTGGCGGCGATTTCGCGGATGCGTATAGCGGTAGATGTGCTGCCCACCACGGCTTGCTGCGTGGATTCAACGACAGTCAGCCCCGTCACCAGGAAATTTTGGATGCCCAGCCACAGATAATATAAGCCAAACACGATCGCGATGCCCAGCAAAATGACAAACCAGGCGGGCGGCCCGCTATTGCGCATATCCCTGCTTTCCTCGCCTGCCGCTATCTCTACAGTAGCCGATTCTCGCGGGCTTGCAATATAGGTGGCTTGGCATATTATGCTGCGTGAGAAGCAGCCGCTAGCAGTAGCGGAAATTAATCCCTAGGATTTCTCCGTGTCTCAGTAAGACAAAGTAAGTCGCGCGAATGGAAATTGTAAGATTTGCCGCTAGTGGTCTACCCCCCTCGGACCCCCCATATCAATGGGGGGAAGGTTTCGCCGCGCATTCGTATAGACATCGAAACCCATATAGAATCGCGATTCCGCCTGCCTTAGCTCCCCTCCCCAATGCTTCGGGGAGGGGCCAGGGGCGGGGTGGGCTGATTAAGCGGCAATCAATTCCTAGTATCAAGCGAGCCGTACATCACTCCTCTATTTTTGGCATTACTTACTTTGTTCTACTTCTGCGCCTCTGTGGCAAAGATTTTATGCGCCTCTTGCCGCTGATGCTCTCGTTGCTGTGCATTCCCCTCGTCAGCGCGCAGGCCGGCCTGACTATCTTCGCGGCGACCTCCCTGACCGATGCCTTTGAATCACTAGCGACCGCATTCGAAGCGCAGCAGCCGGGCGTCTCGCTGCAGCTCAACTTTGCCAGCTCATCCAGCCTGGCGGCGCAGATTATCGCCGGCGCTCCCGCCGATATCTTCGCCAGCGCTAACGAGAAACAACTCGAACTGGTGGTGGCGGACGGACGGGTAGACGGCGAAACCGCGCGCAGCTTCGCGCATAATCAACTGGTTTTGGCTCTGCCAGTCGATAATCCCGCCGGCATCAAATCCCCCCGTGACCTGGCGGACGAAGGCTACTTGCTGGTGCTGGCTGCCGCTGGCACGCCCATCCGCGCGTATACCGATGCCATGCTGCAATCCTATGCTAGCGAGTATGGCGCGGACTTCAGCCGGCGCGTCCGGCGCAACTTGGCTTCCGAAGAGAGCAATGTTCGCCAGGTTGTCGCGCGCCTGGCGCTGGGCGAGGCGGATGCCGGCATTGTCTACCAGACCGATGCGCTGGGGGATGTCGCCGAGCAACTGCTGGTCATCGAGATTGACGCGGCGCACAATCAATTGGCTGCTTACCCCATCGCGCCTTTGGCGGATTCGGCGAATCTCGACCTGGCGATGACGTTCATCGACTTTGTATTGAGCGATGCGGGGCGTGACATTCTGGCTGAACATGGCTTCTGCCCGCCTGCTATACTGGAGGCTGATCCGCTCAGTGAAGCCAACGATTTGCCGACTGTCCCACCCTCTTTCGCCGATGAAAATACCCAAGCGCAAGCCAAGCGCTGCCCCAGTCCGATTGAAAGCCGATAGGCTGCTGCTATACGCCGTCAGCGCATTTGCCTTCCTGCTGCTGGCGACGCCGGTTTTTGTGCTGCTGCTGCAGGGCTTGGCATCACAAGCCTGGCGCGACCTGCCCGATTCCGCAGTTATCAGCTCGGCGGTGCTGCTGAGTTTCGCTTCGACCGCTGTCGTCGTTTGTTTGGCTGCGCTCTTCGGCACGCCGCTGGCATTCGTGCTATCGCGCTATGCCTTCCGCGGCAAAACGGTTGTCAGTTTGTTCATTGAGCTGCCGATTGTGATGCCGCCGGCTGTGGCGGGCTTGGCGCTGCTGCTGACTTTTGGCCGGCGCGGACTGGTTGGCTCGCTGCTGGCGGAAGCTGGCATCCTCATCCCTTTCAGCATCGCCGCCGTCATCCTGGCGCAATTTTTCATCTCCGCGCCTTTTTATATCCGCTCGGCGCAAGTCGGCTTTGCCAGCATCGCCGCGGAGATCGAAGACGCGGCGCGCGTGGATGGCGCTCACGGCTGGCTGATGTTCTGGTATATAACCTTGCCTATCGCCTGGCGAGCGCTGGCATCGGGCATGATCCTCAGCTGGGCGCGGGCTTTGGGCGAGTTCGGCGCGACCATCCTCTTCGCCGGCAACTTGCAGGGCAAAACGCAGACTATGCCGCTGCTGGTCTACAGCGTCTTCGAGCGCGATATCAACGCCGCTATCTGGACGGGGCTGATCCTGATTGCGCTTGCCTTGGCGGCGCTCTTCGTATCGCAGCGCTTCGCCAGCGCGCAAGACCGCCTGACGCGCTAGCCGGTGAACAGCCTGGATAACCAATATCGATGAAGAAGTTTCGGGCTATACTACAGCCTATGTAGCCGCCGCGAAGGAGACGCCATGGTCGAAACCAGGCACTATGATTTGCAGTCGGTATTCGCTGCTGCTGGCGGGCCCGGCGCATTCGGCAAACACGCGACTCAGCTGATGGAGTTGCATCGCCGTATTTGCAGCCTCGAGGTGCCGCCAATTGTGCTGGAATGTGGCGTGCACAAAGGCTTTTCTTCTGGCGTGCTGGCGGATGCTTGTGAGCGGACGGGCGGGCGGCTGGTTTCGCTGGATATCGCCGACTGCTCGGCCGCCATACAGTCCGATTGCTGGACATTCATTCAAACTGACGACACCGATCAAGAACGGATCCTGCACGAAGCGCCGTTCTTGAAACAAGGCATTGACCTCGTCTTCATCGATAGCTGGCATGCGGTTCGCCATGTGCGCCGCCAGCTAGAGCTATGGTATCCCTATGTTCGGCAGTCGGGTTGGCTGGCATTCCATGATGTCGACCCCACTCCCTACATGCGTGGTCAACCCGAAGACAATCGAGACAGCGAAATCGTTTGGCGCGATATCTGGCAGCTCGTCCAGGATTTCTTCTATGCCAACGAAGACGACTTGCTGCTGGAATACCATCTCGGCGACAAAGGCATGGCTATCATGCAGAAACTCGCGTCTATGTCCAAGCCGCCAAATCCGCCGCGGCGCCTGAAAGCCCGGCGCGTCAGCTTCTATTCGCTAGCCAGACGTCTGCGCGGTCGCAATTGAATTGAAATGATTCGCCCAGCGAGATGAGGGCTACATGGTCGAAACCAGGCACTATGATTTGCAGTCGGTCTTTGCCGCGGCTGGAGAAGGCGGAGTCTTTGGCAAAGTGCCGACACAGTTGATGGTTCTGCACCGAGCAGTCAGCCAGATGACAGCGCCGGTGATCTTGGAATGCGGCGTGAACAAAGGCTGGTCTACAGGTGTGATTGCGGATGCTTGCGAAGAGCGCCTATCCTGCGCGATGGCATCGACCTCATCTACATCGACAGCCTGCATTCCGCGCGGCATGTAGCGGATTTGATTATGCTCTGGTATCCCAAGGTGCGGCAAGGTGGCTGGTTGGCTTTTGATGATGTGGATCCAGGCCCTTATCTGCGTGGACAACGCAAAGACAACGCCAATCAAGAGCTTGCCTGGCGCGCAATCAGGCAAGTGATAATGGACTTTTTCTATGCTAACAAAGACGACTTGCTGTTGGAAATCCATTATCGCAGTACCGGGCTGGCGATGATGCGCAAGCTCGCCCAGATGTCCAAAGCTCCGCAGCCGCCTCGCCACATCCGCCGCCGGCGTCTCACGCCGCGTTCTGTGGCAAAGCGGCTCGTCGGACGCGCTTAAGCTCCGTCCATATTCTCGATGATGCGCGTGGCGAATTCGCTGGTTGGCACTTTGGTGGCATTTTCCATCTGCCGCGCGAAGTCGTAAGTTACATAGCGCTGGTCGATGGTCTTCTCGTAGGCGCTGGTGATGAGCTGCGCCGCCTCGAACCAGTCCAGGTGCTCCAGCATCATGACGCCGCTGAAGAGCAGCGAGCCAGGGTTGACCATATCCAGGTTGGTATATTTGGGCGCGGTGCCGTGCGTGGCTTCGAAGAGCGCGATCTCGTCGCCGATGTTAGCGCCCGGCGCGATGCCGACGCCGCCTACTTCCGCCGCCAGCGCATCGCTCAGGTAGTCGCCATTCAGGTTAGTGGTGGCGATCACATCATGCTCGCGCGGACGCAGCAGCATCTTTTGGAACATGATATCGGCGATGGTATCCTGCACCAGGATTTTGCCCGCGGGCACCTCGCCACCATGTCTGGCTGCTACCTCGTCCCAGGAAATCGTCTCTTCGGGGAATTCCTCGGCGGCCAGCTCGTAGCCCCACTTCTGGAATGCGCCTTCGGTGAACTTTTGGATATTGCCTTTGTGCACCAGGGTTACGCTGCTGCGCCCACGGTCGATGGCATACTGGATGGCGGCGCGGATGAGCCGTTTGCTGCCGAAGGGGCTGATGGGCTTGATGCCTAGCCCCGCGTCTGCAAAGAAATTGTCCGCGTTCATCTCTTCGCGCAGGAACTTGGCTAACTTGGCATTTTCTGGCGTTCCCGACTCAAACTCGATGCCGGCATAGGTGTCTTCGGTATTTTCGCGGAAGATGACGACATCGACATCTTGCGGCTGCTTGAGCGGGCTGGGAACGCCCCTATACCAGCGCACCGGGCGCACGCAGCTATACAGATCGAGCACCTGGCGCAAGGTTACATTCAAGCTGCGGAAGCCGCCGCCAACGGGCGTTGTCAAAGGACCTTTGATGCCGACCTTGTATTCGCGGAAAGCCTCAAAAGTTTCTTCGGGCATATAATCGCCCGCGTATACGCCAGCCGCTTTTTCGCCCGCGTAGACTTCCATCCAACTGATCTGCCGCGCGCCGCCATAGGCTTTCTCCACAGCTGCATCCCAGATGCGCTTGCTGGCGGTCATGATGTCGTAGCCGATGCCATCGCCCTCAATGAAAAGCAGAATAGGGTTGTCCGGCACCTGCATCACCCCATTGACGAAGCGGATCTTTTCCCCGCTTGCGGGCACTGTGATCTTGTCGTAAGCCATGGCGAGCGCGCCTCCTGTTTGTCGGCTCTGAAAGACAATGCGCGGCATTATAGCATAAGCGCCACCGCATAAAACAGGCATATTAACTATGCAACATGTCAAGCGCGTCAAATGTTTAACCACCGAATACACCAAGAAGGAAGTGGTTTCGGGCGAGTCAGCGCCTCGCCTCTGGGGCGAATAATTTTGATGTGATTGCCCTGCAAGTTGCTTTCTAGTGAAAAAAACTGCGCCTATACCAGCCCGCTAGTATCTGCTACACTGCCTCAACTTGACACAGACCTTGACATGCCCGGGCCGGGCATGAGCAATAGCGCATCAGCATAATTGAGGAGCATTCATCAACCTCTCTACAGCAGCGCCATAAACCCCCGCAGCAGCCCGCAGCCTTGCTTGACGGGCAATTTCCATTTGGAGCAAAGCAACATGGCACGAAAACAGAAATTCAAAATCACGCCGATCGGCGGCTTGGGCGAGATTGGCAAGAACATGACCCTGTTCGAATATAACGGCGATGGCTTCCTCATCGACTGCGGCATCATGTTCCCCGCCAACGACATGCACGGCGTCGATTACATCATCCCCGATTTCCGCTGGTTAGTAGAGCGCGACGACATCAAACTGCACGGTGTCTGCTTCACGCATGGGCACGAAGACCACATCGGCGCGACCCCGCATCTAATTAAAGCCTTCCCGGGCCTGCCGCTATTCGCCACGCCGCTAACCGCCGGCTTGCTGCAAGTCAAGCTCAAGAGCGCGCGCTTGCTGAAAAATGCGGCGCTCAACACCTTTGACGCGGGCGATACCATTCAGGTTGGCCCCTTTAAGCTGGAGAGCTTCCATGTCTGCCACAGCATCCCCGATTGCGTCGGCTATGGCATCAACACGCCGTTTGGCATTGTCCTGCATACGGGTGATTACAAGTTCGACAATACGCCGGTGCACGGGCGCAAGACCGACTATGCGCGGCTGGCTGGTTTTGCGCAGCGGGGCGTGGCGCTGCTGCTGGCGGATAGCACCAACAGCGACAAAGCCGGCTGGACGCAGTCGGAAGCGGTGATCGCGCCGGCGCTGGATCGCGTCTTTCGGCAGGCGAAAGGCCGCATCATGGTCGCTACATTTGCCTCGTTGATGTCGCGGGTGCAGCAGGTTGTCAATGCGGCGCGCGCCCACAAACGCAAAGTCTGCATCACTGGCTACACGATGTCTGAATACGCCAAGATCGCGCGCAAGCTCGGCTATCTGGATGTCGGCGACGATATGCTGGTCACAGTCGCCCAAGCCAAGCAACTGCCACCACACAAAATCGTATTCATGGTTACGGGCTCGCAAGGGGAGCCATCGGCTGTCTTGGGCAAGCTGGCGGCGGGGCGGCATCGCCAACTGGATGTGCGCCGGGACGATACCATCATCTTCTCATCGCACCCCATCCCCGGCAACGAAGAGATGGTCTACCGCACCATCAACCGGCTCATCGAACGCGGCGCTGATGTCATCTACGACGCCATCGAATCCGTGCATGTGTCCGGCCATGCCTGCCAGGAAGAAATGCGCCTGATGCTCAACCTGACGCAGCCCAAGCGGCTCATCCCGGTGCATGGCGAGGTCCGCCACTTGCATCTGCATGCCAAGCTGGCGGTCGATAATGGCATGCCGCCGGATAAGGTAACAATCATCGAAAATGGTACGACCATCGAGCTGGACGGGCGTGGCGTCCGCGTGGGCGAGCGGCAGCCGGGCGGCTATGTCTTCGTCGATGGCAGCAGCGTCGGCGATATTGGGCGCGCCGTCATCCGCGACCGCGAGATCCTCGCGCAAGACGGCTTTGTGCTGGTCAGCGTGAACGTCGACCGGCGCAGCGGCAAATTGCTGGAGCAGCCGCGCATCGTATCGCGCGGATTCGTCTACTTGAAAGACGCCGAAGACTTCCTGGATAATATCCGCGACAAAGTTACGCGCGTCGTCAACAGCAACCAGCGCATGAATGGCAACCGCCAAAACCTGGTCGAAGATAGCCTCAGCAAGCTGATCTACAATGAAACCAAACGCCGCCCGATGATCTTCAGCATCGTCAACGAAGTCTAGCCGCCGCCCCCAAAGGAAACACGTCTATGCAGCAGCCTGTCATCCGTGCCCGCGATGTAACGCGCCAATTGAAATTGGGCGAGCATGTCGTGCATGCCCTGCGTGGCGTCAACCTGGAGATTCATCGCAAGGAAATGGTCGGCATCATCGGTCCTTCGGGCAGCGGCAAGAGCACCTTGCTAGGCATCATCGGCGGCTTGGACAGCCCCAGCGCCGGCAGCGTGGAAATTGATGGCGTCGATATCTCGCGTATGAATGAGAACCAGCTTACCGACATCCGCAACCAGAAGATCGGCTTCGTCTTCCAGTTCTTCAACCTCATCCCCACCTTGACCGCGGTGGAAAATGTGGCGCTGCCGATTGAATTTGCCCAGATGCGCCGCCATCAGCCTTTCAGCCGCGCCCGCGATCTGCTGGACATGCTGGGGCTGGGCGATCGCTTTAATCACAAACCCAACGAGCTAAGCGGCGGGCAGCAGCAGCGAGTGGCAATCGCCCGCGCCTTGGCCAACGACCCGCCTGTCCTGCTAGCCGACGAACCGACCGGCAACCTGGATACGGAATCAGGCGAAACGGTCATGGCTGCGCTCAATAGCATCCGCGCGGAGAATGGCACCACCATCGTGCTGGTAACCCATGATCGCTCGCTGGCAAACCGCATGGACCGCGTGCTGCTGCTGGAAGATGGCATAATTTCCGCTGATGGCGCGGAACAAGGTTAGGTCAGCGGGGCAATCGCATCAAAAAAGATTTGCCACAGAGGCACAGAGATTTGGTGTAGGGGCGAGGCGGTGACTCGCCCGAAACGGCTTGCCTTTGTGCAGGGTTTCATTTTGAAGCGATTGCCCTGGCTAGTTACGTGGATATGGCAACCAAGCCCCCCATCCCCATCCCCTTGCC